>CBEWDL010000059.1:0-18426 GCA_965555375.1 uncultured bacterium
CTGAAATAAATACGATGTTCTTGACAAATGGAATTGGTGTAAGGAGGAAAAGTAGTAGAAGTAGGTCGGGTTTATCGCCCGCCCACGGGCTGCGAAACCCGACAAAATGCGACCAGCTTTGAATCTATGGCGTGTCACGATTTATCGTGCCCGCATAAAAGAGCTGAAATAAATACGATGTTCTTGACAAATGGAATTGGTGTAAGGAGGAAAAGTAGATGCCAGGAGAAGCGGTAATATTATCGGCCTGCAGATCGGCGGTAGGGAATTTTTTGGGTGGGCTGTCATCCTTTACCGCGCCGCAATTGGGTGCGATGGCCATAAAGGAGGCAGTCAAACGGGCGGGCATCAATGTTGACGATATCGACGAGGTCATCATGGGACAGGTGGTCCAGGGCGGCTCCAACCAGGCGCCCGGCCGCCAGGCGGCGGTTCATGCTGGAATACCACCCACGGTCCCGGCCATGACTATCAATAAGGTCTGCGGCTCCGGCCTCAAGGCTGTCATGCTGTCAGCCCAGGCTATCAAGGCCGGGGACGGCAATCTGTTTGTCGCCGGTGGTCAGGAGTCCATGTCTAATACCCCGTACGCCCTTCACGGTGCTAGAGAAGGGTTGAAGTTCGGCCATAAGAAGCTGGTCGATCTCATGATCACCGACGGTCTCTGGGATTCTTTCAACGATTTCCATATGGGCGTTGCCGCCGAATACACGGCCGAGAAATCAAAACTGTCGCGAGAAGAGCTCGATGAATATGCCTTCAATTCCCAGATGAAGGCATCAAAGGCTATCGAAGAAGGCAAGTTTAAAGACGAGATTTTCCCTGTTGAGATACCTCAGCGAAAGGGCGACCCGATTATCTTCGACACCGACGAGGGCCCCCGCCCTGATACGGCCGTGGAGAAACTGGCTAAGTTGAAGCCCGCTTTCACGAAAGATGGCATAGTTACCGCGGGCAACTCTCCGGGCTTAAACGATGGGTCGGCGGCGGCCGTGGTCTCATCGATGGTATACGCCGAAAAAAACGGTCACAAACCGCTGGCCAGGATCAATGCCTATGCCGCCGCAGGTACCGACCCCAAAGATCTGTTTTATGCACCGATCTATGCCGTCCAGAGACTGATGAACAAAATGGGCGTCGATATCAACTACTGGGATCTGATCGAGGCTAACGAGGCCTTTGCGGCCCAGGCCCTTGCCGATGGCAAAGAACTCGGCTGGGATTGGTCAAGGGTCAATGTCAACGGCGGCGCCATAGCGCTCGGGCATCCCATCGGCGCAACCGGCGCGAAAATCCTTGCGACCCTGATTTACGCCCTTAAGGATCGCGGCCTGAAAAAGGGTATGGCCACCCTTTGTCTCGGCGGTGGCAACGCCGTAGCCATGGCCATCGAGATGATGTAGGCCACAATAAGGTTCACGCGAGTAATGGTTTGCCATGACTGCAATCGGGGGCATAGAAGCGGTCACAGCAGGCTATGACTCGCAGATGAAAGGGGGAGGTTATTATGAAATTCACGTTCAAAGCCGTTTCGATTCCATTTCTTCTCTTAATTCTATCCTGCGGCGATAAATCCACAGACGATAGCTGGGAGGGCACGTCGACTTTTCCCCTGACCACCGACAGCAGGTGGGAATATACGTTGAATCATTACGATATTCCGTTCAATGATTCTTCGCTCGCCGATACTCAAACCTTCTCGATATTCCGTTATGTAATCGGTCCCGATACTTTAATAAACTCCGACCAGACAATCGCCGTGGATGATTCAACATCGAGGATTGACACAACGGATATAATTTCGTTTGTAAATCGGCACCTGTATTGCATCAGCGATGGAAAATTGAAGGAGTACGGACAGGGCTTTTTCGACGTCGGCGATGATCCCGTGATCACCTATTACGATCCCCCGCATATATTGCTCGATTTTCCACTTGAGCTGAATAAAGCATGGACAGAATCGACAAAGGATTTCATCTCGGTTTACAGCACAGTTGTCGGAATTCAGTATATTTCTATCGGGGAGTACGATATCAAATGCGATGTTATTCGGTCCAGGATGATAGATGGACATACCGGCCATGTTTATTACGACTCTTACTGGTGGTATTCCAACGACGGATTAATGCGCAACGAATTCGATTTCGGCGTTCGAGTGATTAACGACGAAACAGGTAATCCCATCGATTCAGTAAGGTCAATTCAGATTTTAGAGCTTTCGGATTTTGAAATTCAGTAGTTAATTTCCGGCTGAACAAAAATGAAAGGATGAGCCGAACATGGATATAAAACATGTAGCAGTAATCGGCGGCGGCACCATGGGCAACGGTATCGCCCATGTTTTCGCCCAGAACGGATACGATGTTCTTCTGGTCGACACCAAACAGGAATATCTCGATAGGGCGCTTGCCGCCATAAAGAAAAACCTCGAACGGCAGGCTAAAAAAGGCGCTATCGGCCCCGAGGATATCTCGTCAACCATGGGACGCATCAAGCCGGCTTTGAAGCTGGATGAAGCCAAAGTCGCCGACATCGTGATCGAGGCCGTTTTCGAAGATCCCCATGTAAAAGGTGAAATATTTGAAGAGCTCGATTCAATCTGTAAACCCGAAACGATCTTTGCCTCAAATACCTCCTCACTGCCGATAACAGCCCTGGCCGCTGATACCAAACGGCCGGATAAGTTCATCGGCATGCATTTCATGAATCCGGTGCCTGTCATGAAGCTGGTGGAGATCATCAGGGGTATAGCGACATCTGACGAGACATATCGAACCGTCAAAGATCTGGCCGAAAAGGTCGGCAAAACGCCGGTGGAGGTTAACGATTATCCCGGCTTTATATCCAATCGCGTCTTAATGCCGATGATAAACGAGGCCGTATACTGCCTGATGGAAGGCGTCGCCAAAGCCGAAGATATCGATACGGTCATGAAATTGGGCATGAATCATCCCATGGGGCCTCTAACCCTGGCCGATTTCATCGGCCTTGACGTATGCCTGGATATCATGGATGTCCTCTATGAAGGTTATTCCGATTCCAAATATCGCCCCTGCCCGCTGCTCAAAAAGATGGTGCAGGCAGAGTATCTCGGCCGAAAATCGGGACGTGGTTTTTACCTCTACGAAAAATGAGTTGTCTTTTTACATATAATGCGAGGTCGTGCGATGGAATTTGAATTGGGTGAAGATCAGAAATTAATGCAGGAGGCGGCCAGAGAATTCGCTGAGAAGAAACTGATGCCGATCGCCGAGAAAATGGACGAGGACGAGGCGGTCCCGGCTGAAATCTATAAGGAACTCGGCGAACTCGGATATTTCGGCATGCTTCTCGCGGAGAAATACGGAGGTCTCGATTTAGATACTCTTTCCTACGTTTGTGCTATGGAGGAACTGGCCAGAGGATCGGCCGGAGTGATGATCGGCCTTTCGGTTCACAATTCGCTCTGCTGCAATGCCGTGTATGACTGGGGCTCCGATTACCTCAAAGATAAATACCTTCCGGGTATGGCCTCCGGCGAGCTATTCGGATCTTATTGCCTTTCCGAACCCGGCTCCGGCACCGACGCTGGCTCTTTATCTTGCGCGGCGGATGAAAAGGGAAACAAATTCGTATTGAACGGAACGAAGTCATGGATAACCTCCGCAGGCGTGGCTAAGGTATTCATCGTCTTCGCATTGACGGATAAAGCGGCCGGGTCGAAAGGGATCTCTTGTTTTATCGTGGATAGAAATACTCCCGGGCTGAACCTTGGAGCTAAAGAGAGAAAAATGGGCATCAAGCCGTCCGACACGCGCGAGGTTTCCTTTGTCGACTGCGAAGTGCCGAAAGAGAATCTGATCGGCGAGAAAAACCATGGATTCAAGGTGGCTCTCTCTCTTCTCGATGGCGGCCGGATAGGTGTCGCTGCCCAGGGGGTCGGCATCGCACAGGCCTCTTTCGAGGAGGCCTATAAATATGCCCACGAGCGGGAGCAGTTCAACCAGCCTATCGCCAATTTCCAAACCATCCAATTCATGCTTGCCGATATGGCCATGAAGATCGAGGCGGCTCGGCTTCTGACATATTCCGGCGCCTGGAAGAAGGATCGCCTGGGGCGAGAGGCGGCCAGATACATCTCCATGGCGAAATTGTTCGCATCGGAAACCGCCAACTGGGTCGCCAACCAGGCGGTGCAAATACATGGCGGTTACGGATACGTAAAAGAATATGCAGTTGAACGGTATTTCCGCGATGCGCGAGTTACGGAGATCTACGAGGGAACGTCGGAGGCTCAGCGAATGGTTATATTCAGAAGCCTGGGGAAGAAATAGGATGTGGACTAACGAGGAACATGTAAAATATAGAGCCAGGGTCAGGGAGTTCGCCGAGGGCGAAATCGGGCCGATAACCCGGAAAATAGACCGTGATCAGATCTTCCCCGAAGAGCTGGTGAAAAATCTCTGCGATTTCGGCCTCCTCGGCATGGTCGTGGATAAAAAATACGGCGGAACTGAAATCGACATGATGACCTATATAATCGCTGTGGAGGAGGTCTCCCGGGTCTGCGGTTCAACCGGTATCACCCTTGCCGCCCATAATTCTCTCGGTTGCTGGCCCATCTATGCCTTTGGCACCGAACAGCAGAAACAAAAATACTTACCGGAGATAACAACCGGCGAGAAACTGGCCGCCTTTGGGTTAACCGAGCCGGAGGCCGGGTCCGACGCCGGCGGCACCAAGACATTCGCAGAAAAGATCGATGGTGGCTTCATGGTCAACGGAACGAAATGCTGGATTACCAATGCCGGAGTCGCCTCCACTTTTGTATTCACCGCTAAAACATCACATGATCCGGGTGTCCGCTCTATTTCATCGTTCACCATAAAGGCCGGCGCTAAAGGCTTTTCTTCGGGCAAGAAAGAGAACAAAATGGGGCTTCGTGGCTCCGATACAAGATTTCTTCATTTCGATGATTGTTTTGTACCAGACGACGCTCTACTGGGCCAGCAGGGAGAGGGATTCAAACAGTTCATGAAGACCCTCGACGGCGGCCGCATCTCCATCGGTGCTATGGCGCTCGGCCTGGCGCAAGGCGCATACGATGTCGCCGTCCGTTATGCGAAGAAACGCCAGCAGTTCGGCAAGCCGATATCCGATTTCCAGGCGATAGGTTTCAAACTGGCCGATATGGCCACCCAGATTCAGGCCGCCCGGCATTTGGTCTATCATTCGGCTTATCTAAAAGACGAGGGCAAGGGTCGCTTTACTAAGGAAGCGGCCATGGCCAAGCTGTATGCCTCCGAGGTCGGCAACTGGGTGACTTATGCGGCCATCCAGATTCTCGGCGCCGAGGGTTTCGGCGATAGGTATCCTGTGGAGAGGATGTACCGCGATGTCAAGCTTTGCGAAATAGGGGAGGGAACCTCCGAGATACAGAGGATAGTTATCTCCAGGCAGCTGCTGAAAGAGATTGAGTAGGGAGAATCCATGCGAGAGTTTCTCGAGATTGTATTGATAATCGGTATCTGGTTATTCCTCGTGAAATATCTATTCCCCAAACTCGGCATCCCTTCGTGAGGCACGCCGCCCAACCGTCCCGTAGGGAAAGGTAAAAGAGGAGAATAAATAGTCCAAATGATTCCATAGATAGGCATCGATTTATAATCGACGCCTTTCAGTATTTCTGGCTGACAGGCGGAATATTTTATGGATATAGTTGTATATATGTCGTGAAAAGGTTGGCCGTTCAACGATATCGGAGGAGGTCTATTATGAAAGTTCAGCATATCGTTCGCTTAGCTCTAACGCTTTATATCGGTGTGTGTTTGGTGGCCCTGCACGGCTGTTCACGTAAGGGGCCCGGCGAAGTTTCTTCTGAGTCAGCCGAATATTCGCATGAGGAAATACGGGGGGATTGTCTGGATAATCGGCTGTTCGGTGGTGAGGCTGCCGGTTCTTTGATACTGGAGGTTCATGGAAACGATCTCCACATAATTCACGCCGACGCTTATTATCAATGTTGCCTGGAATACCTTGTCGAATACGAAATCGACGATTTCGATGTAACCGCTTCAGAATTCGACACCGGGTCCTTCTGCTACTGCTACTGCTTCTTTAACCTTCGATCAATATTGCACGACCTTGACGAAGGCCTTTATACCGTGACATTGATTGGCATCGAGGGAGATACGGTTGGAGTCGATAGCGCCTACGTCGGGGAATAGAAAGCGATTTAACGCTTATTTTCCGTGCGCGGTCTGGAACCTCATATCCTATGGATTTGCGGGACGAGTCGTAGTCCATTCCCGACGACCCGTGATATATAAGAAAATACTTCCCTGGCAGCAGGGAATTTGAACCTTAACCTCAGATTCTGGCATTTTTATCCAGACCCTTGCTTTCGGTTCTTGGCGCGTTATGCCAGTGGCCCTGCTCTGGAGACCAGACCTTAACCCTCGGGCGCTGGACCGGGTGGCTGAGAAGTTGCCTAATCGCCCGATTTGGGTGCTGTTTTGGGAGTAATGCTGATCTTATTTGTCCCCGATCCCGATGGTGTCGCCGTACCCGGAGCATTATGCCAGTGGCCATGCTCCGGAGACCAGACTTTTCCCTCCGGCGGCGGCCCGGGGGGCTGGGGAGTTAGCTCACCGCTTGATTTGGGCGTTCCGCCGGGGGTAATAGAGATCGGATTCGTGCCCGATCTGGAAGGTGTCGCAGCGCCAGGAGCATTATGCCAGTGACCATGCTCTGAAGACCAGACTTTCCCTTCAGGCGCTGGGCCGGGAGGTTGAGGCGTAAATTTCGTGGCGAAATCAGACGCTGACCCGGCTGTGTCGTGCCAATGTCTGTGCTCCGGAGACCAAACCTTACCCTCGGGAGCAGGACCGGGAGGCTGAGTCTGAAGAGGCTGAACACTCTTCGGGGGTGCCTCGGTTGTGATGACCTCCTGGGGGGTCGTTGTAGGCTTGGAAAGAATCATGTATGCCGCTATTCCACCTCCCACAACAACGATGGCCAGTAGGCCAAACTTGAGCCCGGCCCATTTCCTGGAACTGGATTTGGCCCCTCGTTTACCACAGCAGTTCTTATACTTTTTCCCACTTCCGCAAGGACAGGGGTCTTTTCGCCGGACATTTGACGACATGTTTCTCTACTCTTTTCTTACTCCTCAGGTTATTGAAGCCAGTAACGTGCCATGACAAACGCACACTTCATAAAAATATGCATATATCATGAAAAGTCAAGAGCTGAGACTTATCACTTTGCTTTCTGCCGCATCCTGCCTCAATCGACTTATGTCTATTGCTATTATGGAATATCCAGAACATTTTGAGGTTGAAAAGAGTTATCAATTATCCTAAGAATATTATGAAAAGGGCGAGATTAAGGAGAATGTTATGAAATTCCGAATAGAGAAAGATTCGCTGGGCGAGATTAAGGTCCCGAAAGACGCCTACTGGGGGGCGCAAACTCAAAGAGCAATAGAGAACTTCCCGATTTCCGGGCAGAAAGCTCACCCGGCCTTCATCTGGGCTTCGGCTCAGGTTAAAAAAGCAGCCTGCATCACCAACAGGGATCTGGGGCTGATAGAGGCTCCTCACGCCGATGCCATCATCCAGGCTTGCGGCGAGATAATCGAGGGTGGATTTCATGATCAATTCGCGGTCGATATCTTCCAGGCAGGGGCTGGAACCTCGCACAACATGAACTGCAACGAGGTCATAGCCAATCGCGCTAATGAGATTTTGGGCGTCCCGAAAGGCCGATATGATCCCGTCCACCCAAACGATACGGTCAACATGTCTCAATCAACCAATGACTTCGTGCCTACGGCTATCCGTATCACTGGCCTTAAGTTATCGCATCCACTTAAAGATCAACTTGATGCGCTTAAGAAAGAATTCGACAACAAAGCGAATGAGTTTGATTCGATCATTAAAGCGGCCAGAACCCACCTTCAGGATGCCGTGCCGATAAGATTGGGGCAGGAGTTCTCCGGATATGCCCGCAGTGTTGAGAAGCACATCAAATGGATTGATAATGCGTCTGTTGAACTGGGGGAGATTGGCCTCGGTGGATCGGCGGCAGGCACCGGTCTCAATTGCCATCCCGATTATCGGGAAAAAGTGGCTGAAAACCTGGCCGCGCAAACCGGCTTCGATATCCGGCCCGCACAGGATTATTTCGAGGCTATGCAGTCCATGGCGCCTTTTGTCGGGCTGTCATCCGCCTTGCGTAATTTCGCCCAGGATCTATCGAGGATTGCCAACGATCTCAGGCTACTATCTTCGGGCCCCAGGACCGGGCTGGCGGAGCTGTTGCTTCCGGCGCGTCAACCGGGATCGTCCATCATGCCCGGCAAAGTTAATCCGGTCATGGCCGAGATGACCAACATGGTCTGTTTCGCCGTTATCGGCAACGATGAGTCTATTCTCTGGGCCGCACAGGCGGGGCAGATCGATCTCAACGTCATGATGCCTCTGATTGCCTATAAGCTGCCCGAATCTATGACCATACTGACCAATGCTGTCGATGTCTTCACCCGGTTTTGTATTGAGGGCCTTAAAGCCGATCCCGAAAGGTGCAAAGCCTATGCAGAATCGTCTGCGGCGGTTGTCACGGCTTTGAATCCAGTCATAGGCTATACGAAAGCCGCCGAAGTTGCCAGACGATCATATACTGAGAACAAGAGCGTGCGGGAGATATTGCTCGAGGAAAAGCTGATAGAGCCGGATAAACTCGACCGAATCCTGGACTTATCCAGACTTACCGATCCCGGGATTCACAAATAGGCTGGAATAAAAGCACCGGAAAACTGTATATTTCTTGCCGGCACCTTGCGCTTCTAATCCGGCGTTTGAGACGCATCGTTTTCACCGGAGATGACCGGAGGGATTAAGGTGAGAAATCTGAATTGGACCATAACATTCCTTATCTTCATAATATTTTCAGCACTCTTGATAGCGGGATGCGCCGAGAAGCCATCCGATTCCGGTAATCTGCCGCCCGCTGCTCCCACAAATCCATCTCCCGCCGATGGTGCCGCCGATCAGTCCCTCGATGTCCAACTCTCGTGGCAATGCTCCGATCCAGACGGGGACGCTTTGACTTATGATGTCTATTTTGGAACGGTTATGGCCCCGCCACTTCTGGCCAGCGATCTCAGCACCAACATCATGGTGCTCGATAGCTTGGAGGAAACTGCCTATTATTATTGGAAGGTTTTCGCGAGAGACGAACACAAGAACAGGGCTGAAGGTCCGCTCTGGTGGTTTTCCACCGGCCCTATCCCGACTGTTTATCATATCATGACCTTCAGTCACCCTGAGCCGATCTACGATTATCGAGTAAAGGATGGCCTGCTTTATCTCGCTGCCGAGGACGGGCTTGTTATAGTGGACGCTCTGCGGCTGGCGGAGCCGACAGTGATCGGAACATATACTCCCTCTGATACCGGAGTCTACATAGCCAGCGTTTTCATTCGGGATAGATATGCCTATCTGGGGACGTGCTTCGGCGGCATCCAGATCGTCGATATATCCGACCCATCAAATCCGATTTTGGTTGGGCAATACGGCTGGGATTATCCCTCGTGCACAAATTCGATATTCGTCCAGAACGACTATGCGTATATAGCCGACGCCTCCTGTGCAGATTTTCATATCGTGGATGTTTCCGATCCTGAGAATCCAATTCCGATAGGATTCTATGATTACCCCTGGTCCGGCTATACGGGGTGGGAGGTCGTTGCTGCCGGATCATACGCCTACTACAGAATTGCATGTGCCGAGGGGCTTAGCGACGTGATATCAATAATGGATGTCTCCGATCCTTCAAATCCCGACGAGATCACTTACATCTCAACCCACGACTACGCTCAGAATATATTTGTTGCCGAAGACTACCTCTATGTTCCATATGCGTCGCGTCACGTTCTTCGAATATATGACATTTCAGAGCCGTTAAATCCGGCAATCATCTCGGAGTATCCCGGGGAACGGGAGACTCTGGGCGTTTTTGTTCAGGAAGATTATGCATATGCCATAATGGGAGCGTACAGCATGCATGTCATCGACGTATCCGATCCTGCAAATCCTCAATTCGTCGCCGAATACGTTACTGAAAGACAAGCCCATAAGATATTCGTGGAAGGACCTTACATTTACTTGTATGATTCTGACGATTGGTCGCAGAATTTACATATCCTCTGGTTCGTACATTAATCTATATACTTAAAGACAAGAATTAGAGGAAAACCGCTTCCGGAAGACGCGATCATATTTCTCACATGAGTCATAACCGTCTATTCTTCCATCTATTCCTGCCGATAATCATCTCAGAAGGGAGGAACCTATGAACGAAGGTCCCAAGAAACTCGATTTGACCTTAAGGGTCGCCGATCGACTGGTCAGGCTGTCGACCGTGGTCAGCGATCATGATAAGGACTCGGCGGAAATCGCCGTCAGGAGGTTCAACAGATGGGTCAAACATACCAGAGAACTTCTCGACGGAAATATCGATGGGAATAAAGTCGCGGAATTTGACCAGTTGCCAAAACCGGGTGAGGATAAGGACACTCCCGAAGAAGTCAATAGTTGTTCGAAAGAGCATGCCGATTTTCTGCGGGATCTCGTAACCGAAATAGATGAGGCATAAGCGGCCATCCGGCGCCGGGCCGAGGAATAGCTGCGGCACTTTATATCGACGGTCAATAAATTTTCAGGAAGTCTAAGACTTTATCATTCCCTGCGTATCAGGCCTGTAAAGCTTGCCACAAGCAGGGTAGAAAATACCCATCCCGATATGATATGAAGATAGCAGTATAACTGTACCCACCCGCCCCATTTCACGTTAGCATTAACCATCCAATGGTTTTCCTGACGCAAATCGAGAAAGGGAACGAAGACATCAATAGAATAGAAAAGGGGACTGAATTCAAGTAATGCTTTTTCCGTTGTGCCCTCGGATGTTAATTGAATTATGTTGTAGCAATTTGAAAATCCGAATATAAAAGCCCCCAAAGCAATTATTACGGCGACAATACCTAACGTTTTGCCAATCTGATAGCCGTAGCCGATCGTCACATCCAAAAACCAGCCCCATGATTTTGCCAGTTTTCCTATATCCCCATATCTCCGCCGCATTCTCTCTTTTTCCAGAAGAACCTTTTTGGCATCCGTATCCCTTCCCATCTTGCGATATACTTTTGCCAGTTGCTGATATGGTTGGGGTATATATTCACCCTCCGGCTGAAGCTTCAACCATTCAAGGCGTTTGTCGAGATCGCTTGGCGTGGCTTCGGCGAAAGAATCATATTCGAAACCATTTATTATGAGATTTCCCTGGTCAGGCCAGCTTTCGGCATCATCTCTTAGAGCGCTCGCTTTTACGTTGGGCATCATTAGGATCCCAATAATCTCTTTGATGCCGTCAAGGCATAACCTTCCATCGATTTGTGCCTGCGTCAACCTTAAAGCGGTTTCCTCTCTGTTTTGGAATGACGCGCCAGCGCAGTAAAGATCACCGCCGATATGCGTACTGACTAAGCGGAATTCACCCTTAGATTCAATTTGATTCAGGAAAATGTCGCCTTTGGTTGTTATTGTGTCGCCGATAAAGGATTCGCCCTTTGTGTTTATGAATTTTGCGTCGTGGCACTCAAGATTGCCGCCAATATTTGCGCCGATCAGACCGAATATCCCCCTGGATTCAATTCCCCTCAGAAAAACCGTGCCTTTCGTTATCATCGTCCCGCTGTTAAAGGATTCGCCTTTTACGTTTATAAATTTTGCACCGGTGCATTCAAGATTGCCGCCGATATTTGCGCCGACCAGCCAGAATTCACCCGTAGATTCAATTCCCCGTAGGAAAAAGTTGCCTTTCGTTGTTATTGTATCGCCGGAAAAGGAATCGCTCTTTTCGTTTATAAATTTTGCGCGTCCGCAGTCAAGATTGCCCCCAATATTCGCGTTGACCAGACGGAAATCACTCGTAGATTCAATTTCGTTCAGGAAAACAGTTCCTTTCGTTGTTATTCTGTCGCCAGCAAAGGCTTTGCCGTTTTTGTTTATAAATTCCGCGCCGGTGCAGCTGAGATTGCCGCCGATGTCGGCTCCTACAAGTCGCATTTCGCCTTTGGACACTATATTTCTCAGGAATAAAGAACCTTTCATAGCCATAAGATCAGCATACATCCCGGCTATGAAGCTACCGTGAAGATCAATTTCCTGAACATCTGCATTATACAGATTTAGTCTGCCTTCAAAACGGGAGTTGAATATTTCAATGGGAAATGGCAACCGAATACATGCCAGATCTAATTGGTTGCGTAGCCTTATGCCGTTTATTCTAACACCTTTATCATGTATGAGCATTTGCGCGTTTTTATCCCTCAATAACCACTCCAGAAATTTCGCCCGCACCGTGCGGGATTCGGGCCATTCCTCCGGTTTTTCAACATCGTAATCTTTGCGGTCGATTTCTCTGCAATCCGCCGGCTCACCTTTCGGCGCCTTTTCGAGGATTAGTTTCTCGGCTTCGCTTAAGTCGTCTTTGAATTCGCTTGGTACCAAGTCTCTCAATTCAGCCATAAACCGCCCCTTTATGATTTCCGGTTGGTTGTAACCATATTGTTGTATTCAAACAACCGCCAAATGCGTGCTTTGCGGAATATAATAAATTATCTCTTTGTTTTCCAAGAATTTTCGCATCAAAATGACCAAATGAATCCCCTTGAATTCCATATCCCTAATTCGTATATTTTTGCGTCAGTTGACCATTTGTGTGGTTGCCGATTGTTTTTGTGCGTTAATCTGGAGGTACAATGGCTTTCAATAAAACAGATAAAATATGGATGAACGGTAAACTCGTAAACTGGGACGACGCCCAGATACACGTCCTCTCGCATGTGCTTCATTACGGCTCGGGGATATTCGAGGGGGCTAGATGCTACAAGACGCCGCGGGGGCCGGCTATCTTTCGTTTGCAGGAACATACCGACCGGCTTTTTGATTCCTGCAAGATCTATAGGATGGAGATTCCATTTTCCAAAGATGAGATCAACCAGGCCATAATAGATCTGATCAAACTCAATAAACTTCAGGAGTGCTATATCCGTCCGCTCGTATATCGCGGTTACAGTCATCTGGGGGTCGATCCCACCGGCGTCCCTATTGATGTCGCCCTCGCCGTCTGGCCGTGGGGGCAATACCTCGGCCCGGAGGCTGTCGAGAATGGGGTCGACGTTGGAGTGTCGTCATGGCGACGCAACGCCCCCGGCACCATGCCTGCTATGGCCAAGTCATCGGCCAATTACATGAACAGCCAGCTCATCCGCCTTGAGGCCCATGCCCACGGCTATATTGAGGGCATAGCGCTTGATGTTTTTGGACATGTCTCCGAAGGCTCCGGGGAAAATATCTTTATTGTCCGTGACAGCGTCCTGATCACCCCATCCTTCGGCTCGTCTATCCTTCCCGGAATAACCAGAAACACGGTCATGAAGCTGGCCGATGATCTCGGCATAAAGGTGATCGAGGAGGAAATACCTCGCGAGGCGCTCTATATAGCCGATGAGGTCTTCTTTACCGGCTCAGCCGCAGAAATTACCCCGATCCGCAAGATCGACGGTATCCAGATCGGCCAGGGAAAACGCGGGCCGGTTACTGAAAAACTGCAGAAAGCGTTTTTCTCCATTTTCGAGGACAGCAAATACGATAAATATAAATGGCTGACTTACGTAAAATGAAAATAGCCCTGGGGGCCGACCACAAGGGACTTGGCTATAAAAATATAATCAAGTCGCATCTACTCGATAAAGGCATCGAAGTGACCGATTTCGGCACCTTCTCAGAGGAGAGTACTGATTATCCCGACTATGGATTGAAAGCCGGTGAGGAGGTATCCTCCGGAAAGGCGGATTTCGGCATATTGGTCTGCTGGACCGGCAACGGCATGGCTATCGCAGCCAATAAGGTAAAGGGGGTTCGGGCAGGCCTGGCTTTGAATGTCGAGATGGCCGAGCTCACCCGGGCGCACAACGATGCCAATGTGCTGGTCGTGTCCGGCAAATACACGCCTGCCGAGTTACTAAACGAGATTGTCGACAAATTCTTAACGACCAACTTCGACGGCAGCCGGCATCAAAGGCGGGTTGACAAAATCAAGAAACACGAGGATCAGAACTGATGTATGAGGAACTGAAGAAGGCTGATCCGGATATATATGAAGCCATACAAGGTGAGATAAACCGTCAGCATGACGGCCTCGAGTTGATAGCCTCGGAAAACTTCGTCTCCATTGCTGTACTGGAAGCCATGGGATCGGTGATGACCAACAAATACGCCGAAGGCTATCCGGCCAAACGCTATTACGGCGGCTGCACTTTTGTGGATAAGGCCGAGGATCTCGCCCGCGATAGAGCAAAAGAGCTTTTCGGTTGCGAGCATGTTAATGTCCAGCCGCATTCCGGTTCCCAGGCCAACATGGCCGTCTATTTCGTCGTTTTGAAACCCGGCGATACGATCATGGGACTGAACCTTTCCCATGGCGGACACCTGACTCACGGCCACCCCATAAACTTCTCCGGAAAGCTTTTCCATGTCGAGGCCTATTCGGTCAGCAGGGAAACCGAGACCATCGATTATGACGAGTTGATGAAACGAGCCAAAGAGGTCAAACCAAAGCTTATCATGGCCGGCGCCTCCGCCTACCCGCGGACGCTGGATTTTGAAGCCTTCAGAAGAGTCTGTGATGAAGTCAATGCATGTCTTGTCGTCGATATCGCCCACATCGCCGGCCTGGTAGCGACTGGCTTGCATCCGTCGCCTGTTCCCTATGCCGATTTCGTCACCAGCACCACCCACAAGACGCTTCGGGGGCCGAGGGGCGGCCTTATCATGTGCAAGGAGAAATACGCCAAAGACCTCGACCGCGAGGTCATGCCGGGTATCCAGGGCGGGCCGCTAATGCACGTGATCGCGGCCAAGGCGGTAGCCTTCAAAGAGGCCTTGAAGCCTGAATTCAAAGATTACCAGAAGCGGATTGTCGAAAATGCTAAAACGCTGGCGCAGACGCTGGCCGACGAGGGCTTCCATGTCGTCTCCGGCGGAACCGACACCCATCTTATGCTTCTCTCCTTCATCGGGCAGGGGATGACCGGCAAACAGGTGGAAAAAGCCCTTGAAAAGGCCGCTATCACGGTCAATAAGAATACAGTGCCTTTCGATCCGGAAAAGCCGTTTGTGACCTCGGGAATACGGATCGGCACGCCCGCCGTAACCACCCGCGGCATGGGCACCGACGAGATGAAGCAGATCGGCCGGATGATCTCCCGCATCATAAAGAACCGGAAGGACGAGGATCTGATAGCCGATGTCCGTAAAGAGGTCTCCGCCCTCTGCGAAAAGTTTCCTCTATATCGCGAAATGCAATAGATGATGATTATATTTTGTAGGGGTTCGGCATGCCGAACCCTTTTTTCTTCGTTGCAAATCTCTTCATTCCCATTGCATAAACACGCCCCCTTTTATTATTATTCCCGACGGAAAGGAGTTCATCATGCTGGCAATATTCTCAACCTTCCCGGTGGACACGGGACAATCACTCAGCAAAGACGTGGCGGAAGTAATAAAGCTTATCGATGAATCCGGCCTCGATTACCAGACCACCGCCATGGGCACCCTGGTGGAGGGAGAATGGGACGAGGTCATGGAGCTTATCAAACGCTGCCATCACAAGCTTCGGGAGAACTCCAGACGGGTTTACACTAAGATTGCCATCGACGATAGGGAAGGGGCCACCGGCCGCCTGAAGGGCAAGGTCGCAGATATCGAAAAAATCCTGGGCCGCGAGGTGAAGAAATGAATAAAACTCTTTGTCATCCATCCGACCTGCGCAGGGTGGCATGCTTTATCCGAAGGATTAAGCATGCGATGGTCTTTTGCCATAACATGCTCAGGCTTCGCCAGAGCATGCCACCCGGCTGAGTAATTTGTGATATGCTAGGTGAGGAATTGGAAAAACTCATTGTCGTATATGTAACCTGCGGATCGAACGAAGAGGCGGAAAAGCTTTCCAATGGCCTCCTGAGCAAACGTCTTGCTGCATGTGTCAATATCGCAGACGTTAAATCGGTTTTTGAGTGGAAAGGCAAGATAGAAAGAGAAAGCGAACGTTTGCTGATTATCAAATCTGTTCGCTCGAATTTTGAAATGATCGAAAAATATATCAAGGCTAATCATTCATACGAATGTCCGGAGATAATAGCCATGGAGGTCACGGCGGCGTCGGAGGATTACGCCTCCTGGACAAGATCGGCCTGCCTGCCGGGAAAAAATATCGAGGACAACAAGGAAGGATAAATGGAAAGCAAAAAAATTACCGATGGTTATCTGGTCAGATGCGATATCGACGATGAGGTGGTATCCACTCTCACCAAATTTGCCGCCGAAAATGATATTTCTTCAGGTACGGTCATCGGTATCGGCGCGCTCAAGGATATCGTCCTGGGATATTTCGACCTGGCCAAAAAAGAATATCTGCGAAAAGAGTTCTATGGCATCTACGAATTGCTGAGCCTTTCCGGAAATTTCGCGAAATTGAGTTCGGAGATCATGCTCCATTGCCATGCCGTCATCTCTGATGCCGAATACAGGGTAACCGGCGGCCACCTGTTCAGCGGCGTGATAGCCGTTACAGGCGAGTTCTATATCTGGCCCGGGGGCAAGGAAATTAGCCGCGAACCTGATGAGTTCACCGGCTTGAATTTGATAAAAATCTAAATGGGCATTATCACAATCGCCACCGATTTCGGTCCTATCGATGGCTATACGGCCACCATGAAAGGGGTCATCAAAACTATCGCCCCGGAGTCTGAAATAATCGATGTTACCGATGACCTGACCGGAATCCTGAAAGCATCTCTCGTACTTATGAGATATTATTCGTATTATCCGGCCGGAACGGTGCATCTCGTAATCGTCGATCCAACCGTCGGGTCGGTTAGAAAAGCCCTGATCGGTCGGGCCGATGACCACTATTTCGTCGGGCCGGATAACGGGGTTTTTAGCAGGGTAATCGCCGAAAAGCCGGCCTCAAAATGGTGGTCTATAGATATTTCATCTCTGCCGTATCAGGCAATGTCCAGCACTTTTCATGGACGTGACATATTCGCTCCTGCGGCCGCCCTGCTCTCAGTAAACCGCGATCCTGACGCTCTTGGAAAAGGAATCAAACGGCCTCTTACACTTGAAATCCCCCGGCCTGTAGATCGTCATAATGTGGTGGAAGGCGAAATAATCGATATTGACAATTTCGGAAATCTTATTACTAATATAAACTCGGATATGCTTCAGCAAAGAACGATGATCACCCTGGCCGACAGAGAACCGATTCCTTTTGTAAAGACGTTTTCGGAGGTTCCGCCGCAGAGCCCCCTGGCCTATATCGGAAGCATAGGGTATCTTGAAATCGCAATCAACCTTGGCCGTGCCGACAGCCACTTCGATATCGGTATCGGAGGAAAAGTCGTGGTGACCGGTTGATCTGTCCCGCCTGCAATACCGACGGCGATAAGGTGATCGATTCCCGGCCCGCCGCTGAAGGCCGTGCCATAAGGAGACGACGCGAATGTCTCTCCTGCGGAAACAGGTTCACCACCTACGAACAGGTGGAGACTCCCGGCCCCATTGTTGTTAAATCCGACGGTAGACGCGAATCCTTCGATAGCGACAAGATCACCGCCGGCCTTAAGTTGGCTCTAAAAAACAGGCCTGTATCCAATGAAAGACTCGGAGCGGTCGTAACCGATATCGCCACCCTCATCAAAAATGACTTTCCCGCAGAAATCACCAGCGCTCAAATAGCTGAGTTTGTATTAAATGAGCTCTTGAAGCTGGATGAGGTCGCCTATGTTCGATACGCATCCGTGCATAAGCTCTATTCCGATAAAGACGAGTTCATTATGTCTTTGAAAGCTCTCCCGAATTCCCTGCAGGTTATCAAGTCCAGCGGACGTTACGAGCCGTTCAAAAGAGAAAAGCTCTTCTCATCTATTAGAATCGCCCTGCGTAAAAGACCCGTCTCCCGTAAGAGAATCGAGAAGGCCGCCGACGAAATCATCAGCTCTCTCGGAAACAGGGCCGAGGTATCGTCATCGGAACTCGGCACGCTGGTAATGAAGCAATTACGCGAGATCGATGAGGTAGCTTACATCCGTTACGCCTCGGTTTACCGCAAGTTTCAGGATGTGGCCGAATTTACCAGGGAGGTCGAAAACCTATCCGAGGAAGAGAGGATTGACAGATAAAGATAAGGGCGAAATGCCGTTTTTAGACCATCTGGAGGAATTCCGATGGCGGATCATAAAAATCCTTATCGCATTGGTGATTGCCTCAATCGGAGCATATACGGTCTCCGACTATCTCTTTCAGTGGCTTCGCTGGC
>CBEWDL010000060.1:0-18402 GCA_965555375.1 uncultured bacterium
TCGATTTTACCGAAAGTAACCCCTACGAACACGAGGGGAACATCGTCAGGGAATTGGAATGCCGCGTTGAATCGTCGGGAATTCTAAACGTCAGCGGATTTTATCGCAGCATCGTAAGAGACGATTACACCGTGCTGTATTTCAGCAGCGATGAGGGATCGACACAGAACAAGAAATTCGTGCAATACTGGTTCGACTACGACAGAAACGTAATACGTATAGAATCGAAACACGTCAATGGAACCGACACCTCGACTACCTACAAGGAGATAGAAAACGTTGATCGACGTTATTTCGATTCCATATCGCTGATTTTTCGAATTAGAGACAGCTACGACACCATCGCCGCTCCCGTCTACATACCGGTTTTCGTCGATTCAAGACCGGATTCGGTTTTGATTGAATCTATCTCCCCGGGCGAAACCACCGGTCCGGACGGCGAGGCCATTTCCGCAATTATAATCGATGGGCGAATACCATTTGAGACATTCCCCGGATTCGGCGATGGCTTCGAAATATACATGTCCGATGACGATTCCAGGATACCGCTTAAGGCAAAAATTGAGATGGCGTTAGGATACATTGAAATCAAGCTTAGAGCCGATTGATATGAAAAAGCCTGCTTCAAACGGGTCCGGCTTTTTCGCGGATTGTCAGATCGGCTATCGGACTTGACTTAAAGATTTTTCCGGTTTAATATCTTTTGAGTATGGTTAAAATCAGAAAGGCGCGCCAGGAGGAACTGCTTAAGATTGGCCGGCTGTGGGGGAAATTTATGGCCTTCAACGCCGAGTTTAATAGCTCGTTCAGGATTAAAAAGAAGGCGCCTGAAATTTTTTCTAAAGAAATGATCGAGAAAATCCAGGATTCCAACTGCCGGCTTACGGTGGCTGAGATCGATGGCGAGCTGGTGGGATTCTGCTATTCGTATATTTCCCATAAGCCGAAATACTTCAAGCTTGAGAAATTCGGTTTCGTCGGAGATCTCTATGTCGAGCCGGAATACCGCCGCCAGGGAGTAGGCCGCATGCTCGTCAATGACACGCTGGATTTTTTCTCACGGCGAAAGGTCAGGCAGATAGAGCTATTGGTGGCTATAAAAAACACCGGTACTATCGAATTCTGGGAATCCCTGGGCTTCTCCCATTTGCTCACCTGGATGTACAAGCGGACATAACCGCATCGCTGGTGGGGCACAAAAAACTGCTCACATTTCAGATCTATCCTGTCGATTATCTAAAAAAGAAAAGCATTGACATACTGGTATAGAAAAAAATAGATTTTAGCAATTGCGATACGAGGGGGTTGAAATTGGTTCCAAACCTATCTCTGTCATTTGGGATCTTGATTGCGCACTTTATTCCGGGTGCTTCCCTTGTGCTCCTCCTATTGTTCCGCTATAATAATAAAGTAAGCGAAGTCGCAAAAATCGTCGATCTGGCCGGCCAGAACACGACATTGGGGATTATTATTGGCATAATCGCTTCTCTGGCAGCTGGACTTATTCTCGATGCGGCAAGATATTCCATAATTAACTCCATTAAATACTTTTCAAAAAGGTTTAGAGAATGGGATAAATATAATATGCCTGATATGAACAAGGATGATATCGCTTGCCATGAATGGATAATAGAGAACCGCTATAGATTTCATCAATTGTATGGCAATTTCTCTTTGATTTTTGTAATCGGTATTTTTACATGCCTGCCAACATTTTTGATGATCGCAAATTTTGTATTGCTGCTAATTTGCTTTCTTGCTTCTTTTTTTTCATATAGGACTACTGTAAATCAACTAAGAGAACGGTTCCCAAAAACCTGATATTATGGGAGGAAAACATGTACAACGGGCCGGGCAGAGCCAAGAGAGGGGCTAAGAAAAGGATAACAAGAAAGAAAGTAGCTAAGAAAAAGGCCAAGAAGAAAACTGCCAAGAAGAAAAAGAAATAGGACCTGATCAATTTCTTAATTAGCCGTAAGATATCCCCATCCGACGTTTATTTCTGTTTATTGCAGGGGCATATTGCAATGCGCCCCTATAAGTTACACGATATAAATTCAGATCTTTTCTGCTCTTTTACCTTGATCTTTTCTATTTTTTGACCATATTCTAAGCCGTCATGCTAAAAGGTATCTTGATCAGCATGCGGCCCGCTCATTGGGTCAAGAACTTAATCGTATTCGCCGCCTTGATATTCGCACAGGTCTATATGATGCCCGATAAGGTCTGGCTGGCGGCGCTGGCGGTTGCCGCCTTCTGCCTGGGATCATCGTCGGTTTATCTGGTTAACGACATCTTCGACCGGCAGAGCGACAGGAATCATCCCATCAAATCAAAAAGACCATTGGCTTCCGGCCTGCTGCCCGTATGGGCTGCGACTATTGCCTCCATTGCGCTGCTTGTCCTCTCAATCGCCATCGCAGCTTATATAAACATGCTGACCCTGCTGGCTCTGGCGGCATATCTGGCATTGAATCTGGCTTATTCGGCGGTTCTAAAACATGTGGTCATAATCGATGTTATGTCTATAGCCGCCGGCTTTGTTCTGCGCGCCGTGGCCGGGGGGTTGGCTATCGAGGTACCCATATCGGCCTGGCTTCTGGTCTGCACCACCCTGCTGGCGCTCTTTCTGGGTTTCGGTAAGAGACGCCAGGAGCTCACCCTGCTTACGGATGGCGCAACCGATCATCGGAAATCGCTCGAAAGCTACTCAACCCCTTTTCTGGATCAGATGATCTCAGTGGTCACGGCTTCCACCGTGGTGGCCTACGCTTTCTATACGCTCTCGCCGGAAGTGGTGGGTCAATTCGGCACCAGGTGGCTTTCGCTGACGATTCCGTTTGTGCTTTACGGGATCTTTCGGTATCTCTTTTTGATTTTTCATAAAGAGATGGGGGGCAACCCCACGAAGCTGATGTTGACCGATCCGCCGCTGCTTGTATGTGTTATGCTCTGGCTGGCGGCGGTCTTAATAATTATTAACTCTGGATAGGCAAATAGAATGGATAATACAAAATCGAAAGTCGCAGTGCTGAAGACGAAACCGGAAACGGCCGTTTACGATTATATCAGGCTGGCCGATCTGGCGGGGCTCAAAGACGCCCTGCCATCGGGAAAGACAACCATTCTAAAAGATAATATCTCCTGGCACCTGCCGTTTCCCGGCGCCAATACCGTCCCGTGGCAGCTTGAAGGGGCGATTAAAGCGCTGAGATCAACCGGAGCGGATGATCTGGTAGCGGTGCACAACGACACCGTAGTTACCGACCCTTATCTTGGCGGGAAACTCCTGAAGTTGAAACCGGTCTATGAGAAATACGAAATCCCGGAACGATACAACAACGATCCTAAAGACTTAAAATGGGTGGAATACCCACCTAAATCTCCCATGCTCGTCCTGGATAAGATATACAACAGGGGAATCCGCATCCCGGAGTTTTTCATCGGCAAAAACATAGTCCATCTCCCCACCATGAAAACCCATATCTACACCACTACAACAGGAGCCATGAAGAACGCGTTCGGAGGCCTTTTGAATACGAAAAGGCACTATACTCACTCGGATATTCACAAGACGCTTGTTGATTTATTATCCATTCAGAAAGAGATCCATCCGGGCATCTTCGCTTTCATGGACGGCACTACCGCCGGTTCCGGTCCCGGGCCGCGGACAATGATCCCGCATGTCAAGAACTATATACTGGCCTCATCCGATCAGGTTGCTATCGACGCCGTGGCGGCGAAGATGATGGGCTTCGATCCTATGAGCATCGGATACATAAGATTGGGGCATGAGAACGGCCTCGGGCGCGGGCGGATCGAGGAGATAGAGATAATTGGCGAGGATATTTCCGAGCTGAATTTTGGTTTCGAGGTAGGCGACAATCTGGCATCGCACGTCGGCGATATTTTCTGGTTCTCACCTTTGAGAGTTCTGCAGAGAATTCTATTCCATACTCCCATCGTCTACATATTCGTATTCGGCTCGGCTTTTTACCACGATAAATTATGGTACCCGTTCAAGGGGAAAAAGATATTCAACAACTGGCTCGAGACGACGGAATGGGGAGCCCTCCTCAAATCCTATTGATGGAGCGATAATTCGAGGATCTGCTATGACATTGATATTCTTGATGGCGGTTGTCATCGCCCTGAACGTCTGCGGACACGTCTTCTTAAAAATGGGGATGAATCAGGTAGGCGAAATCGGCTCTAGATCGATTATCGATTTTGCATTGTCCGCTGCCGTGAATCCGTTCGTGCTCCTCGGCCTGGCCGGCTACGTATCATCGGTGGCTGGCTATATAGTCGTCCTGTCAAAAACCAATCTATCCGTGGCCTACCCGATTCTAATGAGCACCGGCTACGCGCTGGTTGTTTTAGTTTCCTTCATCTTTCTCAAAGAACCTTTCGGCACGGTAAAATGGGCGGGCCTGGCCTTCATTCTGGTCGGCGTGGTGCTGATTAGCCTGAGAGGATAGGAATCCCCCCCCCCGGAAGCCGTCGCACAATATCCATAATATTTTCGCAACCGATAGTGGATAAGTCCGTATATCAATTTGAAGATAAAAAAAAGAGGGCAAACGATCGTCGGAAATAATGGTTGGCCGCCTAATTAGTCCAGACGATCGCAGGTCCCGTGCAGGACAGCTTTGAGTTTGCCCTCTCAGTATGAGGATAATCAAAAAACTCGCTCTTGTCAATCGCAAAATTATTAACTGGAGGTTAAAATGAAAAAGGTCACAGCAATTCTCATGGCAGGGTTTCTATCGATGGCCCTCGCGGCCTCCGCAGGCAACCTGCCTGAAACTCAGGTTTCGCAGATTCTCGAGCATCGTTCATCACTTGAGCTGACAAATTCCCAGGTTAAGAAGCTTAAAATCATCGAGGACACCGCCCGGGAAAAGATGACTTATGCCAGGATGCAGGCAGACATTAGACTTCAGGAAATCGAGAAGTTCACCTCCAACTGGACCAACATGAACGGTACCGCTGTCAGAGGGCTCATAAAGGAATATTACGGTTTTTTAACTCAGTATAAGATTGCGGAACTAAACGCCATAGTCCAGGCTCGCGGAATTCTCGAATATGAGCAGCTGAGCAAATTCCAGCAACTGGAGTCTATAGAATCACTCATGCTCGATATGGAGCGCGAACTGGCGCTCAGGTGAAGATCTTGTCAGGTTCTGTTGAAAAATGGTTCCTGAGTTTCCCGAATCGGTCTCTATCCTCTTCCCTCCGGGATAGAGGCCGACTCATTTTGATAGACAGAATTTCAAAACCTGGGATTTATTTCCCTATTCCAGAGGGGTTCTATTCTCCAGTGCTCTGGCCAGGGTAGTCTTATCGGCGAATTCAAGAGATCCTCCCGCCGGTAGCCCCCGTGCAATCCGCGTCATCTTGACCCCTCTACCCTTCAAGATAGATATCAAGTAGGTGGCGGTAGCCTCACCCTCGGTGGAAGGATTGGTTGCCAGTATGACCTCAGTGACACCTTCTTTGAGCCTGCTTTTGAGAGAGTCAATATTCAGATTCTCGGGGCCGATACCATCGAGGGGAGACAGAACGCCTCCCAGAACATGGTAGGAACCCTTGAATTCGCCCATAGATTCGATGGCGGAGACGTCCGATGATTCCTCCACAACACATATAACCGATTTCGTGCGGGATTTATCCGCGCATATATCGCATAGATCGACCTCGGCCAGATTCCCGCATACGGAGCAGGCTTTGAGCTTGCGACGGGCGTTGATTATCCGCTCTGCAATCTCCTCCGATTCCTCGACCGGCCTTTTCAAAAGATGGAAAGCCAGCCGGGCAGCGCTCTTTTTGCCGATCCCCGGCAGAGAGGAAAGCGCCTCTATCAATTCATCCAGAGCCTTTGACATACGGCTTAGAATGGAAGTCCCGGGATCTTCAGTCCGCCGGTCAATCCTGAAAGCCCCTCCATCTGGAGCTCGCTGGCCTTATCTCTGGCCTGATTCACCGCCGCCAGAATCAATTCCTCCAGCATCTCGACATCGTCGGGGTTGACAACTTCCGGGTCGATCTTAATTTCAAGAATCTCCTGCTTGCCGTTAGCCACCACCTTGACCATGCCGCCACCCGATGACGCCTCGATCTTCTTCTCGGCAAGCTCCTCCTGCATCTGCTCCATCCTGGCCTGCATAGCCTGCATCTGCTTCATTAGCTCGCCCATTCCCTTAGCCATGTAAGCTCCTTTTATTAGCCGCAAAAAATAATCGTGCATTCTTTACTCCTTCGAGTCGAATCATTGACCGATAATCTCCCCTCCCAAAAGGTCAAACAATCTTTTCGCAACGGGTGATCCCTCAAATTTCTTTTCGAACTCCCGATTGGCCGCCGTGGAATTTTGACCCTCCGCTTGAAATGAACCCGCAAGCAATTTCAATTTGACATCCGACGAGAAATACTCTTCGAGCAGGGACTCCAGCGATCTCTTCTTACCCGGTCTGGATAGTTGCTCGTACTGAAAATTACCGTTGCCGTTCACTGTTACGGTTAATAAACCATCATCAAATGCAGAAGGCTTACACATACCCAGATGCGCAAAGATCGCTTTGTCTCTTTTAAAGACAAACTTACAGAAATCATCCCACTCGGCCAAGATCGTCTCCAGAGTAAGCGATCCACCGGATCGTTTTCGCTTCGGAATCGTTTTCGGCGGGGGTTCGTATGCAGTAGATTTCGTATCTGTGGCGGATTTCCGTGCCTTATCAAATCCTCTTTGAGCTGATGTCGCACGGGCATTCGGTGGCGGTCCCCCGGTCAATCCTCTCGTCGCGGAGCTCATCTGCATGCCCCTCAAAAGCTCTTCCAGCGAGACCGCCCGATCCATGGCTGCCATCTTCACCACGGCGGTTTCCAGAGAATATACGGGGTCCTGTCCTTGCTTAACAGACCACTTATAATCTGCGAGGGCCGTGAAATATCGTAAGAGATCGACGGGATCGATTTCGGCGACGAGCTTATTGGCCTTTTCCATCTCCGCTTTATCGAGTTCCAGTATTTCAGTATCGTCGACTCCATTTCTTATCAAAAGAAGCGTGCGGATGTATCCGGCCAGGGCCTCGGCCAGCTCCGGCGGATCTCCGCCGGATTTGACAAATTCGCTTAGCTGCGCCAGCGCCTCCGCCGCATCATGATTGATAATGGACTGAGCGATTGCAAACAATAGATCGGTCTTAACCAACCCCAGGACCTCCGCAGCCATCTCCATATCTATATTTGAATCGCTGAAGCTCGAAAGCTGATCTAAAAGAGATAAGGCATCCCTGAGAGAACCATCGGCCTTTTTGGCCACCAGGAGTGCGGCGTTGGGATCGATCGACAAACCCTCCTTACGAGCCACCGAATTCACCGCTTCCGCCAGGGCGGAGACCGGTATTCTTCTGAAATCATAGCGCTGGGTTCTCGATAATATAGTGGCCGGCAGAGCCTGCGGGTCAGTGGTTGCGAAGATGAAGATAACATGCAATGGCGGCTCCTCCAGCGTCTTCAAAAGGGCGTCGAATGCTTCCCTGGTTAGCCGGTGGATCTCATCGATGATATATATCTTGTATCGGCCGCCGACCGGGCTGTAGCGGACGTTTTCCCGAAGCTCCCGGATATCGTCGATACCGCGATTGGAGGCGGCGTCGATCTCGAAGACATCAGGGGATGAACCAAGGGTGATCTCTTTGCAGACGGTGCATTCGCCGCAGGGCTCCGGGGTAGGCCCCTTCTCGCAGTTGAGGGCTTTGGCAAGGACCCTGGCGGTGGTTGTCTTGCCGGTGCCGCGCGGGCCGCAGAACAGGTAGGCGTGCGAAATCCGTCCCGACGAGACGGCGTTTTTCAAGGTAGTGGTGATATGATGCTGGCTCAGTATGGTATCGAAATCACCGGGGCGGTATCTTCTGGCTAAGGCTAAGTATGACATTTCAAAACGCTATTGCAAAAATTAATCGTGCACCCACCGTTGTTCCGTCTATCCGAGAATTCGTTCCGATCTTCCGCTGGGGCCAGATTACCCCGCGGCACACGCCGCTGCCGCTTACCGCTGCTACCTTCCGGCCCTGACGGGGTTAGGCGGCCGGCCGTTGCGCGGGACCTGACCCTTTACCCCGCCTATGGCGGGGCTGGTCGCTTCCGGCCGGACGAATATCCCGGTCAACTGGACCGCCGGTGGGGATTCAGCCCCGGTATAGCGGGTTCCGGGTTACAGGGCACCGCTAACTCCCCGCCTAGCACAATATTAGTTATGGAGCAGAGCGGGATCGAACCGCCGACCTGTACGTTGCGAACGTACCGCTCTCCCATCTGAGCTACTGCCCCGGTTTCTCGGTCGTTACCGCAAATCAAAATATCAAATGGATTACGCTATTGCAAGAGCATTCTTGTGAAGCAAATCTTCGTAACGATCTTGCCTTCACCGGGGCAATTCGCGGCAGAGGTCAGGCATGCCTGACCTCTACAAGGAATCGGATTTTTCTCATTCTTTTTCATTGCGCTCGTGGTCAGAATTGTACGGATCCATATGGGCAAGTCCTGACACGCAAGAACATAGGAAACTGTCATTGCTTGCGGGCCGGAGAAAGGAACAATATGACTCCAACCACCAATCGGGAACGGATATATGAATCGTAACCGCAATTCTCGTCACATATATCCAGAACCCTGGTGTAATATCGGTATTCGGCGAATAGACCCGCTTTGAGGCTTTTATATCTGAATGAAATCATTGGCTGGCCCATGAAAGAAGGCCCCGCCGCAAACGCCAATCCTGCATCGACCCCGACTCCGAAATCATCATGTGCTCTACCAAGTATGTCACGTCCCCAGAGTGCGTAGATCATTCCATCAACGCCCAAGATCAATCCAATTCCGCCATTTGAGTATTCCGGTGCCGAACTGAACTGCCAGTAAAGATCAAGAGACGGGGCAAAATGGGGATTGAGGGAAAACATTCCCTGCAACAAGAACTTCTGGCCGTTGTTGAATTCCCAGGCATGACCCAAATCAAACTGGACATCCGTGTGTCCGTAACCGGAGAGTTTCTCGTTCCAATCGGGCCAGCGCCGGGGAGGGTCATATCGTTCATAGCTCGGGGCATACAAGACTGACGTATTCCAGCCGGGTTCCACTCCGGCCCTATGACCAATGTGGGAGCAATTAAATGCGCTGATACCCAATAATATCGCCACGGAAAGTAATGCAACGCGGGATCTTTTCAATGTGATAGCCTCGAAAATACTTACTGACGCCATAATATGGTCCTTACATGCGTTTGTCAACTTATTTATATACAATAGATTATGAAATTTCTTGGAATTCTGCTATTTTTTTCAGTCCAGACTGACCGATTCTGTCAGTCCCTACCTATACATTTGAACAGGCGAAAGAAAAGAATTCTTGAAAAAAGGAGGCAAAATGGCTACCCAGACTCAAAAAGAAGCGATCTTCTCGAAGACGATCAAGACCAGATCGAGGACCTATTTTCTCGATGTCAAAGAAAGCGCCAACGGCAATAAATATCTGACCATCTGCGAATCGAGGAGGGTCGATGGTGAATACCAGCGCAACCGGATCATGGTATTCGAAAGTGATATTCCCGCTTTCTTCCAGGGATTGAAGGAGGCCGCACCATCGCTGAAGGAGTGATAGAATTAGCGCTGGGAGCATTAGAAAAACGGCATATTCTCATTGGTCGTGGCTAATTGTCAAGAAACACAAATATCTTTGCGCGGCAGCCGAATAATGCTATAATAAAATAGCAAATCTGGCACGTTGCATCTCGCGTTGCGTATGGGAGGAGAGTGAAATGACGGATCAACTTGGAAGCAGAATCGAATCAAGACAAGCGGATTTGCCTACAGCGATATTTGAAGGGGATTCGCTATTTAGAAAAAAGTTGCCTATAGGCTTCAAACGGTTATGCGACTGTAAGCCAAGTCATATCAATTGCATGACTGCCAAGGAATGGCTTAAAAGCCAGTTAGGTGTATGGCAGTTTTTTTATGAATCAAGAGATGTTCGAGACAAAAAGGTGCATCCTGCGACGTTTCCTATTGCTCTAGCGAAAAAGTTAATCGAACTTTTTTCACATCAAGGGGAACTGGTCTTGGATCCTTTCGTTGGTAGCGGGACGACGCTTATCGCAGCCTCAGATTTAAACAGGAATTCTGTCGGCTTCGATTTACAAGCTTCATACATTAATTTATGTACAACAAGATTGGCCAATAACAACAATATGTTCAATAGGTCCTGCCAGATCGCGATTGAGGATGACGCCCACAATATTCCCTTATATCTTAATAGAGAGACGGTTAAAGTTATATGGACCTCACCTCCTTATGCAAACCTGCTGAACCGTAAACGCAAGAACAAATCCCGCCGGTATAGAAAAAATGAGCAACTTGGGAAAGTTGAACAATACTCGCAAGATCAAAGGGACTTAGGAACTATGTCTTTAAAAGAATATACGAAAGCGATGGGAGATATCTTTGAGGGACTCCTGCCTTTACTGCAGCCGAAAGGTCACTGTGTGATAAATGTGCCCGATATGTGGTGGGAAAATGAAAGAATTACTATCCACGTTTCTTTAATAGATGAATTAAGACGCCGGGGCTATGAGTTGCGTAATATAATTATCTGGGATAGGACAAATATCGTAAATCAAATAGGGATTTTCGGCTGGCCCAGTAATTACATCACTATGGGCGTCACATTTGAATATTTGCTGGATTTTTGGAAACCGCCTTCAACCTAGAAGTTCTAATGAAATTATATTCAAAAGAGGAACTGGTTGAGAGGATTAGGCCGATATTTGAGGCTGGCTGGCATAAAAGTGTCAAGTTAACTAGAGACATTAGAAATGATGGGGCGGTGGGGAATACTCTGGAATCGTTATTGGGTATAATCGAGAACAACTTGCCCATTCCCAATGTTAGAGAATGGGAGCTGAAAGGACAGCGATCTCAAACTAGTTCACTCATTACCCTTAAACACATAGAACCTTCGCCTAAGGCGGCGCGAATAGTACCCAATTTACTCTTGCCCTTTTACGGATGGAGGCATAAACAGGCGGGTTCGAAATATCCTAAAACTGAAAAGAGCTTCCGATCAACCACGAACGCGGCAGATTATACAAAAAGAGGATTTAGGATAATCGTCGATAGAAATCTTAGGAAAGTGAGATTCATTTTCGAGCCAACCAAAGCTGCCACCGGTGACCCGGAAATTCGTATATGGCTTCAATCTGTTAATGATAGAATTGGTTTGGGCCCGTTAGATCCCGAACCATACTGGGGTTTCGACGACCTCAACTATATAATAGGCTCAAAGATAAAAAATTGCTTCTATGTTGTTGCGGATAGCGACATTAGGGAAAATCACGAATACTTCAGATATAAAGAGCTACATATTCTATCCGGTTTCTCATTTGAAAGGCTCCTCAATTGCATGGAATCAGGTATTATTCTCATTGACTTTGACGCGCGGACTGGTCATAACCACGGCACGAAGTTCCGAATCCGCCAAGGTGGCTGGCCGAATCTCTATTCGGAGGTTAGCAAAGCGATCTAACGGTTTTTTGTTATATTCCTGCATAGTGGGACTTCTTCGGATCTTTGCACTTTGTTCACGATTCGTTAACTAAAGGAGCGAATCATGCCGCATCGATTCAATGTCTGGGCGTTGGGGCTGACATCGGGGATTATTTTCGGCCTGGGGCTTTTTTTCATCACCTGGTGGATTATGCTTTTCGAGGGCTCTCAGGCCGGGCCGGTATTCATAAGCCGGATTTACCGGGGCTACTCTATTACGCCGATCGGGAGCCTGATCGGGCTTATCTGGGCGTTCGTCGATTGGTTCATCGGGGGTGTCATATTCGGCTGGCTGTATAACCTCATTGCCGGGGCAAAGAAGGAGGCCGCAGCTTAGAGCATGCCTCTTTCGCTTTCGTAGTCGCCATATTCAGCCACTAGATAGTCCACAGGGTGTGAGCTGGCGGCCTTCAAATGAACCTGAAAGGACGGATCGGGACCAGATGACCAACGATCCGTTTAAGCGGAAATGGAGTATAGAATCTCTCGACTTCCCACTTGATTTTGTGCCCTGAAATGACTATACACCGAACATGAAAAAAACATTAATTCTTTTGGCGATTTTAATTGGAGGGCTTTTGGCCTGTTCGGAAGCTAACCGCGACCCGATCAGATTGCATCATGACGCGCTGGTCGCCGACCTGCACAGCGATACCGCGCTCCGTATGGTGGAGGAGGGTTTCGATTTTTCGACGCGCGATACCACCGGCCACATGGATATCCCTCGCCTTTTAGAGGGTGGAGTCGATCTGCAGGTTTTCGCCTGCTACCTCGATACCGAAACGCCGCTTGAAAAATGCCGTTCGACTGTCGATGAACTGATCGATTCGCTGGAAGCACAAATCTCGCGTAACCCCGATAAGATCGCTATCTGTAGAACATCCGGGGAAGCAAAGGATATTATAAAGAGCGGCCGCATCGCGGCATTTCTGGCCATCGAGAACGGCGTCGCCATCGCCAACGATCTCGACAATTTAAAGCATTTTTACGACCGTGGCATCCGCTATATGACCTTGACTCACATCCTTTCCAATGACTGGTGTATATCGTCCTCAGATACGACAACGCCGGCGTTCCATGCCCTGACCGATTTCGGCCGAAATGTCGTGCGCAAGATGAACGAGCTGGGGATGATAGTCGATATCTCCCATGCCGCACCGTCGGTTGTGGAGGAGGTCCTCAAGATCACAAAGGACCCGATCATAGCTTCTCATTCCTGTGTCCATAAAATATGCGCTCACGATAGAAACTTAACCGACGATCAGATAAAAGCAATCGCTGCCAACGACGGGATGATCGGGATCAATTTCTACAACGGCTATCTTTCGCAGGAGTTCAATGATATCGATGCCGCCTTTTCGAAGGAGCACCAGGACGAGTTAGATTCCATCGATGCTCTTTACCCGAAACGCGAAGACAGGCGGAAGACGCCTTTGTACAGGGAGTTGAGCAAAAGACTCAACGACGTCAAAATCGACGTCGGTACCGTAGTTGATCACATAGACCATATAGTCAGGCTCGTCGGCCCGGACCACGTGGGATTGGGATCGGATTTCGACGGCGTCCACCGGATGCCGAACGGATTGGAGGATTGTTCGAAATTACCGAATATCACGGCCGAGCTAATCAGACGAGGATATTCGGATGATGACATTAAAAAGATCCTGGGCGGTAACTTCATGAGAATTTTCAGCCAGGTATGCGATAATTAAGCTGTCGGAATTAATATGAGCGGTAAGAAAATCGAAATAACTGTCTACCGTATTATCGATATTGTTTACCTAACGCACGATACCAACCAGTTTCGATTTAAGATCCCGTCGGCATTGAATTTCGAATATCTCCCGGGGGATCATGTAAAGATTTATCCGAACAAGAATAACGCTCTGGAGTTCCGACCATATACACCTACTTCCGTGCCGGATACCAAGGATTATTTCGAACTGATAATAAAGCGGTATCCTGACGGACTGGTCTCCGGCTTCATGCATGACAGGGAATTCGGTGATGATGTCTGGATGAGCGGCCCGCACGAGGGAGGGCATTTCAAAGAAGGCATGGCCAAAAAAGTGGGCATGGTTGCCGGCGGAACCGGTATCACCCCCATGATATCGATGATAAGAACAATCCTGGAACACGGCATTGATGTGGACATCTCATTGATATTCGCCAACAAGACTGTCGATGATATCATCCTCAAAGACGAATTCGACAATTACGCCAGCCAGCATGAAAATTTCAGGCGATATTATGTTGTCGATAAGGCTCCCGACGGCTGGGAGATGGGCACTGGCAGGATCGATTCAGGCTTGATGAAAGACAGACTCCCGGCACCGTCGGATGACACGGTGATATTTGTCTGCGGCCCGCCCGTGATGCAGCTGGATCTGCAGAAGAAACTGATAGAACTCGGCCATGCAAAGGACAAGGTAATATTCCCTTAGTTTGAATCTGAGATGAAATCCGCGGGACTTCTGCCCCGATTTGCCCCGGAGTCAAAGCGTGCTACGTCTTTTTAATTCCCTCTATAAAAGTATCTATAAAAGCTTTCGAGGTTCTCTTCACGTCAAAATTCTGCCGATCGGACATCCATTGTAAATAGAATCCATCGCCTGCGGCTATAATCGCCGACGCCGTTGACTCGATATCAATATCGCGGAAAAGCCCATTTTCGATCCCCTGCTTCAGGGCTCTGCTGAACTGTTCACGGTATTGATGATATATCCATCCCGGATCAAACTCAAGATCGCCATCGCTCTCCTTCTGCCTCAAGCCATGCCCCCAGAGATCCGGCAGGATCTCGACATAATCCTCTATCTGTAATGATCCAACATCCAGATACGCAAGGAAACCGGCTTTGATTTTCTGTTCGGGATCTTCCGTCTCCGACATCCGTCGCCGCACCAGCTTGTTCATCAAGACGAGCAGATAGTTGAAGGACAAATGTAAGAGCTCCTCCCGATTCTTGAAATACTCATAAATCGTCCCTTTAGCTATGCCGGCTGCCTTTGCCACATCCTCCATCTTGGTATCTGCTATTCCCCTTCTGGCGAACAACCTCATGGCTGCCTGTAAGATCCGATCCTTTTTCTTCTCGCGATCAATTTGCCTGGCCATATTCAATCCCCTTTCCAGGTAACCGCCGACCAGCCGGTCAGATTAGAAGAAGCGTATCAAATCCAGAGGAAATGGTCAAGTATTAACCTTCGATGAAAATGCAAGCTAATCGTCGCCTTAATCGTCGATCGGCCTCACAATGCGAGCAATATAATAATTTTCCATCGCTCAAGTATGGCAGAAGATGAATTGAATAGGGGATAATCGAATATGGTGACGATGACGCCCGCTCATCCCGCGTTGGCGGGCGTCTATTTAAGGCAGACGGCCTCCACCAGGTTGAGCCCGTATTTGCTGATATGATACTGCGGGATTAATATATATTCTATTTCTGCACCATCCCGATCGAGAATCCTGACGGTTATATCATACGTCCCGGGCTCGATCTCAAAATCACCCACGAATATCTTTCCCGGCAGATATCGGCCGCAGCGCAAATCGGCGTTTTCCGAGATATCGGTAGCCACATCTACCGCCGCTTTTTTCAGCCAGCCCTCCAGCCCACCCGTATCCGCCTTGACCTTCAGTTTGTGCGCCGCCAGCCCCTTGGCCACCGCCCGGGCGACCGAACGCAGATAGATCAATGAGCTTTTAGCCTTGAACGTCTCCCCCGCCACTCCGGATACATCCTCAATAAGCTCAAGCTGGCCAATAGTCATACCATCGATTGCAACTTCAATCCTGCTTACTATCGAGGATCGCGGCACCAGCTTCGGTATCGCGAACTTGAAATAGTAGTCGGCGCTAACGGGAATGGGGAGATGCCCGTATTCAACATCCTTCCTCTCCGAATCGGTGTAGAGCACCTGCACTAAATCCAGATCCTTATCGGTCCTGATCCGCAGATTTAGAGCCTCCTTGACCGGCGCCAGCCCGGTTAGCCCTACGACGCTCAGCAGCGCCCTATCATCGGATCTGATTTTAATGTCCGGCGGATCGAAATCATAGATGTGCGGCTGGGTTTCAAAGGCACTTAAAAGCCATTCGAAGTCAATCCTGGCATCATCCATCTTGCCCTCGGCCGCATAGATCCTCATGCTGAGATAACGGGCGAAGGCATCATTATTGAACCTGATCTTGCCGGCTTCATAATCGATTTCAACCTCTTCTTCATCATCCCCGATCGCGGTATTGAACTCGTCGGCCGCCAGGGCATATTTCTGTTCTAAAAGCTCGAGTTTCTCGTTCGCCCTCCTGATTTCAACGAAAGCTTCGTCAAACTCGTCGAGAGAAATATAATTCAGGGCTTTTATGAGATTGGAATACAGGATTTCGTGATCCTCTCCGGCATATTCCAGGATATTGTCGTTGAGAGCCAGAGAAGCCGCCGCCCGGGAGATGCTCTTTGTAAACAGCTCATCGGCGGCATCCTCGGCCGAGGAAAGCTTCACGTTGCTGGTGTCAAAATATCCGGCATAATGATTGATCATGCCGGAATCGAGATAATACAGAAGGCGGTCTTTTTCGCCGTATCTGTTTTTCGCTCTGGCCGCATTGATCTTATCCACGGCCGCATCATAATTGCCCGATCGAAGTTCCTCCGCTATCGGCTCGTGGAACTTCGTCCTGGTAGCTACAGCGCCGCAGCTGTAGATAACCGCCAGAGGCAGTAATACCCGGAGGGCATTACCGGCGGATTTATGGCTTACCATTTAGTGCTTTTCTTGGAGATCTCTTTCTTTATCTTTTTGGTACCGATCCAGACCTTCTCATTAGATTCGACATTGATCATCTCAAGATCGGTCTGGTAGTATACCACTCTTGTACCCTTGATCTGGTCGACGATGGTCTTTATTGAGCCTTGAACCAGAAAGTCTGATCCGGTCTCCTCTGCCATCCTCTTGACCGTCTCGTCCGAGGCGTATTCTTGCTGTTCGCCTCTCTCCTGCCGCATCTCCTGTCTCTGATCACGGCTGGCCACAAACCTCACCTGGCCGGAATTGATAAGCTCCCGCTCCATATCGGTAGTGAACGTCTCGGTGCTGATATGCTCGTTGGAAAGATTGCGGACCGTGCCAATAGTTACCACAGGTTTTTCACCGGCTACCGCTACGAAATCCATAATCCAGGGTCTCGAAAGGCAATCTAAGATCATCTCCTCGGCAACGAGCCGGGAATCCGTGTCGTTCCATTTGCCGCTGAGATCCACTACCGTGTCGCTTTCCAGGCGAGTTACCTTCCGCGATGAACCGCAGCTTATCAGAACTGACGCACCCAGCAGAATGATTAATGCCTTCTTCACATCTCCTCCTTGTTTATCCAGATATACTTTTCGCCTTTATGATACTTCATCGGCGGCGATTTGGTTTCCTTAATTCAGCTGACACTTCTTTAAGGTTACGATTCGTTCGACATTTCGATATTTACAGTCATTCGTTCCAAATGTCAATCATTGAAAGATCTTGCTCGATATAGCATGCCAATAATCGCTTGACTATATTATCCGTATCGATTTCTATGTAGAATCGTGTGCATAGGCGCACAGGGTCGAAGATATGGATTTTTGATGATGTCTGGAGGATAAAATGGGTAATTTCAGGGTACCGGTGCCAAAAAACGAACCTGTCTATTCGTACGTCCCCGGTTCCCCGGAGCGAGCGAAATTGACCAAAGAGCTGAACCGGCTTAAGAATACACAAATCGATGCCCCGATGGTTATCGGCGGCCAGGAAGTCAAGACTTCGAATGAAGTCGCCATGACCACCCCGCATGATCGCAAGCATATTCTGGGTCATTATTTCAAGGGTGGCAAAAGTGAGGTTGAGGCGGCTGTCGATGCCGCGTTGAAGGCCAAACCGGACTGGGAGGCGATGCCCTGGGAGCATCGGGCATCCATATTCCTGAAAGCCGCCGACCTCCTGGCGGGTCCCTATCGTTACGAGATGAACGCCGCCGCCATGCTGGCGCACGATAAGAACGTTTTCCAGGCAGAGATAGACGGTGTTTGCGAACTGGTGGATTTCTTCCGTTACAACGTCTATTACGCCGAGCAGATTTTCGATATGCAGCCCGGTAACCCCGCCTGCGGCGGGGCGATGTGGAACCGGATGGAATATCGTCCCCTGGAAGGGTTTGTTTTGGCCGTAACTCCTTTCAATTTCGTCTCCATCGCCGGGAACCTGCCGACCGCACCCGCTATCATGGGCAACACCGTAATCTGGAAACCGGCGTCGAGCGTGGTTTATACTGCTCACCTGATCATGCAGATTCTGCATGAGGCCGGTCTGCCCGATGGCGTGATCAATATGATAACCGCACGCGGCAGCGACATCGGCGAGCTGATATTAAAAAGTCCCAATCTGGCCGGGATTCATTTCACCGGCAGCACGGCGACTTTCCATACCATGTGGCGAGTCGTCGGCGAGAATATCAAAAACTACAAATCATATCCTCGGATAGTTGGCGAGACCGGCGGGAAAGATTTCATTGTCGTGCACAATTCCGCCGATCTGCATTCAACCGCCGCTGCCATCTCCAGGGGCGCCTACGAATACCAGGGGCAGAAATGTTCGGCGGCCTCCAGGGCCTACATACCGAAATCGATCTGGCCGAAACTAAAAGAGATTCTGATCGCTCATGCCAAGGAGATGAAGATGGGCGATCCGGATGATCTCTCCTGCTTTGTCAATGCAGTCATCGATAAGGACGCCTTCGAGTCCATCAAATTATACATAGATTATGC
>CBEWDL010000061.1:0-18336 GCA_965555375.1 uncultured bacterium
ATCTTGATGTTGGCATTCCATCACAGCATCTATTTGAAAGATCATGAGTATGGAAACACAAATAAGACACAGCGTCAATTCAGGATTGATTCCGCTAATATTGATTGGCTCGAAAAGCCCTCCGAACCTGTTGAGCTTCAGAGGATCGGAAATATGGTAGCGCTACGGGGAATCGAACCCCGGTCTGATGGCTGAGAACCACCTGTCCTAACCCCTAGACGATAGCGCCAATCGACCCAAAGATAAGTCAATTGCCGTGGCAGTCAACATTAAAATCCGAAATCGATATCGGTTCATTCGCCGTAGCGTTTTCGGTAAAACTCGATCTGCTGTTTTATCTGCTCCGGCGATAATCCCTTCAGCCATTGATGCATGTCATCTTCAAGGTATTTTTGAGAAACGCCCGGTAAAAGCTCCTCAGCCTCGGGAACGAATTTGAAATAGAAATGCTTGGCGACCTCATAAAAACCATGCCACTGGGTAAAGTCGGGTCCCATCATTGCCGCGCCATGTCTGGCGCGCCGTCCCTCATGATGCCAGAGCTCGAAGAAAATCCATTCAATCTTATCGTCGAAAGGCGATTTTGTGATCTTGCCGGCGGCCTTCAGATCCTCCATAATGGACTTGGCGGGAGAACCGAATTTCGAATTGTATAATTCGACCGCATTATCGAACTGCACGAAGAAATTATCCACCCATTCAGTGCCGTGGCAACTGTTGCAAACGTTCTTCATATTAGCCCGCTTCGACTCCCAGTTTTCCAGCTTGTTGGAGATTATCGGGCGCAGCGTCCAGGAGATCCTTCCTCCCACGTCATGATTGACAGGCTGTTTTTGGGTAGCCGACATATGGCAGGTGGCGCAGGTTGGCGCGGCGCTGTAATCTACCCCGAGGACCCAGGAATCAGAATCGAGGTTCATCTCGTCCTCTGAGAAATAGAATTTGATGCCGTGTTTGGATTCGTTGAAAATCTCAATCTGGGGGTGATCCGGTCCCATGTGGCAACGGCCGCAATTCTCAGGACGCCGGGCCTGGGCCGATGAGAACGAATGCCGCAAGTGACAGGCCGAGCATGAACCCCTCGAACCATCGGGGTTGATCCTGCCTATTCCGGTATTCGGCCAGGTTGCCGGATCGAGTTTGCCTTTTTCCAGAACCTTCACCTCGGAACCATGGCACTGTCTGCATCCCGACGTCGCCGCCGCTGCCCCCTCTACAATCTCGCCCAGAAAATTATCCAGAGAGCCGATAAACTCGGCGCCGTGCGCATGCCGCGAGGCGCTGTTTTCCCTCTCCTCGGACTCATGACAGCGGCCGCAATCCTTCGGCGACACGACAACAGCGATAGTCGAACCGTTATGCTCGAATGCGTCAGGTTCCCCCTTGCTCGCCCCATGGCAATTAATACATCCTATCTCATTTTCGGCGTGCCTGGAACCCTGCCAGTGTTGGACAAGAGACGGATTCTCTTTCCCGTGACATTCGACACATTCCTCCGCCGATACCATGCTGCCCCATGTGACCATCAAAGCCGCGAAAACCGCAGCCGATAGCACCAGCATCATTTTCTCTCTCATCTTCCCTCCTTTTTTCAAGTTTTCGCTACAATTATTAGGTCTTTTGATAACAAGCTAAACCTTCTCCGGTTATAGTCCCCATACCCGGCGACTTTCTTAAAGCCAGCGTCCCTCAGTTCGGCGAAAATCTCCCTTCTGATCCAGGGCCTGATCTTTCTTTTCGAAGTTGTTACGACCGGGGGAATTTTGGAATTGTCAATCAGGGTGACGATGAAATCCAGAAGCTTTGCACCATAACGGTATTGCTTTATCCTTATAAGATTATCATGAGAATCGACCGCAAAGGTGGTCGGTTTTTCCCTCAAGATCCGGTCATAGTTGAGCATCTGGAATATCGCCGTCCCCCCGGGCTTGAGATGTCTGACACAGTTTTTGAAAAGCTTTCTTGAATTTCCCAATCCCGTAATCAAAGGGAGCGTATTTCCCAGACAGATCAAAAGATCGAATTTCCGATCTAACCTGACCTTTACAATATCGCCATAGATAAACCTGACAGCAACGTTATATTTCCTGGCCTTGGATAGCGCTGCCCTCAGCATATCCGGGGAGAAATCTATGGCTGTGATATCGTATCCGGCCAGGCTCAAGCCGATAGCGACCGCCCCTGTTCCTGATCCGAACTCGAGGATCTCCTTTCCGGCGGCGAAATTAACCAGTTCGGAGAGCCCTTCTGGAAGCAATGACTCGCGGCGGATGAAATCATCGTAGGTTCTGGCGAATTTTCCTTTCAATTCCGACAAAGCTATCTCTTTTCTTTCCCCAACTCTTTGGCGCATTATATCTTAGCAGGAAATACGTCCGAGTCAAGCTGAAAATGAAGTAGATCTTGTGTGCCGGCCAGAAAAGTCAAAAAAATTTCACAAAATCGCTTTTTTGTGGTGGCGAAAAAAAAATTATTTATTATCTTCAAATCAGGTATGTTGAGAAGAACGTATTTGATTGATTATCAATTCGTTGCAAACAAATTAAAACCCCTCTGAAAGGAGGAATCCATGAGAACTGTCGTTTTAGTTCTCCTGCTTGTGCCCCTTCTTCTGGGCATTGCGCTGGCGGAAAAACCCACCCGAGCTGCAGCGCCTGTGGCCACTGACGGGAGTCATAATTATAACACGCAGGCACCAGTTGCGCCCGGCCCGATGATTATCACCGATTCACCTGGTACAGTAATCGGGATCACGTCCTATGAATACCAGTCTAACGCATCGGCCGGGAAGAAAATCGCCCTCGACGATTTTGGTGGTCTGCATGTGTCCTGGACGAAGGGCGAGGCTCTCGATGCTCGGCCGCGCTACGTGCATTATAATTTCCGGGATGAAAACACCGGCGAATGGAACTCGTCGGAGGGAACTCGGGTCAGCGAAGAAAACGGTACCGGCTTTACAACGATCGACGTGATGGGAGCGGGCGAGGCCATCGTGGCATACCATCTAGCCGACGCAACCCCTGGCATTTCCGCTGTGTCCGTAGATGCCGTCAGGGGTTTTGGCATTTTTACCGAATATCTCCTGTCACCAAATCCCAATGATTACATCTTTCCGTACGTTGTGAGAGACACAAATGGCAGGCTCCACATGGCCCTGCTTTCGTATGTAAACAATGATTTAATTTACACTTTCTCGACTGATGATGGGGTGACCTGGTCTCGATACGATGTTGTAGATAACATCGACTTCATAAGCGCTATCATTTGTACCTCGCCTGTTTCCCCGAAAACAGCCATAGTTTATCCCAAGACGGTTAGCCCGAATGTTTACGAAGTTTTCTACATTGAATCTACCGATGGAGTAAATTGGGATTGGGACAACAAAATCAATATAACGCAGTTCACGCCCGAGGACTCCTCCTCGGCCTATCTTGATGTGGACGCCGTTTACGACTACGACGATAATCTCCATATATCGTATCAGAGCGCCCTGGCCTTCGATGGAGGCATATACTTAGACTTCACTGATTTGATGCATTGGAGCCAAGCCACCGGACATTCCGTTATAGCAACGGGGCCGGAAAATTGCAGTCAGGTCGAAAACTGCTTATGCGTCTGCAAAATGAACATCGGCGTCGACCCCTCAAACAACAATGTTTTTGCCATCTGGTCGGAGCTGAACATTGACGATGTTTCTCAGACAGGCTTTTCCAACGGCGAGTTATATGCAGCGGCATCAGAGGACGGCGGCGCCACATGGTATGAGAAGGTCAACCTTACCAACTCACCTACCCCGGATTGCGAAGCAGGTGATTGCGACAGCGACATCTGGTGCTCTCTGGCGAAGAAGGTCGATGGTACACTGCACATCACATACATAGATGATAATGATGCGGGGGCAGCCTGGAATGGCTCGGGGGCCTGGACCTTCAATAACGTTCTGTACCTGGCAGTCGATGAATACGACCTAATCCCCATCGGTGTTTACGAGCAGAATCCAGATTTGCCGTTTGATTTCGCTCTCGGACAGAACTACCCCAATCCCTTCAACGCCAACACCGTGATCTCCATCGATGGTGAAATTCACTCCGGCCAGCTGGCCATATACGATGTTACCGGCCGCATGGTGAGGAGCTTCCCGTTGAGCGAGGAAACCCGCTCCATCACCTGGGACGGCGCCGATGCCTCCGGCCAACCGGTGGCCAGCGGAACCTATTTCTACTCGGTCAACTTCGATGAGTTCGGCACCGCGGCAGTGAGGAAGATGACGCTTTTGAAGTAACCGAAAGAAAAATCTCTCCCCTGAGGCCGCTCCCAAAGGCGGCCTCTTTTTTTGCCCCGAATCGATTATTGATAATTACTTTCCCTGCATGTCACAACTTGCCCATACGGATCTCTAGCATTGCGACCGCAAACGGAGATCGCATTCAAGAAAAAGCAGGCCGAGTTCCGATCCACCGAGGGCGGAGAGGAACCCGACTAAAAACCGGCGGATCATGCTATCGACGACCCGCCGGAATTGAAACGTTATCTCTATTTCTATCTTACTCTAAGACGTGTATGCTCTTCTCGGCGCACATATCCTTGAGTATCCTCGGCCATACCGTAACGCTGACTTCGCCGAGGTGTGCTTTCTTCAATATAGCCATGTAGGTGCGCGATTGGCCGATACCTCCGCCTATGGAAAGCGGAATCTCGTCGTTCATTATCGCCTTGTGATATGGCAATTTCAGAAAATCGGTCTGGCCGGTTATTTCAAGCTGCTGCACCAGGGTCTTTTTGTTTACCCTAATACCCATAGACGTGAGCTCATGGCGACGTTTTGTTACATGATTCCAGACCAGAATATCGCCGTTTAGACCGTGCATCGGTTTGCCGTCTGCAGATGTCGTCTCGGTTACCCAGTCGTCGTAATCCGCCGCTCTCATTTCGTGTGGATAGCCGTCCTCGAGCACCCAGCCGATCCCGTAGATGAAGACTGCGGGGTATTCCTGCAATATCGCAGTCTCGCGCTGCTTGCGTGGCAGATCGGGGTATTTCTCAAGGATCTCCTCGGCGTGCAGGAATTTAAGCTCGTCCGGCAGATCGGGATATTTATCCGTCTTCAGCTGGGGAAAAAGCTCCTGGGCATAGGTCTCGGCGCCCTTGAGAACCTTCCAGATTTTCTTCACCACTTCCGTTAAAAGGTTTAGTTTGCGCTGGTCCTCGGTTATTACCGTCTCCCAGTCCCACTGGTCCACATAGGCGCTGTGATCGTGGTCTAAGAAATAATCCTTCCGGACAGCTTTCATATCGGTGCAGATGCCCTCGCCGACCTTCATGCCGAACTGTTTCAGCGCTACACGCTTCCACTTGGTCGCCGCCTGCACCACCTGGGCATCGATCGGGTTCTTGTCGTAATCGTTTGAGATGTGAAACTGGATCGGGGTTCGCGACCCGTCACGATCCAGATCGTCGTTGACGCCGCTCTCGACGTCCACAATCAGAGGCACCTGAACCATTATCAGATTGAGTTCTTTGCACAGGTTCTCCTCGATATAGCTCTTGACGGCAAAAAGGGCTTGCATCGTTTCTTTTGGAGTTAGAAAAGATCTGTAATCCCGCGGGAGGATCTTCTCCAGTTCGGTATAATCGCCGATGCCGGGGCCGGCCAGGTCTGCTTTCTTGTCTGCCATTAAATTATCTCCTTATCGTTTTGTAAAACAAGATTTTTTTCAACGCGCTAAGCTAAAACTTTGCTGGCAAAATCGCAACTTAATTTCATGCAAAAGAGGATTTTCAATACAGTATTCCCACGACACTTCCCCGTGCTCGCAGAATTTATTCCGCTGTGAGCCTGGCCTATCTCGCTGGTCAACAATGCCTTATGCGGTTGAAAGCTTGGCTCATACAGCAATTTTAGTGAAAAGCCAATTCACCAAGCCGTTCGCGGCCTATAGGAGATGCCCAACGTCGGGATCTTACACTGCTAATTTTTCAATATAGATTTCTCTCCCCCGGATCAGCCCCACTTGCCCTTTTTCATATGGCCCGCCAACTCGGCGTTGACAGAACCGATCAGGATTTCGCCCACTTCTTTTGCCTGAGTGAATATCTTCAGGCATCCCGGGTCGAGGTTATCCTCGATGCCCTCCTCGGCGATATCAACCATATCTTCAAGCAGGGGCAAAAGCGCTATATGAAGCGCGTTAGATAGCCGCGACCGCGTGACCAACCCGGCGGCGGCGTCATCAAGCTTTTGGAATTTCTCCTTAGGTGCGCCGCACTTGGGGCAATTATCCGGAGCCTCATCGCCTTCATGAATGTAACCGCAAACACCACATTTCCACATAAAATCTCCTTTCCCGTAAACGTTCCATTGTCATAATAATACAAGGCAGATTGATATTCAAATCCAAAACTGAATATCAATATCTTATGATTATCCTCTTAAAGGAGCCTGTTGGATATCGCTACCGCCACACTTAACTGGAGGCCTGCAAGAATTCCTGAAAGCTTCCGGTTTCACCGCTCATGAACGAATCGAGCATCTTATCGATCCTGGCCACTTCATCCGGTATTACGATCCCGGGGGCCACCATGAGATCGCGGGCTCTTTCGGCGAGCTCCCGCTCCTCGTCCGTCTTGTCCTGCCAATCTCGCAGGTAAAGGTCCTGAATTCTCAAAAAAGCAGAAACTACCACATAGGCATCGTCGAGATATCCAAACAGTCCGGTGCTGCCCTCGGGAATGAAATCATCCGGTTGTAAGATATAGGAGATGATCAGCCCGCTCATCTCCTTGGCTTTCGTTGGAGTTGATTTATCATTCCAGTATCCGCTCAACTGTTTTAAGGCTGGGGGTAAGAGAAAAATGAACTCTTTTAATTTGCTTACCTGCTCCTCGGTTGTCTTACCATCCAGCCGTTTTCTAATGGCCTCCTCAAACTGATCGCGGGTCGTATCAGCCAGGTTTCTCAATTCGTTAGCAAGCGCTTTCAGCATATTGATCCTCCCTTTGAAAAGAACGGCGTCCTGAAAAAGCCAATTAAAATGAGAACGGGTATGATCATTCGGACTTTAAAGAATTGAACATTGTCATACAATTTAATATACGGCACCATCCCCGTAAATGTGCCCGAAAAGTATATCAGAAATCGATAATTCTGTCAACTCCACATTTGCGCCGATTGCCACATTTATCCGACAACTCATATTATATTGGCCCTTCATCCAGAGACTTATGGAATTGACAACGGACGGAATCAAAGGTAACTTCGATAGTGAGAGGTTGTTTCGGGTTATCAAATAGTTTTCGGGAATAGCAGTGACAGAGATCAGAGTTAGAATAGCCCCGTCGCCGTCCGGGTTTCTTCATGTCGGCACCGCGCGGTCGGCCCTCTTCAACTGGCTGTTCGCACGCCATCATGGCGGCAAGTTCCTGCTGCGAATAGAGGATACGGATATCGAGAGATCATCCGAGGAGATGATCGATGTAATCTTCAGTTCGCTGAAATGGCTCGGTCTGGACTGGGACGAAGAGCCGGTTTACCAATCGCAGAGGCTCGATACTTACCGGAAGTATGTCGGCCGGCTGCTTGAATCCGGATGGGCTTTCCGATGCTGGTGCAAACCGGAGATTCTAAAACAAAAACAGGAGCAGGCGCGCCGAAAAAAGCTTACCGCTCGCTACGACCGGCATTGCCTCGATCTCCCGGAAGAGGAAAAAAAGAAGCTTCTAAAATCGGGAGAGCCGTTCGCTGTCAGGCTGCTTCTGCCCGACGGCAGCACCACTTTTCACGACCTCGTACTGGGGGAGATCACGAAGGAGCATAAGGAGCTCGATGATTTCATCATTGCCAGGTCCGACGGGCGTGCCGTCTATAACATGGCCGTGGTCGTGGACGACCACGAGATGCGGATTTCCCATGTGATCCGTGGAAACGACCACGTCGCCAACACCTTCAAGCAGATCCTCATTTACCGGGCGCTGGGGATCGAGCCGCCGGAATTCGCCCATATCCCCCTCATACTCGGCAAGGATCGCTCGAAAATGTCGAAACGGGATGGCGCCGCCGCCGTCACCGATTACGAAAAATCGGGGTATCTCAAAGAAGCGGTCGTCAACTTCATCGCCCTTCTGGGCTGGTCGCCGGGCGATGACCGCGAGGTGATGTCGCTCGATGAAATGATCGAATCGTTCTCTCTCGACCGGATAAACCCGGCGAATGCCATCTTCGACTTAGAAAAGCTAAGATGGATGAATGGCGAATACATCAGGGCCTGCGATGACAATAAGCTGGTCGATCTTATCAGGCCGTTTATGGTCGATTCCGGCCTGACCACCCATCTCTGGATTAACACCCGCTGGGAGTGGATGAAGAAATTCGTCGCCATCTTAAAGGAGCGCTGCCATCTTCTGACGGATTTCGCTGAACGTGGCCGATTCTTTTTCATCGACCGATTCGATTACGAGCCTGAAGGCGTCAAGAAGCATTTCGCGGACGAGGATATCGCCGAGCGGCTGGAAAACTGGGTCGATATTCTCCGCCAGATGGACGATTTTTCCGCCAGAACCCTTGAGGAGAGGCTTAGGGAGCTGGCCGAGAAGCTTAAGATCAAGCCGGCCTTTCTTATTCACCCGACCAGGCTGGCGTTGTCGGGCATGACCACCGGGCCGCCGCTTTTCGACATGATGGAGCTTCTGGGCAAAGAGGAATGCTTAAAAAGGCTAAAAAGAGCCATAAAATTTATCCATGAAAATTTTAGTAAAAAATCTTGACTTTCTGGCGCAATTTGCGTATATACTTAGTGATTGTCTTTTGGAGGCGTGTTACAGATATCTTCCCCCCTTTAGCTGTGCAGCCTATCAAAAGACATTCATTTTAATGGGGTATCGTCCAATGGCAGGACATGCGGCTCTGGACCGTATAATCGGGGTTCGAATCCCTGTACCCCAGGTAGAATTTTCTCAAGCCAAGCAGGACAAGGGGATATTAAATTGTAGGTCGGGTTTTTCCAATGTCAATGGGATGAGAAACCCGACAATATGGTGTGGCTGAAATGATTTTATCCGCCGGTGCTGTCGGGTCACCTGACCCGACAGCTACCTGAGAAATCCAGATCGATTCAAAATAAGGAGGAATGGACATGGGTGACAAAGGCAAAAAAGATAAGGGCAAAAGGGAGCAGCAGAAAAAGGCCCAGCATAGTCAGAGGGAAAAGCGAAAATTGAAAAAAGAAAAAAAGAATAAATAAACGTCCGCGTTTATACTGGGGTTTTATCCGCCCGGTAGCGACCGAATACGCGGCCTGCATGACCGGCGTATCGGCCGTCCGAAAAGAGGATGAATTATGAGAAAGGCATGTTTTTCTCGGATGCGGAATTTCATTGCATGGATCCCGGGCATTGCTTTAATGATAACCTCCTATGCTTTCAACGAATGCCCGGCGCAGGTCATTCAGTACGAGGCCCGATTCCTCCTTGAGCCCCCGGATGCCAGGGGCCGGAGTCTGGCCGGGGGCGGGAGCGTTTACTCCTCCGGCGCAGTTTCCGCTTTCTATAATCCTGCAAGCCTTGTCTCCTCCGGTGATATATCCGCCGAAATTAACTACAGTAAGGTTCTGCCGTCCTTTGCAGACGATCTTTCGCTGAAAAGCGTGCATCTGTCCCGCAGCTTCGGCAAGTGGGGTTATTATGGGTTCAGCTATGTCCGAATGAGTTACGGGAGCCGCGTTATAACGGACGAGGGGGGCACGGTCATCGGCTCGACGACCTTATACGACTATTCGGCCACCTTATCAGGCGCTTACGCGTTTAATCGCGCAAACTCCGTCGGGATCGGGATAAAATACATTTATATTAAACGAAGGCCTTCAATGAGCGATACGGGTATACAAACGGGATCGTCCTTCGCTTTCGATCTCGGCGTTCTCTCAAGGGGCCACTTGCCCGGGGCCACCGTCATAGTCGATGAATTGTATTATCCGACGCTTCGAAAATACTGCCGCACGGAGAGGGTCCCCGGGATCACGCTGGGCGCCTCGTTAACCAATATCGGGCCTCAAGTCTCATTCGAGGATGATTATTACAATGGCCCTCCGCCGAGAAACCTGCGCCTGGCTCTTGGATATCAAATGCTGGACGCCGACTATCTGGGATTGAGATTCACTATCGACGCCCTGAAATTGCTGGTGGATAACGACGACTCCTTCGGAACGGAAATTGACGAAATCAAGTGGATCTTCGGCGTCGAGGCCACGTTCCTCTATATAATAAATCTGCGCGCCGGACGATATCTCGATGATGTAGGATTCCAACGTTATACCTCGGTGGGAATCGGCCTCGGTCCGGAATGGCTCCGATTCGACTATTCCCGCGTTCTGGAAGGCAATGAATATTATAACAGAAGAAGCGAGGAAACCTCATATTCTCTTTACTGCAATTTCTTACCCTATATCTTCAAGAGATAAAGTTAATCCTGTTTGGCCAGACTGTGGCGCAGAGTAACCCGACGGAGAACAGGCAAGTTGTAGCGCATGACCCCTGCGGTCCTGACTGCTACCCTCAGGATGTTGAGGACTTCACGGTGAGGGATCAAGAAATCGGTTTTATCTTGCAAACCTAATTACTATTTCTTAGCTTTTTGCGGAAAATGCTACAGATGTTTTTAAAACATCCATCATGGGAGGATCAATTGTCCAGAAAGTATCGCGCATTATTCGGGCTTGCTGCCGTCGCTCTCATTTTTATCTCGACGCCCGCGATGGCACAGGATAAGCCAATCCAGCTTTCATTGTTTACGCCGGTTCAAATTTTCCCGGAAGATGTCGCAATTTCGGGTGTTCGACTCAACCTGCTATACGGACGGAATGTTTATGTTACCGGACTGGATCTGGGATTAGTCAATCATACTACTACCGGCAAATCCGTGGGAGTACAGTTTGGCTTTGTAGGCTTGGTGGATTCCGACTTCAAGGGCTGGCAGGACAACAACGTGAACATAGTCAAGGGCGATTTCGAGGGTTTCCAGTGGGGAGTTGTAAACTACGCTCATTACGCCAGCGGATTCCAACTCGGGTTCGTTAATTACGCCGGTAGCATGAAAGGGCTGCAGATCGGACTGGTGAATATAATCGGCCAGGGAGGTATGTTTCCGGTCTTTCCTATAGTCAACTGGTCGTTCTAACGATCCACCGAACGAGGGCTACGAAGCCTCAATTGTCGGTTTCACCTCGCTGCCGGGTCTTCCCTGTTCAGTCAGGTCGTAGGCGAAGCCGTGACCTGACTGACATAGATCATATAGAATGAATAAGTGTTGTATAGTATCATATCGGTGCAGGAAACCGCAATGACGATCGCACGGCAAGTCAGCGTTATCGGTAAGGCGTTTTCGAAAGGCCTCAAAACCATCCTGGCAGGTAAACTATACGGTGCGTATATCTATGGTGCCGCGGCGTTGCCCGATACTGTATCCACCGGAGATATCGATTTCCATGTGATTCTGAACGATGAACTGACAGATGGTGAACGCTCCCGGCTGGAGGAGCTTCACCGGATTCTGGCGCAGAAATTCCCTCCCCTCGGATGTGGGATGGATGGTTATTACATCCTGCTCGCCGACGCCTGTTGCGAGGCGCCGCCGAAGAGCCAGATGTGGAATCGAGCAACGGACGATTCCTGGGCCCTGCACCGTGAACATATCCGCGCTGGACGGTATATCGCTCTTCATGGGCCGGATCCGCGGAAAATATATCCACCTGCGACGTGGCCGGAGATCGAAGGCGCATTGTGCAGTGAACTGGACTATGTCGAAAAACATTTGCAGGACTATCCGGATTACTGCATCCTGAACCTTTGCCGCCTGATCTACAGTTTTGAAACGAGGGACGTTGTTGTTACGAAGGCAGCAGCGTCAGATTGGGCTCACCATGCGCTCCCGGAGTGGAGACGCCATATTGACCTTGCCAGAAAATCATACGCTCATCAGGCAACAAAGGATGATAGGGAGTTCATGCTCTCCGAAATAGAAAGGTTTTACCTGTTCGCACGGTCGCGTATCAAGCGAGCGCGTGACAGAGGCACAAACAACCGCCCGGAGGCAATGCGATAAACCAACGGCATCTCACCCGGAGCGTTAATAGGCTTACCCAATCCTCAATAGCAGTCCGGGCACATTATTGGCAGCACAACTCCCCGGTAACAACCGATGGAATATACAACGTCTGAAAGCTCCAATGCAATACAATTGCCATCAAGATCGACGCAAACCGGGAAATGGTCTCCCCTGGGACCGCAATCGCAGGTAGACTCTGGCTCTATAGTTCCCCTGTACATACCGATGAATGCTATTATATCGCTGAGCTCCGGGTCCCGCCAGAAGCAATCGTCCCATACCTCCTGGCAATCGTTTTGCGCGCCCGCGCCGCCAACGAAGAATAGCCAGAGGATTAGAAGAAAGCATACTATAACCGACTTCATATCGACCTCCCTCAAAAAAGAGAGTTATCTACAAGATCCATATTATAATATCCTCTTCCAATAAATATGTCAAGCTAAATGATGTTGTTCGGCTTTAGCAAGTAGATCGTGCACCTCGGTAAGCGAAGCAAACGAGAAACCCGACAGCTTGCAGAAAAAACCTGCTTCCTCGCGCTAATCTTCAATAGCAGTCGGGGCACATCACCGGGGGGCCGACGGCTCCTCGATAACAATAAATCAAAAACACAACGTCGGAAAGCTCCATAGGGATACAATTGCCGTCCGGATCGGCGCAGACGGGGAAATCATCTCCATGAGGACCGCAATCGCAGGTGGGAATGGTCAACTGGTGTCCCCTGTACCAGGCGATCATTGCTATGACGTCGGCAAGCTCCGGCTGCTCCGGCGGTCCGTAGCAACCGATGAATACCCAGTAGCAATCGTCCTGCGCACCGGCATCCCCCATGAAGAATAGCCAGAGAATCAAAAGAGAGCATACTATAACTGGCTTCATGTTGGCCTCCCTCAACAAAGAGAGTTATCCACAAGATCCAGATCGTAATATCGTTTCCGATTAAATATATGTCAAGCTAAATGATTTGGATTTGTTAGCAAGCAGGTCTGGTTCCTAAATAAGCGAAGCGAACAAGAAACCCGACGCCTTGTAGAAAAATCGTTTTTATCTTGCAAACCTGGAGACTATCTGTTATTCTTTTACCGGTAAAAGTTCTAAATTCTCTTAAGGTGCACAACAGGAGATTTTTTATGAAAAGCCTCTCAAATTTATCCGACAATAGACGTAATCTGAAGGTTACGCTCATACTGTTGGCGCTCAGCGGTATTTTGCTGATTGCAGCATTCATTATCGGCATCGCAGATAACCCTCCGGGGATAATATTGCTATATGCCGGGACCTTTGCCCTGATACTTGCATTTGTATGTCGCTGGCGAGAAGTTAAGAAATTTATATTGCTTACGCTAATCTCAATTATCGGTCTGCCCGTCTTTGCCGTCCTGCACAATCTTTTGGAGGCTCTGGGCGAAAAGTCTGCAGATATCATCATATTATACTATCTATCGACGGGCTTGAGCGTGCTATCATTCCTGATAGCGCTAATAATTTGTCCTGCGGGATTGATAACTGGTATTATCGGCATTGTAGTGCTGACCCTCAAGACCCGCCGAACAAATGAGAAGTAGATCTTAGGAGACAGCTACACAGGAAGCCGATAGCTCGCTTCGGGTTTGGCAAAGGCTGCGGCCGGGAAGTCAATCATGCACAGATGGCGGTACGTCCCTATCGTTGTATTGCTTTTTCAATTGGTCTGCGTTCAGTCTCATGCCACAGAGGAGGAGCAGGGCCAGATTGACCGGAAGTCTCCGGATTGTCCTGAACTTAGCCAGGCGCTGGAGGGAAAGACTTTGCGAGTGCATACACAGAACCAGGGCGAGATCGAAGGTCGCCTGGTTCAGTGCCTGAACGATACGGTCTACGTTGCGAATGACTCTGCAAAGTATGCGGTCTCTTTCGATGCCGTCAGAGCGTTATGGGTACAGGGTACCAGGATCAAACGAGGGCTCATAACCGGAGGGATAATAGGCGGTGTGGTCGGAGCGGCGCTCGGTGCGCTCGCGTATGGAATTGCGGAAGCCACCTGTGAGTACGAGTGTGAAGGGAAGCCGGGTGCACTCGGGGGTGCGGTGATCGGTGCAGGACTGTTCGCTATTCCGGGAGCTCTGATCGGAACGGGCATCGGGGCCATATCATACCGGTGGAATCTATGGTACGCATCTGAGGCACACAGTCCAGACTTCTCAAGTCAATACCGGCTGTACTATCCGGACGATCCGTACAGAGGAACTTCAAGACTACGGCTTCGACTGTGTTGCCTGCCCGAAACGAAAGCCATCGGCCTGGGAGTGACGATCGCGTTCTAACAGCGTGTAGCTCAGAACCCCTGCGCTTCTAACAATTCTCTGACATTGAAATGGCGCAACCCAATAGTGGCTGCTTCGTATAGAAAAGTGAATAATACAATTTAATCATTCGGAGAGGATATTATGGGACTTGTAAACTTGAATGAACTGCCCGAGTTGGAAATCGCTGAAGGAATCCTGATGCGCGCCGTGACGGCCCAATCCATGACCGTGGCCCATGTGAAGCTTTCTGCCGGGGCCCTGCTCCCGGAACACTCACATATCAACGAGCAGGTTGTCAACGTCATCGATGGCGAACTGGAGCTGACCGTCGAGGGCCAGCCGTATAGCCTGGTGCCGGGCAGGGTCATGGTGCTTTCTCCAGACGTGGTGCACTCCGGTCGCGCCGTGACCGATTGCCGCGTGGTTGATGCCTTCCATCCGGTGCGGGAGGATTTTAGCGGAACCAGTTTCGGCGGTTACCCGGGAAAAAACAAGAGCTGAACGATTGAGTTCAGTCTGTTCGGTTTCAAAAGCTTCAGGATCAAAAAAAGGGGTTGAATCAGGATACGATTTTGGCTGGCTTGCTTTAAGATTAAACGGGCTAATAATCACATCTAAAGGGGTCGGAGCGCCGGACAGCCTTCTCGGTTAACATCCATCCTCGCCCGAAGCCACCCAGCCTCGAAAACCCTTGACTATTGCTCTGCCCGGGGCAATTTAGAATATGGTAAAATTGATGGGGGCAGGTCAACAGAAAGCATGTCTTGAACAAAAGCCAAAAGGAGTAAAACATGGGCAGAGTAGAGGACAAAGTAGCCATCGTGACAGGTGGCGCGCTGGGAATCGGCAAAGCCAGCTGCGACCTTCTCGCCAGGGAAGGCGCCATTGTTGCTGTAACGGATATTCTCGACAGGGAGGGACAGGACCTCGCCCGGAAGATGAAAAGCGATGGGGCCGTAGCTGAGTTCTGGCATCTGGATGTTTCAAACGAAAAGGAAGTGGAAAAGGTCTTTGCTGATATCCACAAGAGATTCGGCAAGATTAATGTTCTGGTCAACAATGCGGGAATAGCCGGAGTAAGCAAGCCAACACATGAGATAACCGAGGAAGAGTGGGACAAAGTGATGGCTGTTAATGTCAAAGGCGTATTCTTCTGCACCAAGCATGTCGTTCCTTACATGAGGAAATCGGGTGGTGGAAGCATAATCAACTTATCTTCCATTTACGGAATCGTAAGTGCGCCGGATGTACCACCATATCATGCATCAAAAGGTGCGGTGAGAATAATGACCAAGACCGATGCTTTCCTTTATGCCAAGGATAGGATAAGGGTCAACTCCGTTCATCCTGGTTTTGTGTGGACTCCGATGGTAGAGAACTATTTGAAATCCCAGGGTGATGTTGAAGAGGGAAGGAAATACCTGAATAGTCTACATCCTATTGGACACGTAGGGGAACCGGAAGATATTGCTTACGGGATTGTTTACCTTGCATCCGATGAATCTAAGTTTTCCACCGGCAGCGAGTTAGTAATAGACGGAGGGTATACGGCTCACTAATATGTTCGGCATTAGAACCTTCGGACCATTTAGCCTTTTGAACTAAGATATGGTTTTCTTGTTCAGTCAGGTGGTAGGCGAAGCCGTAACCCGACTGACAAAAAACCTTATAGCTTCCTTTCTATCTTTGCCCATGTATCCCTTAGCCCCACCGTGCGGTTGAAAACCAGGTTGCCCGGTGTGGTATCGGCGTCGACACAGAAATAGCCCTGCCGTTCGAATTGGAAGCGATTGCCCGGTCTGGCGCTCTGCAAAAACGGCTCCAGACGGCACCCCCTCAGGATCTCCAGTGAGTTGGGGTTAATATAATCTTTCCAGTCTTTCCCCTCCTCAACGTTGCCGGGGTTTTCTTTTGTAAATAGATGATCGTAGAGGCGAACTTCAGCCGGTATTGAATGATCGGCGGAAACCCAGTGCAATGTCGCCTTGACCTTGCGTCCATCGGGAGCGTCGCCGCCCCGTGTGGCCGGGTCGTAAGTGCAGTGCAACTCGACCACATCGCCGTTTTCATCCTTCACCGCATCGACACACTTGATGAAATAAGCGTATCTTAATCGCACCTCGCGGCCCGGGGCAAGGCGGAAAAATTTCTTGGGCGGATCCTCGCGGAAATCCTCGCGCTCTATATACAGCACCCTGGAGAACGGCGCCTTGCGCGTCCCCATGGAGGAGTCTTCAGGATTATTTATGCAATCCAGTTCCTCGACCTGATTTTCCGGGTAGTTATCGATAACCACTTTTAGAGGGCGTAAAACCCCCATGACACGCTGCGCCTTCTTATTAAGATCCTCGCGGACGGTATGCTCCAGCAGCGCCACATCGACCACGCTGTCACGTTTGGCCACGCCGATCCGATCTGAAAAATCCCGGATCGATTCCGGCGTATAGCCGCGCCTTCTGAGGCCGCAGATGGTCGGCATCCGGGGATCGTCCCAGCCATTGACATGGCCCTCCTCCACCAACTGCAGAAGTTTCCGCTTGCTCATCACGGTATATGTTAGATTAAGACGGGCGAACTCGATTTGCTGCGGGGCAAAAATTCCGAGCTGCTGCACAAACCAGTCGTAGAGCGGCCTGTGATCCTCAAATTCCAGAGTGCAGATGGAATGCGTGATCCCCTCGATGGAGTCCGACTGCCCGTGGGCCCAATCATACATCGGATAGATGCACCATTTATCGCCGGTGCGATGATGGGAAGCTTTCAGTATGCGGTACATGACCGGATCTCTCATGTTCAGATTGCCCGATGCCATATCGATCTTCGCCCGCAGCACTCTGGAACCGTCGGGGAACTCACCCGCTCGCATCCGCTCGAACAAGGTTAGATTCTCTTCGACCGAGCGGTTCCGATAAGGACTCTCCCTGCCGGGTTCTGTCAACGTTCCCCGGTAATCTCTGATTTCATCCGCGCTGAGATCGTCAATGTAGGCCTTGCCCTTTTTGATTAGCTTAATTGCATACTCGTAAAGCTGTTCGAAATAATCGGAGGCGTAATAGAGGCGATCTTCCCAGTCAAACCCCAGCCACCGGATATCCTCCTCGATGGAACGGACATACTCCGCTTCCTCCTTGATCGGATTGGTATCGTCGAAACGCAGATTGCAGAGCCCACCGTATTCGGCGGCGAGGCCGAAATTAAGACAGATCGCTTTGGCATGCCCGATATGCAGATAACCGTTCGGCTCCGGCGGAAACCGCGTATGAACGCGACCGTCGTTTTTATTATTCTTCAAATCCTCATCAATAATATCTTTGATAAAGTTGGAAGGACGATTAGAGTTGGCCTTAGTCATCGGGAGAGTTTCCTTATATGTTGTTCACAGTTCTATTATTCCAGTGCTACTGTTATCCGATATCGAGTGAAATTTCATCAAATTCACCCGTCAATACAATGAGCAATTTAGCATTTTATGCCTGTTAACGCTATCCTAAAAAACTCCAATTCCAGGGATAATGCCAAACGGCATGGGTCTGAGATACCTTATCTGGCGACATACGCCGAAATAAAAAGGTCGAGACCGACATCATACTTCTCTGCCGAGATTAAAAATCCATCATTATGAGAGCCTGATATTTCGAGGAAATCTTTCGGCTCGTTTGCCGCTTCGAAGAGTCTCTGGCCGTGACTGAAGGATATTAATTCGTCGTCGCCGCTGTGCACAATCAAGACCGGGCATTTCACTTCATGAATATAATCGACAGTCGAGTAGTTGAAGCGCGACAACAGCTTGACGGGCAGGAAGGGATACGCTTCGGTCCCGATATCCGGAACGGATGTAAAAGCCGATTCCACGATCAGCGCGCCGGCCGTCTGCGTTTTCGCCAGCCACGAGGCCACAGCCCCGCCCAGCGATCTGCCGAAAATAATTATCCGGGCCGGATCAGCCCGCCGATCCTC
>CBEWDL010000062.1:0-18103 GCA_965555375.1 uncultured bacterium
GTCTTGTAGGTCGGCCTCCGAGCATAGCGAGAAGGCCGACATCTTTGAAAGGGCACTTTTGTCGGGTTTCTCATTCCGCTTTGCTGCATTCGGGATCCGACCTACTGTCTCTGCTAATACTCCGCCAGCTCTATCGCCGCCTCCAGCACCTTATCCTGCTGTGGCAAGCAGATCTCGTCACCGTCGGGGCGCAGGCCACCCGGGCGTCCCGGGGGGTTATGGATAATCAGAAAAGTCTCAAAATTGGTCCACCTTGCGTAGCTCGTAGTTGCATATAAATCGACTAATGGTTATTATGGGACGGTTTGGCTATTGGATTATCTGGATAGGAGTTCGAATGAAAGATAAAAGAAACGAAACTCTGGCTCGGCAATTGATCGATTATTCAATCAGACTTCAAAAGGGAGAGGTGCTGTATCTGGAGATAAAGGGCAAGGATGCTCTCGAACTGGGTAAGCAGATCATCAGGCTGGCCACCGAAAAGGGGGCGACACCCTTCTGGTTTTACAGCGATGAATCCCTGATGCGGCAATGGGTAAAAACTGCGGGCGACGATCAGTTCAAGAAACAGGCCGAATTACACCTCGAACTGATGAAGCGAGCCGACGCCTATATCGGTCTCCGCGGACCCGATAATCCATTTGACCTGGCCGATATCGATAGAAAACAGATCGATAAGAACAATACTCTTTTCTACAAGCCGGTTCATCTGGAGGAGAGGGTCAAGCGGAAAAAATGGGTGGTTCTTCGATTCCCGAATAATGCCATGGCACAACTGGCCGAGACCTCCCAGGAGGCGTTCGAGGATTTCTACTACGATGTTTGCTGTGCCGATTATGCCAGGATGTCGAAGGCCATGGATGGTTTGCTCAAAATGATGGAGGCCACCGATAAAGTGCAGATCAAGGCCCCGGGCACCGATCTGACCTTCTCCATAAAGGGCATACCGATCATCAAGTGCGACGGCAGACGGAATATTCCCGACGGCGAGGTTTATACGGCTCCGGTTCGAGACTCGATCAACGGCACCATCACCTATAATACACCGTCCCTTTACCAGGGCACCGTCTACAACAATATTTCATTCACGTTCGAAAACGGCAAAATAATCAAGGCGACGTGTGACGGCCTGTCGGAGAAGCTGAACGGGATACTCGACACCGATGAGGGCGCAAGATATACCGGCGAATTCGCCATCGGCCTTAACCCGTTTATTCTGCATCCCATGAAGGACACGTTGTTTGACGAAAAGATCGCCGGGTCCTTCCATCTGACTCCCGGCAAGTGCTACGATCTTGCGCCGAACGGTAACGATTCCGCCATTCACTGGGATCTTGTGCAGATTCATCGTCCGGACTATGGCGGGGGAGAGATCTGGTTCGATGGTAAATTGATTCGCAAAGACGGCGTTTTCACCGACGCCGAGCTGGAAAGGGCTTTCTCGAAAGAAAATTTAAAAGGCGCCGATATGTAATAGCCTTTGCGCATTAGGCCTCCCGCCCATTTACAGCACAGCTTATACGCGAACAAATCAGGGGCGCACCGCAATATACATAAGCACTTGCAATACGCCCCGGTAGAAGAAGAATCTTAGGCCGTCGGAAACGTCAATAATATTTTCTATGCCGTCGGTTCTGACGTCTCCCGGAATGTCACGTGACTACATTGTCTTAACAGCCGGCAGTACCAGTGAATAAGACAGGCTGTTACGGTTGAAAGCGGCAATTTCAGAGAAAACTTGCTTGGCCTTTTCTTCCTGACCGCCCTTCTGGTAAGCCAATCCGAGATAATATTTGGCCATCGGATCCAGCAGATTAGCCTGCTTTAGCTCGTCGATTGCCGTCTCGTAGTCTTTGCTCCAGTATGCTATCATCCCTTTCAAGCCGTGAATGCCCTTCATCACTATCGAGTTTTGGGATGCTTCTGCTGATTTCCGAAATTCCTCGAATTTCGAGTTGGCCATTTCCTGCTTTCCCTGACGGGCAGCCACTATGGCTTCCGTTACCGCACCAAAGCGGAGGTAGCCTTCGCGAGGCCCCGCCTCGACCTCAGGCCGCATGGCTATATCACGCATCTGACCGGCGTTACTTAATGCTTTCTCAGAGTCACCCTTTTCTCTATAGATGGTGGCAATCTGGCCGTAGATATTCGCCTGCACGTAGATATCGTTATGGGCTCTGGCGAAATCCAGCTGCTTTCTTAAGAGCTCAACGGCCTGATCGTGCTTGTTCTCATGTAGGTATGAGATAGCTTCCCAGAAATAGGCCGTATTTGAATCAGCTACGCTCCCGGCATGTTCAAGAATCTTAGCGTATTCGGCTCGAGCGTTGTCGAACTCCCCCATGAAAACCCGGTTATGGCCGAGGCCGGCCAGCGAAACCACGAAATCAGGATCTAACTGTAAAGAATTGTTGTACTCTTTAATGGAGTTCTCGTGATCTCCCATCCACAGGTAAATCTCTCCCATGGAATCGTGCGGATTGGGATCTTCGGGTTTGAGCTGTGAGTATTTCCTCAGCGCCTCGATTGCCTCTTCGTATCTGTCAAGATTCGAATAGAGGTAGCCCAGTTGATTGTAAACCGGTGCAAAATCGGGATCGATTCCAACACTTGTCTGATATTCTTCTTCGGCCGACGCCCATTCCTGCTGTCCATAATAGAAATTGCCGAGGAAGTAGTGAGCCCGCTTGCCTTCCGGCAAAAGCTTGACCAACTCCTCAAGATGCTGTCTGGCTAAGGCAGCGTCGTCATCATTACCGGCTTTCAGGCTCATGATGATGAGCCTCTCCGGTTGGGAAGCATTGTCCGCTAATTCAACTGCCTTGTCCAGCCGATCCTGAAACTCAGACGTGGTCGTAGCCGTTAAGGCCCAATAATAGTAAGCCATGGCGAAATCCGGGTCGGCCTCCACGGCTCTGGCGAAAAACTCCCGGGCCTCATCGAACAGGAGAAAATCAAATTTGTCCAGGCCATCCATGAAAACCGTCCTGGCCTCGGATGACGTGGTGGTGAAAGTGATGTCTTTGGCCTGCTGACCGCAGCCAAGCAGCATCCCGGCCAGAATCAGCATGGTCAATGCGAACGTAACGAACCTTCCGGGGAACATAAGCACCTCCTGTATTTCTCGTTCCCTTTAGAAATGTATTGGAAAATATTCTCGCGTATTTTGAATAGTCAGCATACTCACATATCTGAAATACCCGGGCAGGCTAAATGCCCTCTTTAGGACCATCTGGATTTTCCCTCAAAACACTGATGGATTTTCGATCGGCCGCACAACATCATTTTCTTGACAGATCGATATTAGACGGCCTTCGCTGATTAGTCAAGCCAATTTATTATTAAGCAACATAACCAAAGTGAGATAAATAATAATAACCATTATTGGCTAATCTGTAAGTCGTGGAGGTGATGAAGCTTACGGAGTGCGTATGATAGATTCTACAAAAATCAGGTAAAATGTCACGCTTCAGGATCCTCCGGGGATAATTGATCATAATAGATGATATCAAAAACAGGAAATCGAGCCACATGCTTTCTATGGCGATCAAGCTATTGTCTATATCCAGTCGGAGTTTCAAGAGATCAAACGCAGGATTTCTCTTTACTCGTTGCTTTTACCGATAATAAGGATAACGAAAACACTCCTCGTATCTATGATAAGTAACCCCTGAAAACAATTTGTAGCTCAGCATGGAAGGTCGATGATGACATTAGATTTTTCAAAAGCCGATAGCCGACCCGTCCTTTCGGTGATCTGATGCAGCGACATAATGGCCATCCATCTTGTATATAAGCTGCGCGCCCCCAAACGTCTGTTCCGGCAAACCTGTCACGATATCATGCCCCCGGTCGGATAGATCATCTAAAACACCGGGCGAGAAGCCGGGCTCGACGGCCACCCGCACATCCTCAAGAAGACACCAGCGAGGAGCATCCGAAGCCGCCTGAGGATTCTGGCGATAGTCAAAAATTCGCACCATCATCTGCACATGCCCTTGAGGCTGCATATGGCCGCCCATGACCCCGAAGCTCATAACGGGAAGGCCATCCCTTGTAGCAAAACCAGGTATTATCGTGTGGTAAGGGCGTTTTCCCCCATCGACCTGATTCGGATGTCCCCGCTCCAACGAAAAACCATAGCCGCGATCCTGCATGCTGATTCCGGTGCCCGGTATTACAATTCCCGAACCGAACCCCCAGAAGTTCGACTGAATGAATGATACCATCGAGCCATCAGAATCGGCGGCAGTTAAATAAACTGTGCCCCTATCATGTGGAATCCCTGTTTCTGGATATTTAGCTTTCCGCATGTGAATTAATTTCGCTCTTGATGACAGATAGTCACTATTCAGCAAAGCGGCACAGTCCACGGACATGAATTTGGGATCCGCTAAATGCCGCTCGACATCGGCGAAGCCTAATTTCATCGCCTCGATTTGCAGATGAATACTGTCCGCCGAATCGACCGGATAGTCCTTCAAATTAAAGTGCTTCAGGATCCCTAAGGTTATGAGGGCGGCGAGCCCTTGCCCGTTGGGAGGGAGCTCATGAAGACCGAAGCCGCGGTATTCTTCGAAAAGAGGCTTTACCCACTCGGCATTGTGCGTCGCTAAATCCTCGGAAGATAAGGATCCCCCCTGATGCCTTGAGCAGTCGGCTATACTTCTGGCCAGTTTCCCCCGGTAGAAAGATTCTCCGGATGTATTCGCTATTTCCTCTAACGTCTTCGCCTGGCTTCGGCACTTAAATATCTCACCTGTTTCGGGCGGACGTCCGTCCGGCAGGAATGTCTTTCCGAAATTCGGGAAATCCTTATAGCTCTCAGGGGCGGAACTCCAGAGGGAGGCGGTCTTGGGGGAAACGGGGAACCCGTCTGCGGCATAATGGATAGCTGGTTCGAAGAGATCCTCGAAGGGCAATCGCCCGAATCTCCTGGAAAGCTCTATCCAAACAGATACTGCTCCCGGAACGGTCACCGAATCCCACCCGCGCATCGGCATTTTCTCCAAGTGAGCAAACTTTTCATAGGTCCAGCTTGATGGCGAACGGCCTGAACCGTTAACCCCGTGTAACTCGGTACCGTCCCAGATAATTGCGAAGGCATCGCTGCCTATTCCGTTGCTGGTCGGTTCCACGACCGTCAGTGCAATTGCCGTCCCAATGGCGGCATCGATCGCGTTGCCCCCTTTCAATAGCATTCTCAGGCCTGCCTGCGCTGCCAGAGGCTGAGATGTGGCCACAACATTCCGGGCGATTACGGGCATCCGCCGCGACGCATATGGAAAATCCCAGTCAAACATTTTATCGCTCTCCATACCCATTTAAATGGAAAACATTAATTGTCGAAATGGATCATGAACATCGGACAGCCGGGCGATTCTGATAGGAAATCATTTAAGGCAATGGTAGGGATATTGAGCGGATCTGTCAATATGGAAGGTATGAGTTTGCATGGAATTCAGGCATAGAGCTGTGCCGTTTTCGTTCTGGATTTCTTTGATTGGCCATACGATCTGGAAAGCGACAGCCAGATGATTTCCCCCTGCCCCAATATGCGTGAATTGAAATCAAATTCGGAGCCGCTAAGATACTGATATTTCGAGCGTATGACTTCCCAGTAAAACCTGACCAGTTCCATCGCTTCGCTTTCCGGGAGAACCATCTCCGCCGCCCTGGAAAAATTCTTCCTTTGAACTTCGATTTCCGGTTGAACGCGGCACAGCCTGATGCCAACCGATGTCAGTGTGCTCAGGTTTGTCGATTTGAATGCCGGCACATAAATATAATATGGATTGTCCCTTTTGGATTTCGCTATCAAGGGGATCTCCCCGGTGAGGATTTTCGAGAATTTCCCAACGGTATCGATATCGTTACCGGCGCTGAATCCGAACCGCCAGAACGGATGATGATATTCTCCAGCCTCATAAGCGCCGCATACCATATCGGTCAACGCATAGCCGTCATCTTTTATCATGTAGGACCTGCTGCAATTGGCGCAGTAGTAAAACAGGGATGATTCCGAAGTCGGCAGATCAAAGCCGCAGTTGGGACACTTGTGCTGCACTGGATTCATCTCTTCGGCCCTGCTCTGATCCAGGCCGGATGTCCGATATTCAAATGTCCCCGGTATTTCGTGATAGACCCGCTTGTTCAAACCGTCGATAAACATAGTGCTGGATATATTATTCTGTTGAATACTGTAGGCCCAAACGGGATAGAAGATAACCGAGAGGCCCTCCCCAATCATTTCCGATGATATACATTCTTTATTTGCGGCGGCGAAACCGAGATTGAAGAAAAACATGGCCATGGCCTTCTCCTTGGCCTCCTCCGGCGATACATCGATATCGGCCTGAATCGATCCCCGGGGGAAAATCTCCTTATGATACGCCACAAGCGGCATAACTCCGGGACGAATGCCCAGAGAATCCAGGCCAAACGATTTGTTATTGAACCCCGGGATGGTCAGATCGAAATGGCGGCATTTTTGATGGAATACTTTCTTTCTTAAGGGCATGAGCTGTTCCTCGCTGTCGCCATCCTTGCCGGCCATTTTTTCGGAGAGAAGAGCATACGACATCCCGCGGAACCTGTAAAAGGGTAGATGGAATTGCTTGCTTTCTAATTTCTCAAATTTGAGCGGGAATCCCTTTTTTTTAAGATACCGTTCGGCAGCGAACTTCACGGCAAAATCGTCGAGGTCAGATTTGTAGAAATATTTCAATATTCTGCCCGGGGATCCGACCCGCATGATAAGCTCGCAATAGGAACAACTCAAACTTATCGTCCCCTCCTGAATCTCGAGCGGCGAGCCGCATCCCGGGCAGTTAAAAACTGCGAAATAATTAGACATTGCCTTCCCTTAGCAGCTACAGTTTCTCTCCACAGTCGGTGCAGAATTTCGATCCCGGCGGCAACTTAGCCCCGCATTTGGCGCATTCAATTTTTTCATGTAACTTCTTCCCGCAGGAGAAACAGAATTTGGCCTCACCGGGAAGATCCTGTCCGCATTCGGGACAGCGGTCGGCTGTCACCATCTGGTGCCCGCATTTATAGCAAAACATGGAATTCTGGGGCGTATCTATTCCGCATTTGGGGCACGTCACCGTGGGAAGCGCCTCGGTGGCGAGATCTTTCTCGTCCGGCGAGAAGGCTTTGGAGAGCATGGCTGGAACCATCAGCCCCACGCCGGCGCCCATTCCTATCCCGACGCCGGCCTGCGCGGTTCCGCCGCTGGATGACATCGCCTTGGCCACCGAGTATTTCATGAATTTGTCCAGATCGCCGACGGCCTTCATCGATGATTTCTCATCGATCATTTTTTGAACCTCGTCAGGCGGAGTGATGGAGGTGATATAAAAATCAATTAACTCTAAGCCGTATTTTGAAAATTCGCCGAAGATCTTCTCTTTTATTTCCTGCCCCAATTCGTCGTACTGTTTGGGAAGATCGAGTATCGTTTGAAGCTTTTCGCCGAACAGGTCATTGATCCGGGCGACTATTACATCGCGCAGGTAGCTGGAGATGTCTTCGGTTGTAAAAGCCGCTTCCCTCCCCACCAGGCTGTTTATGAATAGAAGCGGTTCAACGATTCTGCAGGTGTAGGCGCCGTACCCGCGCAGGCGAACAAGTCCCAACTCCTTATCCCGGAAGGCTACGGGGTCGCGAGTGCCCCATTTCAGGTTGGTGAATACCTTGTGATTGATAAAATAAACTTCGCAACGGATCGGAGATTTGAATCCCCAGGGTAATGAAAGAGCGCGGGTAAGTATCGGCACGTTTAACGAAGATAACGTATGTCTCCCGGGACCAAGAATATCGTATCCTTTTCCGGATTTGAAGAATACAGCCGACTGGGATTCCCGAACGATAAGCTGCGCACCCGCTTTTATATCCAGCGAACCGGATTCCGGGATGCGATGTATCATGTCGGTTCCGGTCATATCCATCCATTCGATAACTTCCATCATGACAGCCATGATACCTCCTCAAATTCTTAAGAATCAATGATCTTTGTTTCCAGCTTCTGTAAAACAATCGGATCGATAGTCAACGGTCAAAACAGTCCGACCATCGGTTTCCGAATCTATTTATCGGCAGGGAATATCAGGTGATGAATTGATCAATCACGCTGCTTGACAAACCAGCGCCCACGGGTTAGTTATGGGGAAGGAAACTATTTCATTCTGAACCAGGGGGTCGAAAAACTCGGAATCCGGAATGATCTCCAAACTGAGAGAACATTCCCCCGATATAGTCTACTCCGAACACCGCCTCCGTTACCCTATGCGGCGTAAAGATCCCAAAGAAACGCATGATTTCGAGAGTTATAATAAAAACCCGCCTGCTCGAGGCGGGTTTGAATAAATCTAATCAAAAGTGCTACTTCAATAGCAGCATCTTCTTCGCATCGGCAAAATCATTTGCCTGTATCTTATAGAAATATATCCCTGACGGCTGATCACCGGCGTTCCAGGTAATCTGATGATAACCCGCTTCTCTTAGATCATTGACAAGGGTCACGACCTGTCGACCGAGAAGATCATAAATCTCGATTCTGACATACGATGCTTCCGGCAGATCAAATTCGATAACCGTCCGGGCATTGAACGGGTTGGGGTAGTTCTGATTCAGCCGATAAGACTCCGGCAGTGCCATATCATCGTCGTAATTGGGGGTCTGATGGCGCAGGATATATCCATCCCTCGAATCAACTTCAAAATCGATTCCTTCCTCATCGACTACATAGGCGGTCGTAAACGAAACCAGCATGGAATCCGGAGCGTCCTCCGATATCTCAAAGGCAACAGACACGACTTCTTCTCCATCCTCAAGCGAGACTATATTGAATATGTCCTCCCATACAAAGTGAATCTCGCCGTCGATACCATTGGTTGTCGGATCGGGCATGACATCGGAGTCAAATTCAATATAGCTCATCCCCTCCGGGGGAAACTCAATGTGCAGTTCCAGACCTGCCACGGCGGTAAAACCGGCAACGTTGATCGACATTTGCACCGTATCGCCGGGCTGCCCGTAACAATCCATCAAATCGAGCACTGCCGTGTCGGTCACCTTGGGAGGAGGCATCCCCAGGCGGCCTTGAGCCCACGAATAATCAACATCGCCCATCCGGACGCCGACAAAACTCGAATCCGTCAGGTCAGCGTCCCACAGGGTAACATCTATACACTCGGGTGCATCGGGCCAGTTCTCATCGGTGATAGCGAAACTGGAATCCACAAATGTCCAGTTGCCGCTGGGGAGTTCCTCGAGCTCTGCCAGATACCGTCGCATCTTGATTACGTCGGCCACGCTGACATTTCCGCTTTCGTTCACATCCGCCGCCATCAGCTTATAAGGAATATCAAAAAGCTCAAGCCAGACGATATGCCGCCTGATGAGCACGATATCTGTCACGGTTACGCCCGGATCGTCATCGGATCTCAATGGGCAAATCGTAAAATCTCCGGGGAAAAGATCCTCGAAACTGTAGGCGCCGTTCTCATCGGTAATGTCGGAGGCGCTGTAATCGCCGGTCAGTTCTACTGTAACGTTGGGCACCGGAGTAGTCAGATTGTAATAAACCACATTCCCGCTTATATCATGAAATTCAACAACATTGACGCTTCCATCAACAAAGGTCAGATCTTCGATCACCTCACCGAGAGGATCGACAAGTTCATTATTGTCCGTCCATTCAACAGGGCAGGTATCGCCGAGCTGGCCCAGCACCGTAAACTGCAGATTCAGAACCGCCGCGCTGTCCGGTATCATGACTGGATTTAGATAATCTTCCCACAATATATGAATCTCCCCATCGATCACATTGACCAGCATGTCGGTAAGATAGTCGGACGAAACATCGCCATATTCCAGGCAGACATCGTCATAGTTTATGTGGAATTCCACTCCCGCAATTTCCTGACTTTCCAGGCCGTATGCGATGATAGGAACATCCACCGGCTGCCCGTTTTCACCGTAGACATCGGCGATGGCAAGCACGACTTCAGGGACGACCCCATCGACCTGCTCCCACCAAGATATATTATCTGCACCAAATGCTGTTCCCAAAACGTCTACATCACCATCAATATCTAGGTCGATAGAAAACACGCACGTTGCGTAGTCGTATTGTTCGCGGATAAGATGCTTAAAGAAATTTAGATTTCCGTCGTTTTCCCACCAGGCCAACTCATCCGTATACCTAGCCGCCCCCAAAACGTCTATGTCTCCATCACCATCCAGATCATCAGGGTAAACTGCCTGAGGCCCGCCAAAATCATCGTCGATAATGTGTCTGGTAAAACTTTCATTTCCGTCGTTTTCCCACCAAGAGACATCGTCATGTTCTGCTGCAGCACCTACGATGTCTATATCTTCGTCATTGTCTAGGTCAATCGTGAGTACCCAGAACCCGTTGTAATTTTCCTCAATAGTTCGCTCTAGGAAATTCTGGTTTCCGTCATTCTCCCACCAGTTGATATCACCTTGGTCCGCAGCACCCCCTACTACATCTATGTCCCCGTCCAAATCCAAATCCGTCGCAGTTACCGATCTTACTCCATAAAAGCCTTCAGTAATAACGTGTCTCGTAAAATCCTGGTACCCGTCATTCTCCCACCAGCTGACGTCACCTGCAAGATCACTGGCTCCCAATATGTCTATATCTCCATCAAGATCCATATCAATAGCATACACATCATGAGAGCCGTCATAATTTACTTCGATGACATGCTTTGTAAAATTTTCGTCGCCATCATTCTCCCACCACGCGATTTCATCGCCATAGAAAGCAGCACCCAAGACATCAATATCTTCATCAAGATCCATATCGATTGCGTAAACCGCGATAGAACCATCGAAGAAACCATCTATGGTGTGTTCCACGAAATCCTGGCCCTCATTATTCTCCCACCAAGTGATTTCATCACCATAAAAAGAAGCACCCAATACGTCCACATCCTCATCACGGTCAAGGTCAACAGCATAAACATTCCAGGCACCGTTAAAATTATCATCGATTGTATGTTGAATCCAGTCAATCTGCGCAAATCCGATTGAAGGCAACGTAAGAGCGAGAAGCAAAATCAGTATAAAACGAATCATAATTAAACCTCCATTAATTTAATCTTTATTTACTTCGATCATCTTATCAAAAAGATTATTACTTCAATAATACTATTTTTTTTGCATCGCTAAAATCATCAGCCAGTATTTTGTAGAAATATATTCCTGACGGTTTATCGCTGGCGTTCCAAATAACCGAATATGACCCGGCCAGTTTATGCTTTGATACCAGCGTCTCGATTTTGCGCCCTAAAATGTCATAAATTTCTACTGCCACATCCCTATCTTTAGATAACGTGAAACAAATAGTGGTAGATGCATTAAAGGGATTGGGGTAGCTTTGCGAAAGGGTAGTCTGTTCCGGAAGATCAGACCTCTGACCATCAATATCAGTCATAAGATCACTCTCCCACCAGGAGATATCATCCTCGCCGAAGGCCGTTCCCAAAACATCTATATCACCATCATAATCGAGGTCGATGGCAAAGACACCGGTGGCATAGCCATATCCCGTCTCGATAGATTGCTTGGCAAAATTCTGTTCTCCATCATTTTCCAGCCATGCTAATTCATTAGAATACCTAGCCGCACTCAAAACATCTATATCGCCATCGCTGTCTAAATCGATAGCATAAATGGATTGGGGGTAGTCAAGGCCAAGATAGATGATATGTCGTGTAAAATTTAAGTTACCGTCATTTTCCCACCAAGAAATATCACTTTGTTCTGCAGCAGCCCCCACAACGTCCACGTCACCGTCATAGTCAAAGTCAACCGCTTGAACCCAAAAGCCGTTATAATTTCTCTGAATAGTGAATTCAAAAAAGTTCTGATCCCCATCATTTTCCCACCATGAAAGCTTATTCACGAACTCGGCAGCAACCAGGATGTCTACATCCCCGTCAAGGTCCAAATCCGCGGCAGTGATACATCGCGCACCGTAGAAATAATCCTCAATAACATGTTTGGAAAAATTTTGTTCCCCATCGTTTTCCCACCATGTGACATCGCCCCCCTGTTTGGTAACTCCTAAAACATCGATGTCACCATCTCCATCAACATCTATGGCAAATACATGGTGGGCGCCGTCATAATTTCGCTCGATTGTGTGTTCCGTAAAGTTTTGATGGCCATCATTTTCCCACCAGGTTAGCTCATCTGCCCAGTGAGCTACCCCCAAGACATCAATATCTTTATCGTGATCCAGATCGATGGCATATACATCAAGAGCGCCGCTATAGTTTCCATCGATGATGTGCTTAATAAAATTCTGATTTTCATTATTTTCCCACCATGCGATCTGAGCCCCGTAGTAGGCAGCGCCCAGCACATCTAAATCACCGTCACGGTCCAAGTCGATAGCAAAGGCATTCCAAGCACCCTCAAATGCTCCATCGATTGTATGTTTAATCCAATGAATCTGGCCAAACGCTTGGATATACATGCCCGAAACAAAAAGCAGGGTGATAATATATCTAACCACGGCCTTACCCCCAAAGCTTCAATTTTTGAGCGGTAGCTTAATTATTCTAATATATAAATATATTCTCCAATATCGTCTGTCAAGTCTTTTTTGCTCGGAAGCTGCTGCTAAATATTACTATTATTGGAATCTACATTAACTTATCTTATACTCCTATACTCCCAAATTAAAGGAGAAAAAAATATCAATGTATTACGATCAATTAAGAGACCGTCGCCTTTTCCTATCGCTCATAACCCAAGTCAGGCCAAATGAGATAATCTCCGATATAGTTATGATTAATCTGAATCCAATAGCTATAACAGATGGTAAGGGTATCTGAAAATCACCCATGTATGTTAGGAGCAATATCAATATCCCTTCTCTTACACCAAGCCCCCCAGGAGTGAAAAGCGATAAGAAGCCAATAATCATCGCGGCCGAATAAATGGCGGTTAGGCTCATATAGGAATCAAACGAAGTTGGCGATAATGCGTTTACGAAAAGCCAGAAGGCTAACCCAAAGATAAACCAGCATACCGAATAGTAAATCATCATCCTAACGCCTACTCGGAATCCAATGTCAATATCTACCTTGTCTCTTTTCAGCAATCGTAGTATCCAATTCATAGGAACTTCAATAAGCTTTGGCTTTAATGCAATAATTACGATCCCGATGATAACTGGAATGGACGTCCATTTAAGGCTTGACATAAAATTCCCCGAACCTTTAAATATGCCGACTGCTGCGACACACCCAACCAATGCAAGCCCCGACAAAACCGAATATGCCTGGCCCAATACAAACGAGGTGACTGATATACCCTCCGGAATTCCCTTTTTGGCTGCCAGATATGTTGATCCTGCGATCTGCCAGAGTTTCCCAGGCAGATACTTTCCTATTATTGATCGAAAATATATTGTGTAAACGTCCGATAAAGAGATATCATAGTCAAAAGCCGCAAATAACTTCTGCAGACTCCAGACAGTGGCAACCCATGCCAACAACAGGACAATTAGCGACATGAAAAGATATGGATAGTTTGGTTGAAAATCCAATTCTCCCAGCTGATCCCAATTAGAATATAGGTTTTTTGCTATAAGGAAGAGGATTATCCCTGCTAAGAATGCTCCTACGATCAATTTAAGGTATTTCAAATCCAGCCGTGCTTTAATTTGCATTCCTTACGCGAAATTTCCTAAATCTGGAGATTGACCCTTTAATTTCCAGTCGAAACTAATTTTTCAAAAGCTAATTCGCCTGGTTATGCCTGCCTTGGCGAAATATCTTAACGAATGACAAATCTGTCAATGGAATTCTAAATATCGCTTCAAGCAAAATCATAAATGTCAATATATATTTGGGATATCTACCTCTGCTCTGGTTACGGCACCAACAGCATGTGGCAAAACGATGGCAGCGGATATTTTACGAATATCACTGAAATGTCCAACACCGGTTGTGGAGGCTATAGCCGGGGCGCCAATTTCGCCGATTTCGACAACGACGGCGACCTCGATCTGTTCGTCAATCGAGCATCGGCTCGGAAAATGCTCTATCTCAATATCGATGAGGGCATATTTATAGATTACAGTGAGGAGGCCGGAATTGTTGAATTGGCCGGCGGGTTCGGCTGCGCCGTCGGCGATCTCGACGGGGACGGCCAGATGGATATCATTGCCGCCAACTCCGATTATGTCAGAAAACAGGTTTACATCAATCAAAACTCCAATGCCTCTTTTCTCAAGGTCAAGCTAAACGGCCGCAGCCCCAATACTCTGGCCCTGGGAGCGATAATCGAACTGTATGGCGATGCTGGCCCGACCCAGGGGCGAGAGCTAATAGGCAAAAGGGAAATCTCCAGCCATCCGTCCTTTTATTGTGTGAATGATTTAGTCGCGCACTTCGGAACGGGCGATCACACTGAGTTGGAGGTTATCGTATATTTCCAGTCTCTGGCCGTTAAAGACACTTTCGGCGTGGTTCCCGGCGAAATGATCATCTTAGAAGAGCCATTCGAGACCTCGGCCGATGAGTCGAGCTTGCCTCTACCACGTAAACATATTGCCCTGAGCGCTTACCCTAACCCGTTCAACAGCTTTTCTATCATCTCCATCAACGGCGGAGATTCTGAAAAATATTCTCTGGCGATATATGATATGCTCGGCAGGCGGGTGAGATCAGCAGAAATTCCCCATGCTTTAGCCGGATCTGCAACCTATACCTGGGATGGCAAAAACGATCAGGGCTACTCTGTGCCAAGCGGCGTTTACTTCGTTCGCGTTGAAACTGATAAAATCTCATCCGAATTGAAGATCACGCTACTGAAGTAGCATTCGTCTGCTCCAAAGATTGGCTATCAGGTATTAGAAACATATACGATGTCTATCGCTTTTCCGCGATAGGAATACAGGATCCTCGATAGAATACGCTAAACAGTGCCTTCCCTTGGTTAACAAGCAACCGATGACAGGCTCGGTCCCTGCAAAGGAAAAAGAGCTTGTAAAAGCTAAATAGGCGCCATAAATTCCAATTAAAATGTCGAAATCGAGGATTGAGTCTGAACTCATCCGATGAATTAAGCTGAATAATGTTGATGACAAAATCTTGAACGCAAAAATATCAAAAATACATAACTGGAAGATGACACGTTGGATGATAACGAAAGGAATAATTTCCAATGCATAATCAGGATGTCAATTCGATCCTAAAATCGGCAGAGCAGGGAATTACGAAATATCTTGAGACGGCGAGGGAAACGGGACGGATCGATCAGCAATCATACGCGGACGCGTTAAATAACACTTTCCCCAACCTGTATAAATGGCTCACCGATCCTCATATCGACAGTATCTCACCACAATTAAAAAAGGGCGTTTGTGATGCGATCGAGGAGGAAAAGTGGGGGGATATCGTCAACGCTTTCCGCCAGTCTGTACGATTTGGCACCGGCGGGATTCGCGGTATGATGGCCTTTGATAAAGCTTCAATTATGAAAATAAAAGAACGCGGGATAGGTACCGATATCCTCCGGGGGCCTAACACAATAAATGATCTGGTTGTCTTATTAACCTCCGCCGGCGTCGCCAAATTCGGCATGAATCAGAAACACAAGAAATTTGAAAAGGTGGTAATTGGTTATGACAGCCGGATAAGAGGCAATGATCTGGCCGCACTGGTTGCACAACTTTTCCTGGCATACGATTACGCAGTATTCTTTTTTGATGCGCCATGCCCGTATCCGGAGTTAACTTTCGCCGTTCCTCATCAATCTGTAAAGGCAGATATCGGCATATTGATCTCGGCCAGTCACAATGATTATAGATATAACGGATACAAATTGTCATGCTCCAATGGATCGCAATTCGATCCCGAGGAGCGCGACAGGATGTATAACGAGTATATCAAAGTCGTCGAACCCGAAGACATTAAGTTATGTTCATTCGCAGACGCCAGGGCGGGGAAATTGAGGTTCCTGGGAGGAGACGAGCCGGTTGAGGGCTTCGATTATGCGGGCAAGGAAAAATCTATCATAAACATGCACGAGAAACATCGAGAACATGTCAAGACTTTCTTGCTTACAGATAATCTGGCCGAACGCCAGCAGACAGCCTCCCGGCCCCTGGGAATAGCTTTTTGCGCATTTCATGGCGCCGGCATCATACCTGTCCCCAGGCTCTTACGAGACGTTGGCTTCATCGATATAAAATCCATCGATGGAAAGAAAAGCGGTATGAGATTAAACGAACTCGACGGTTTGTTTCCGGCCTTCAACAGCGAACCTGGGCGCGAACAACAGCCGGATCCGGGAGATCCAAGGGCTGCTCATACTGCTGTCGAAGCCTTCAAGGAAGATTACCCCGGTGAATTCGACAATATCGATATCCTCATAGGCACAGATCCCGATGCCGACCGCTGCGGTATTGTCGTTAAAGTGCCGCCGGATCAGAAACATATCTATAACAACCAGGACTATTATCTCCTTCCCGCCGATGATGTCTGGACCCTGGTCCTCTGGTATAGATTGCACAGGGAAATCGAGGAACACGGGGAGGTTCGGGATGCAGACAAGAAATTTATCGTTCTTTCACATACCACCTCCGACAGCATTACTCATCTGGCTCGCAAGCATCAGATCGGAATAATCAAATCCTGGGTCGGATTTGCCGCACTGGCAGCGGTAACCCGGGATACCTGGGACGGAAAAGAAAAAGAATTCCTCCAGTTTGTTGGCGGCCGCGACCGGAAATACAGGGATGTGTGCCATCCCTTTGTTTGTGAATGCCTCGGCATGGAGGGAGGTAAACGGTCAATCAATATTGCGGCCATGGAACAGAGCAACGGCTTTTCCATCCTGGGTGGCCCGCCCCCGGATAAAAACTCTCTGGGTAGCGGCGGACACGTGCGCGATAAGGATGGGACGTTCGCTGCTCTCCTGGTTGCTGAAATAGCCGCCTGGGCCAAGGAGCAGGGGCTTTCGCTAATCGATATTCTCGATAAGTATATCTACCTCGATCCGGATATCGGTTTATTTGCCACTTTCTATGAACCCGATCCCCTCGATGGGGAATATCCCGGTATCGAGGGCGATCGCATTAAGAAAATGCTGCTCCGCAGGACGCTTGGCTATTACCAGTTGGCGTTATCCGGCGATCTGGAGATAGGCGGCTATCCGGTCAAATCGGCCAGCATCTACCGTACCGGGAAATACGATGCAATCTACCCATCCAGCTACGATTTCCAATTCCCCGACGAGGGTGTCAGATTCTTTTTCGATGATAACGAGCTCAATCATACGACAATCAGGCCCTCCGGAACGGGAAATTCGATGCGATTCCATATCCAGCTTCACGCTAAGCCGACGCAGAAAGATATCATTAAGACAAAAGAGCAGCTTCGGGCCAAAGGTCGCGCGATTATGGATGATCTGCGAAAATTGCTTAAAGCGCCACGGCAATGACAGATATGTTTCTGCGACTATTTGATTGCCCAGTCTTGCTTTGGGAATATGAAGGGATTAGAGTACTTACCCTTCCGAAATCGCACATTCTCTAAAATAGCAATCGCTACCTGCGAATTTCTGTTGACCTGTGAAATATAAATCATATAATCTCCTCACACGGCACGATTCTTCCGCCCCCGGCATGGAGGGTGGATATGGATATAGTATGTCCAAGTTGTCAGGAACGACTCAAGGAATTGGGCTCGTCGGGTAAATTCTTCAGATGTCCAACAGAGGATATTATCTGGGAGCTATGCGAGGGTAATTATGGTCGCCACCTCAGGACGTATTATACCCCGGGCGGCTATAAGGGGCCGATGATAGCCCAGGTGGACAAAATTCAAACGGATGAAGGCGGGAGGGATGGGAAGTGAAGGGGATTGGCGTTAAGGGATAACTTGATTATTGTCATGAATATATTAGGATTGCATATTTGGGAATTGCTGCTCATTCTATTTTTTATCGTCCTTGGAATAGCCTATAAAACGATGATCAAGGCCGCTAGCCGAAAAGATAATAATACAATTAGATATTTTCATAGATTGAAAAAAATGCGGGAATCACG
>CBEWDL010000063.1:0-17801 GCA_965555375.1 uncultured bacterium
TCTCTGGATACCCTCTCAAAAGGTATTAATGCCGAATTGGCGGCTTATGTTTTCTATAAACGGGCCTCGGAAAAGATCGAAGATCAACAGATCGCCGCCATGTTGACCAAACTGGCCGGTGAGGAGAAGGATCATTACTGGGCCCTCGAAACCGAATACGATAGCCTGGTTCGCTCTGAAAAATGGATTTCCTATAACGACATCATGCGGAAAAATGGCCTGCCGGAGATGCCGGAGGAGATGGCGGAAAATCATAAAAGGAGACTTGACGCCTTAGAGGCCACTTCCGATATCCGGTCAATTCTGGGAATGGCTATAGAGCTGGAGGAGGAAGCGCGCGACCTATATCGTTCTCAGGTCGATAAGGTCGATGATCCTTTGGCCAAAGAGATGTTTACATTCTTAAGTAAGTTTGAACAGGGACACGTCAATGTCATAAATGGCTGGCTTGCGAAGCTGGGATAGCGGTGATTATCGAACATATACGGGAGGGTATCACAGGGGGATAATCAAAAAGATTGTTACATCCCAGACGGCATGCGAGATCATGGCAGGCCAGAGCGAACCGAATCGCATGTAGATCCAGCCCCAAAATAAACCGCATATCAAAGCGGCCATGAATAACATAAAATTGGCAGCCCAGAGGTGAACGCCGGCGTATACTACCGCCGCCACGATCCAGCCGAAAATCCGACCATATCTTTTCGCTATAATCCTCTGCACCATTCCCCGCCAGAATATCTCCTCGGCGGGACCGATCCAGAGAAACAATAACAGGCCGATCTTCCAGTGATCCATCTGCGCCCTGTTGCCGTATATAGAATCGATCTGTTCGGGAGCGAAATCGAATATCAGTCGGGAGAGAGAACCGCCAATCCAGAATACGGCATACAACACCACCGCCGATAAAAGACCCCAGAAGATATGGCTTTTTTTAAACTCAAATAACGCCGCTCGATCAGCGCCGGAAAAAAGAATCGACCAGACAGCCAGAAGACCCGCAGCGGCGGTCATTCCCCACCAGAAGTTAACGAGTTCGAGGCCGAATAATACCAGCCAAAAAAGGGCGGCAAATACTGCCCCTGCTATCATCGGAAGCATACAGATCCTATCAGGCCACGAACTTGTTCAATACGAATGATAAAGTCAGCAGGATTCCGAACAGAAAATGAAACTGCGCAGTCTGAACATCAACCAACGCCAGCGAGGGATCGGTTTTTTCAAGCTTAGGATTGATCGCCTTCATCAGTTTTAATGCAAGGGGCAGGGTCAAAAGAACTATCAACGACCACAGGGATATGGTCTTCGCAGCGACCATAATAAATACGGATAAATAGGCTCCGATTACGAGGAAATAATAGAAGAATGCGGCGAATTTTCGTCCGCCCGCAATAGATGCCGTTTTGAATCCGGCGCGGGCGTCATCCTCGATATCTCTGAAATCGTTGGCCTGCAGGATGGCCGCCACCAGAAATCCCACCGGCAGGCTGACCCAGATGACATGCCAGCCGAACGGCAGCCCCTGCACGAGGTATCCTCCCAGGACCATTAAAGGCCCCATCATCAGGAATACCCAGGGTTCGCCCAGGCCGCGGTATTTGGTGCCGATCGGATCGGCGGTATAAAATATCCCCCCAATGAAGCCGATTATACCTAAAATTAGAATCGGCATTCCCCTCAGGTATACCAGCCACAGTCCGAGAGCAATACCGACTACCCATAGAACGATACTACCCCGCAGGATCTGTTTCGGCTGCATCAGACCGGACGGCAGGATCTTCGATGATCCGTAAGTCTCTTTTGTATCGACACCCTTGATAAAATCGAAATAATCCGAGATTAAATTCGTTGCGGCGTGGTAAATGACTCCCGCGAATAAGGCGATTACGAAGATTCCCCAGTTGAAACCGCTTTCCATTTCAAGCCAGGCCAGAAACGATCCGACCAACACGGGAACCGCCGAGGCGGTGAATGAGAAGGCTCTCACTGCTTGAAACCATAAAGCCAGTTTCGATTTTTGGTCCGGCAGGTCAAACCTCCATGTTATCTGCGCCGAGCGCTGTTTTGAAGGCGCCAAAAGCGGCATCATCGAAAAGGACGAAGCCGACACGTTTAATGAAATTCGAATCCCTCAAATAATCGCGGGCAGCCTTTATCATGACCTCGGCCGCCTTATCGAGCGGAAAGCCTCCGACGCCGGTGCCTAACGCCGGGAAATCTATCGATTCAAGATCGAGCTCATCTGCCCGCAGAAGCGAGCTGTATGTCGCCATCCAGATCTTGTTTTCATCCGTCTCCAGATCCTGCCCCATGACGGCAGCGTGGATGACGTATTTATTGGGAAGCGAACCGGCTGTGGTGGCGACCGCCTCTCCCACCGGAATCGGCCCTCTGGCAACCGCCTCATCCTCTATTTGTTGGCCGCCCTTGCGCTTGATCGCTCCCGCCACTCCGGCTCCCATCCAGAGATGGTTGTTGGCGGCGTTGACGATGGCGTCGGCGGTCGATTCGGTGATGTCCCCCTTGATGATCCTGATTGTTTTCCCTGCCATAACTAAACGTCCAGTGCTATTTTTCGGGCGTGAAGATACTTTCCGATTTTCTCCGGCGCAAGTTTTTTCGTCAGGTAGATCAGTCCCAGGCCGATGGTGGCTCCATAAATAGCCCCGGCTATTACATCCGATGGATAATGCACTCCCTGATAGACGCGCCCGATGGCCACTAAAGCGGCGACGGGGTAAAGATAGCAGCGCGCTGTTCCGTAAAAGGCGCCGATCACCACCGCCAGGCCAAACATGTTGGCCGCATGCGATGACGGAAAACTGAAAAGTCCGCCGCAACCGTCGATAACCCTTACCCAGACCAGTGATGGGTCATGGCAGGGCCGGATACGTCCCACCAGCGGTTTTATGATACGATAAACTGTGGGATCTACTATCAAGGCGGTCAGCACAGCCAGCCCCACCATCCATCGTCCTCTGGGGCCGCCTTTCCAGATGAGCACGATGGCGATGAGAACTACCGGCCAGCGCCAGATATCGAAATCGCAGATGCAGCCGAAGAAATAGTCGAGGGGCGGTGTAGCCATCGTATTATTTAGAAATTTCAAAAGCGCCAGGTCTATCGGCAAGGAGCCTCCTTTTGGATAGCATTATATGACGGTGAACGCAGGTTGAAAAGTCGAGTATATCCCATATAGAAGAAACATGCTAAGCTGCACGAATTCTGACACCAGAAATAGAAAAGTGGTTTATCAAAATAATCCGGTTCCATGATAAAGAGTAAGGAAGAAAAGTAGCATGAAACGATTTTTCATCCTGTTGTGCGCGAATCAGCGTTGATGTCTACATTGGGATGCCAGCCGAAGGTGGGCATCGACGCGGAAAAAGCAGAGGTAAACGCTATCCTGGAAAGCTATGTCGCCAGCATTGAGACCGAGGATATGGATCTCTACGGTAAGGTGATGGCCCGTGATGCGGAGATGATTAACTTTGGAGGCTTCGGCGATCCTATCGTTGGCTGGGATGCCTTGAAGGAGGTCATTGAAGGCTAGAACGAGGCTTTATCTGAAACAAAAATCGCTGTCAGCGATCTGACTCTTCACGTTTCGGAGATGGCGGAAATCGCATGGGCTACGAACCTGTGGACATTTAAAGCTATGATGGGAGAGAATCCAGTCGAGCTACCCATCAGATGCACGTGGGTTCTGGAGAAGCGGCAGAACGCCTGGGTTATCGTCCACTTCCACAAGTCAATGGCCATGGAATGTTAAGTTTTGTTGCGCCGCCGAATCCTCAGATCTGACGCCGCGTGATAATGGTCAGAATGGCAGGGATCTTGATCTGCGAGGAGTAGGGAATCATTCCGAACTTGCGATCTGGCGCTCCAGATGCATTGCTTTTATTAGAGTTTCCACCTCCTGCCACCGTGACTCCAGCAATCAGTGTATCCGCAATATGTCTGCAAGAAGATTATTGGTGAACCTCTGGATGGCAGCCGGTGCATCCCAGGCGCTGGCAATATGGAGGAAGCGTCTGGCCAATAATGGAATGAAAAAGTGGCGGTCTCTCTTCCGTATCATGGCACTTGATGCAGTCTTCTTCAGGGCATTCGTCTTGCATCTCATGGCAGTGGCTACACATAGCGTGGATCTCCTCGTGACTCTTGTCAAGTTGAGCCGGTCTTTCACGATCGTGACAAAAAGTGCACTTTTCTTGCCGATGGCAATTCTTGCAGGTAAACTCGAAAAGCTCGATGTGTTCTATATGTTGAAAGGTTACTACCGGCAGAGAATCTTCCGGTGTGATATACGACTTTATAATCGGCACCACGACTATCGAAATGCCGGTTGAATCTTCAACATCGCGCGAAGACACATCGTCAGTTACTCTTGGACTGTGGCAAATGCTGCATTTGGCTTCGTGGCTCCATTCGCGGTGGCAGGATAAACACTGGCGATGGTAAGCCACTTTCAGGCCGGGCCTGGGCAGATCGATTAGCGGGGGCTTTCCGTTGTGACATTCCCGGCAAGGTGGAATGTGGCCCTGTGGGCTGTAATGGTGACAGGTGCTGCATTCACTGCCCATCTCCGCCATCTCAGCGTGCAGCTTGTGGTCGAAATGGACAGGCTGGTATTGATCGGCCAGGTCCCCCAGCAAGATTGAATCCGGTGCTTCGAACAATTCATGTTTGACTGTCTGGTGAGCCATAATCGATCGTGGACAGGATTTCAGGCAAGGATCCTCTGAGGTCGGTGCCTTGCAGGTATGACAGTCTCCGCACTCAATTGCCGGAAGCTCCTGGGATTCGGGATGCTGCGGATATCCCAGCGCCAGCGGGATGACTCCTACCATGATAATGAGAATCAATTGACCAGCCAATTTATGTCCTTTCATTTTTGGTACCTCCCTTCATCTCTCTCCAATATAGGCTGGCATCTGTCTTATAGATATTTTGTGCGATAGAGCAGAAAAACCTTCTGCCGATTTGTCCTCGAGTTTGGTGCCAACCTTCGCTGAACATTTTCTATTTATCTCCGCCATACATTCATCGAACCTGGTTTAAGTTATCAATTATTGCGATTAATGTCAAGACTTGATAAATACACCTGTTAAGCCATCACTTGATAGAGCGTCCCTGGATAATAAGCGATAATCTAATAAGATATTGCGGTGGCGGGTGCGGTCATATGGCCCGTAGAGAGATCTGCTCAATGGCAAGAATCATTCAGACCCTACGGCCTCGCGCTCTGGATCCGTTGCCTCTATCAGAGCCCGGACCTCGCTGAGCTCCGGTATCCCGTGACGGCCGCCCAGCCGGGTGCATTTCAAGGCTGCCGCTGCCGAGGCGAATTCCAGTATCCGGGAAAGCTCCCATCTCTGAACGAGGCCATAGATAAAAGCGCCGTGGAAAACATCGCCGGCGCCGGTAGTATCGACAACGTTGACCTTGAAAGCCTCCTGCTGAAATAACTGGCCGTCGGATGTTGCGCCAATACTGCCTTTGTGCCCCGATGTTATAACAACCGATTTGAAGCCCATATGAGCCAGCTTCAAGGCCGCCCTCCCGGGGTCGACTTCCTGGGTGAAATCGAGCGAAAATCGATTTGAGACCACCAGATGGTCAACATAGGGAAGGATATCGCCGATATTTTTCCTCGGAGAACCGGCATCCAGAATCACTTCAACGTCTGCCTTTCTCGCCAGCACAGCCGCAGTTAACGACGTCTCCGGTTCGCGGCCATCGATAAGCAGAAATCCCGCTCTTTGAATAACAGTAGCATCCAGCTCATCCGGTGATAGAGCCGATGTTTCGGTTCGATCCAGTATCACCGTTCTTTTGCCGCTTTCCTTATCCACAATGATGAAGGCCCGGGGTGTTCGGGAATCGGGATCGAGAATCAGGTACCTGCTGTTGACTCCAAACCGACGTAGTTCGTCGCGAAGCAGTTTACCGTCGCTATCTTTGCCGCACTTGCCGATTAATGCGCTGCGCACTCCGAACTTCGAGAGAGTACATAAAGCCGTTGGGACAGGCCCTCCTCCCTGGCGCGAAAAGGAGGCGGCATCAATCTTGTCGTCGAGACGGGGATAACGATCCACGACAAAGGTGTAATCTAAAGCGCAAAGCCCCAGACCGACACATTCGATTCTATTTGATCTTGACCTGGCCATTGGTGGCTTCGGTAATTTTAGCCTTGAAAGCGGACAATTTCGATGCCCTCACTTCCACTTCAAAGGTTACTTTTTCACCGTAGTGCGAATCCTTCAATTCCGCCGAGAAGCTGCTTATAACGCTATGAGCGACGTTGACAAAATCGAAATCAACCGAAAATGTAATGGTGTCGGATAAGTATTTCTTTTCAGACTTGGACGATCTTAGAAGCTCGTATGAAACCCTCCCATAAGCCCGCATCAACCCGCCGGTGCCGAGCTTGGCGCCGCCGAAATACCTGGTTACCACCACGCAGACGTTCGAGACATTTGTGGAGTTGATAGACTTGAGTATAGGCTGGCCGGCGGTTCCGGATGGTTCCCCGCCGTCGTTGTAACGGTATTTTTGTCTTCGCCCCAAGCCTATTTTCCAGGCGTAACAGTTGTGGCTCGCGTCGTGGAACTCTTTCTTGATCTCCTCTATGAACGCCTGGGCCTCTTTGTCGGTTTCGACCGGTGCAGCGCTGGCTATAAATCTGCTGCCTTTAATCTTTTCCTCCGACCGGCATTTCTCCTTTAACTGTAAGAACCGGTCGGTAGTCGATCTGTGATTCATTCTAATCCCTGCGCGAGAATTGATCGGCCAGCCGAATGATTCTGTTTCTATAAATCATTCTGAAGAGATCGACTTGTTCGGGCTCCTCGCCGGCATACTCAGTTTCGATTTGCTCATACGATTTCATAGCCCGCTCAGTCGTAATATCGCTGACCACTATTCTCCGGCATAAATCGTCAATTTTCGCCCTGGCATCCAGGTAGCGATCGCTGAAGCCTCTTTTACCAAATGTTGGGAGATTCATAGCAATCTACACCATGTATTCCATAATTTCGTCCACCGAGTCCACATCTTTAATTATTGTCCCGGGGGAATCCTTTATTACCTCAAGTTTCAAATCATCTTCCGGGTCACAATAGAAAAGCGGCTTTGCCTGTTTCAAGGCGTAAGCGGCTGTTTTCAGTTCCCCTTTCGTTTCCTTGCCCACCTGGACGACAACAACCGCGCTGGAGAAAGCCGAGATCAATCGATTTCTAAGAACCAATCCGGATTTGCTAACCTTTCTGAACGGCTGGTATTCGGAGATCAGAAGGCCGGATTTGGCTATTAGCTCGGCTAAGGATTTGTTTTCTTCCGGGTATATATTTAGAAGGCCGCATCCCAGGACGGCTATGCTTGGCCCCTGTTCCTTTAAAGCGGCCAAATGGGCTGCGCTATCTATTCCGGCGGCAAGACCGGATACTATACCGAAACCCCTTTTGACAAATTCCCTTGCAAGATCAACAGTCAACCGAAGCCCCGCCTGAGTCGCCCTGGTAGTGCCGACAAGCGCTACGTATTTATGCAACCAGGCATCCCAATTGCCCACATAATAGAGCAGCGGCGGCGGATCGCTTATCGCCCGCAGCATTTGAGGATAGTCGTCGTCGAGAAATGAAACTACATGGATATCGTTGGCAGTATAATCATAGAGTTTTTCGGTGAATACGTCGATATTCTCCAGGGATCGCAGCAGACGGTCGATTTCCTTTTCTCCGAGACGGGGAATGCCATCGAGATCTGAATAGGAGGCTTTCAAAAGATCTTCCGGCGGACCGACACGCAAAAGGAGCTGCTGGAACATCCTGGGGCCGACGCCTCCCTCCTCCGTAATCGCCATGATGATCGATTTTCTTTCAAATGCAATGTCGCTTAGCAATTCGGGCTCCTGCCATATAAACCTATCTTCCCGTGGAAAAGGTCCAGATATGCTCCTTCGATGGATTCCCTGCAATATCCTTAAAGCCTTTGGAATCCTCGCCATTGATATGAAACTCGTATGTGATATCCGGATAAAGGTGCAGATTAAATATGAAGATGTACGATCCTTCGTCATAAAGGATATCCCCGTACTGCGTCCACATCCCCTCGGGTGTGCCGGATATCGAGGAAGTCCCCGGATTCATCGGCTCGGAAAACTCAATTCTCATTTCCACATACTGGCTGACCCCGGTCTCGCCATTTTCAGGCTTAACGGAGATTACATGCGGCGGGATTTTGTCCGGCAATAAAATGAGTCGGGCCATTTCAGGTATAACGGTATAAATGTCTTTTAAATCGCCACAAACGATGGGATCAAATAGTATCGGTTTGGCCTCACCAGATTCCAGATACCTCAGTTCTACAGTGAACAGCCCCCTGGACGAAAATATATGCCCGTATACCGCACCCGAAGCCCCCAGTGTGGGCATCAAGGATCTGAGGTTTTCAATGGTGTAATTAAGGTCTGACTCAAATAAGCCTTTTTGCTTTAATAACTTTTCGAAAAGGTCTCTGGATACCAGGGAGCCGCCCCGTCTCTTCACGTGCGTCCTGAGAGAATCGCCGAAGAGGCTGGATTTTCCGGCAGCCTCGCCACGACAATCGAAGTTTAATATGAGGTATCTGGCATTATCCCCGCTGATCGAATCCGCTTCGAACATAAGGCTGAAGACACATGCCATAAGCATACATAGGAATATCCGTCTCATATAGCTAATATATTATTGCAGCAGGTAAATGTCAATCGAGCCGGGCCAGGAGTCTCTCAGGCGTCCGACTATTGAAGTAAGGCAGATATTCGGCCACAGTCCGGCTGAATGTCTCTCTGTATTCATCTCTAACCGGCATGGCGGCGGGAATCGTCATTTTCAGCGGGTTGATGTATTTGCCATTCTTCCTGACGCGGTAATCGAGGTGAGGACCGGTGCTTTCCCCCGTGTTCCCCACATACGCGATAACCTGCCCCTGCACCACATGTCTTCCCTTAGATACCCCCTTGCCAAACTTATGGAGGTGGCCGTAACAGGTTACGAATCCATGAGAGTGTTTAACTTCGAGGTAATTTCCGAACCCTGTCTTCTTACCCCTGAATATGACGTAGCCGTCGCCGGCAGCTACCACTGGGGTTCCAACCGCCGCGGCGTAGTCTACACCGAGGTGAGGGCGATAAATCTTGCGAATCGGATGAAGCCTTCGGTAAGAAAACTTCGATGATACTCTCCGGTAGTTTAGAGGCGATTTCAACAGCGTTTTTCTCATCGAGTATCCGTTTTCATCGTAATAATCGCGCCGGCCGTCCGGATCGGTATAGAGGAAAGCTCGATGAATTTCACCGTTCAATATATATTCAGCGGCCAGGATATTACCCGTCTTGACGAATGTCCCATCCTTTTCGTAAACCTCGAAAGCAATTTTGAAAGAATCTCCGATCCTCGGCTCTGTGAGAAAATCGATCTCCCAGCCGAAGATGTCGGCCATGGAGAAAAAGATTTCCACGTCGGGCAGTTGAGGCATCAGAGCGTCCCATAACGTCGACTCTATTTCGCCCTCGGCGGTTTTTACGGATCCCTCGAGACCGACCTCGTATATCGTTTCGACAAAGCGGTCGCCATCGCGGTCGAGCCGATAACGCTTCCAATCATCGGTCGTATATTCGAAAGCTACGATGCTGTCATCGGGACCCATGAATAGCTTGAATTTATCGCTGGGCTGGGAACGGGTCAGGTCGAACATCCTGGAAAAACGCGATGTTATCTCTGCCACCAGAGGATGGTGTATTTCCAGGTTGAGAAGCTCGGCATAAAGGCTTGAGTTTTTTGAGATCATGCCAGTGTGAATAGTTTCAATGTCTAAGGTTTCCACCGGCTCCGGATCGGGTCCGATCGAAGGGGGAGAATCGAATGTGACTGGAGTTTTGCTAGTTTGAAATATAACAGCGGCGAAAACGACAACCAGCCCGACGGCCACTGTGGAGGTGATTCTCGATCGGAGGTATTCCGATGTCTTTTTTCTAAAGTCGATTATCCGCAATATCAATCCTCGCCGAAGATCTCCGCCTGGAAGACGTACAATTCGGTCTGCTCGCTTTTCCAGGAGTCGGTCGGCAGACCAGCCTTGCGGCATGTCTGCTCGAGAAACTGGGTCCTGTCCCAACCGTATTCAACCGGTACCTGGGGCAATAATACGCCTGAATACATTCCCTGCCTGATGTAGAGGCCGTCTTTGCCGACCTCCACCAGCTCAGGGTCATATATCCTCTTCATCGGCGTCAGCACGGAAATCTCAATATCGAGGATCTCTAATTCTTCTTTTTCCAGCGGTGAGAATCGGGGATCGGAGAAGGCCGCCTCCAGGGCCATCCTGGCGATGGTTTGATATAAAGGCTCAGCCGCCCTGAAAGTGCCGATACAGCCCCTCAGCCTGCCTTGCTTGTTGAGAGTGACAAAAGCCCCCAATTTTGCCTCGAGGGCAGCAGATCTATTTCCGAAAGAGGGCGTTTCCTCGCCGCTTAAGCGGGCGGCAATGGCCTGGCGTGCAACGGTGAGAAGCGTCTTTTTATCATCGGTAGAGAGCCCGAACTCAACGCCGGTGGCCGGGCTATCGTGAATCGCACCGCCAGATTGGTCGGATTCCGCCGGTTTTTGTTCTTTTTTGGGATCCAACTCGTAGACTTTCGATTCCCCGGATTTATATATGACCGCCGAGAGATAGCCGACCACGCTCGATTTATCGCCGGTGATATCGCCGGAATCGCCGTATCCGGCTATGGCCGCCGAACCGGCGCCAAGCTTTTCGGCGGCGATCATGGCCGCTATTATGGGGGCTCCGCCGCAAGCCTCGGTTTTGTGTTTCGCAAGATCTTCAGCCAGGCCGCGGTAGTCATAATTTTCCACCCGGTCGATGACGACAGAATCGAGCCTCTTAGCGGTTTGAGAATCGTGAAAATGCGATAGATCCGACGAGGCCACGATCAGGACATCGTTGTTCTCCTTTACCGCATCCGCGATAGCGTTTCCCAGGGCTTCGCAGGTTTCATAGTTCTGGTCCCCCATCATGATAGCCACCAGGGAGAAATCGCCAAGCGTTGTTTGCAAAAAGGGCAGCTGCACCTCCAGGGCATGCTCCGAGCGGCCGCCGCCGACGGTATGTCCGGTGTTGGAAAGGCTTATCAGGTCGCTGGCCGAGGCTATCTTCTCAGTGAGCTTCCGGTCGATCAGGATCTCACCGAGGGGCGTGCTGTAGGCTTTGCCATCGAAAGCCGTAACTCCTGCGAAATAAGCCATGTGCGACGGCGAGATGACGATCGCTGTCTTGTATGATTCGCCCTCCAGTATCTTGAATCCCCTGGCCGCTATGCCGCCGGAATAGATATATCCGGCATGAGGGGATATTATGGCCACCGGCCGACCCGTTATCTCAGGCTTCGGTGCCTCATGGAATTGCTGCGCTATCATCTTGGCCAGTTCCGACGGGGAACCCGGGTAGAAGGCTCCCGCAACCGCCGGAGGCCGGACATAGGTCGTGTCTGAACCACTCATATTATCACCTATTGCGATTTGCCACCGGAGCACAGCTAATGTGCACAACGCTATGGCGGCTATTTTCTTCATAGTTCGCTCCCGGATCGATATTAATGCGCATATCCGGGAGTGTCAAGGATTAAAGACTCTTTACCTGTTTTTGTATCGGTGGATATGCTGGCGGCTGGCAGCGGAAATTCATTGAAAAATCGCCATAATGACGTAGGTCCGTAGGTCGGGTTTCAGGCCGCCTTAAGGGGGACAAAACCCGACAATCTCGCATTCCATGAGGTCGCCCTAACCTTTCCGTATTGTCGGGTTTCTCATCCCCTTGGCATGGGAAAACCCGACCTACTATTCTGTTGTTGTATCGGTGGATATGCTGGCGGCTGGCAGCGGAAATTCATTGACAAATCGCGATAATGACGTAGCTTGAGAGTAGAGCATATACAACATTATCCGTTTTTGGCCTCGGGCTCCGGGAGGTTTGACAGACTTTAAAGATGATCAAAAAGCTGACATTCATATTCGTGATGATGCTTTTTGCTCCAGCCCATGCCCAGTGGACCGAGCCGGTCAGGATCTCTTATGGGTTGGGGTTAGTCAATCCGCGTGCTATTGCCGTAGCTGAAACTCTGCATGTGGTTGCCACAGGCGGCGATATGAAAGCCTATTACATTAGGTCCTCCGATAATGGGATATCATGGTCTGAGCCTATAGCGCCTGCCGATTCTTTTTATGAAGGCTCATCTCAGCCGGATATTGCCTTTTCTAATGGACTTCTTCATCTTGTATGGAAAGGGTGGTTGCCGAACAATCCCCGTCCGCAGATTTTTCATTTTTCGAGTAGCGATGGCGGCATTACCTGGGGAGAAAGGCATCAAGTATTTTATCATGGTAGCGCCATGCTGAAATACCCGCGCCTCGCCGCTAACGGAGACACCCTGTTTCTGTCGTGCAGGACCAACTACAGGCTCCTGGTGTTTCGCAGTCTTGATAATGGACAGACCTGGGGCGATAGCACGGCAGTGGAAGACTCCCATTCAATAGTAATAGACCATTCACCTTATCTATTATTTTCACAAGGGCGGCTGCATCTCGTTTATCAATTGGGTATAGTCGGGGATCCATTCGGCATCGAGATTTACCATCGCTACAGCGATGATTATGGTCTGACCTGGTCGGACAGATATCCACTATCGACCCTTGAACCGTATCCTTACCATGAGCATGGACAGGCGCCGTCGGCCTACGTGGATTCAAGCGGCAATATCATGGCACTATGGTTCGATTACAAATACGGGAGTGAGTGTGGATTTACGGGGGATATTCTGGGCCGTGTCAGCACGGATAATGGCGACACGTGGTTTCCGGAAAGCCGTTTGACTTATACTCAGACCGGCTCAGGCTCGTCATGCCTGATACTGGGGGGAGCGCTTTATGCCGTCTGGATGGACGACCTTCCCCAAGGATGTTTTCATCCGAAGATAATGTATTCCGAATCATCCGATTGGGGCACTACCTGGCGCGATCCGGAGGTAATAACAGGACCCGCAGAGAGGAGCGAGTTTTCTCCTATATTATTATATAATACGGTCATAGATACTACAATCTTACATTGCGTAATGCGCGGGGATATTCCCGGCCATGGAAGTGGTCTGTATTATTTCAAGAACGAGAGGACTACGGAGATAAGTGATATGGATAATGGGATCGTGCCGTCGGCTATCATATTGACGGCCTACCCCAACCCTTTTAACTCATCCACTGTAATGAGCTTCAGTGGCTCGGAAGGAGGTGATATTAAAATCGAGATATTCAACTTGTCCGGTCAAATAGTAAAATCGGTCGAAGCAAAAGGAAAGGAGGGAAAAATAGTCTGGGACGCCACCGATGCCCTGGGAAATAAAGTCTCATCTGGAATCTATTTCGCCAGAGCAAAGACGTCCCGTAATTATTCCGCCATAAAATTATTGTATTTGAAGTAGGTCAAATCCCCCCGGGATTTGACTGCCACGCGTCAAGACTCGGGGAGTCTTGACCTGCTATGATTTGTTTCCACCCCATTTTACCAATTTACATCCGCCCATCAATCTGATATTTTCCATAAGCCATGAAAAACGCTGTGATTTTCAATCCTATCAGCGGTCGGGGGCGATCGCTGGATATACTGCCGAAGGTCATGACGTGGGCCGGAAAACAGAAAGTCGAATTTGAATTTTTCTCCACAACCGGGCCGGGGGATGGCGTCAGGCTGGCCAAGCTGTGCAAGTTCAGACGGTTCGAGAAGGTGGTAGTGATCGGTGGCGATGGCACGATCAACGAGGTGGGATCGGGGCTCATAGATTCTGACATTGTTATGGGGGTCATCCCCGGCGGCTCCGGCAACGATTTCTACAAGATGCTTGGCAACAACAGCCGTACAGAGAATGGTTTCAAGACCGCTTTTTTCGGCAGGCCGCATCCGGTCGATGTCGGCCTGGTCAACGGGCGCACTTTCTTCAATGCGGTCGGAATCGGTTTCGATGCCGAGGTGGCCCTGAGAGCCAGCCGCTCGACCGGCATGTCAGGTATGCTCGTATACCTGGCCGCCGTCTTCCAGTCGTGGCGGAACCTCAAGCCTGTTGAACTTGAAATAGAACTGGATAAGCACGAGTTTGCTGCCAATGCCACGCTGGTCTGTATCGGCAACGGGCGAAGCTCCGGCGGCGGGTTTTATCTGACACCCCAGGCCCGTTTCGATGACGGCCTGTTCGATATCTGCCTGATCGAGGCCGTTCCGAAAAGTAAAATTTTAACCTACCTTCCCCGGACGCTCAACGGGTCACATGTCCGGCTGCCGGGAGTAAAGATTTACAGGAGCAAAAAAATAGTCATCAATTCATACCGGAAATTCCCGGTGCATATCGATGGTGAGCCGCTAACTGAGCCGATCGGCCTGGCGGAGTTCACCATGGAATCGAAAAAATTGAAAGTAGCGGTTGCTGGATAGTCATGAAGATTAAACGGCTCTGGCAATTGACGCTGTCGGCCATACTGGTTTTAGCAATCGTTCCCCGGGGATATTGCCAGGCGCCGGATTCGGTCGAGGTCCGGAAAACGAATCCCACCGGCGCCCTCTTAAGATCGGCATTCGTTCCCGGATGGGGCCAGTTATATAATAGAAAATATATCAAGGCCGTGATCTTTGCGGCCGGCGAGGGCTGGCTGGCCTACGGGATCTATGATGACTGGAAGGACGCCAACCGCCACGAGGACAATTTTAAATCAGCCATCGATGACCCGATATATCAGGCGGCGGAGTTCGAGAAATTCGAGGACGCTCGCGACAGTCGTAACCTGAAAATGTGGTTTATGGCTGCAGCCATCTTTTATTCCATGTTCGACGCCTATGTCGATGCCCAGTTATCCGATTTCGAGCAAGCCGATAAAGCATTCGAGGTCTATCTCGGCCCCGGCGAAATAAACGATTTTGAGGTGTCGCTAACGTTTTATATAGAATGAACATCTCAGGCATCTCAGGAAGCCCCACCGGTGGGTCATCGACCGATATACTGGTTAATACTATCCTCGAAGGCGCCTCGGCCAATCATGTCAGGACGAGATTCGTTCGTTTAAATGACAAGAATATTCTGCCCTGTCAATCGTGCGGCAAAAGCCCCGAGCCTGACTACTGTTTCTTCCACGACGACATGGACGCTCTTTATGGCCTGATGGAAAAATCCGAGGGGATAATTCTGGGCTCGCCGATCTATTTCGATTCGGTATCGGCCCAGACCAAACTGTTCATTGATCGCACCAACTGCCTGCGGCCGGTCGATTTTTCCATTGAAGATGAGACCGTATTCAAAAAGCCGTTGTTTAAGGGTAAGAAAGGTGGAATAGTGATCGTAGGTGGTGAGCAGGGGAGTTTCGATACCACCCTGCGAACTGCCAGGGGCTTTTTCATCTGGGCCGGGATAGATATTATCTTTGAATTAAGATATGTCGCTCCGGGCCTTCGGGCGGGAGAAGCAAGACATGATGAGGCGATCCTGAAAGAAGCCCGCCGGTGTGGAGAAAAACTTCTGGCGGCAATTCAAGGCAAAAAGTGATGCTGTCTTCTCTCAGTCCTTAGCGGGACGATGAGCGTTTTTCCAGTTTCTCGATATACTCTCTGGTTTTCTTATAAGTCTTTTTATGCCGTTTGGCGATCTCCTCGGAGACATCGTATGACATCAGCCTTTCGAATTCCTGTCTCGCCTCCTCATGTTTGCCCATTCCGAACAGACAGACGCCCCTGCGATAACCGCAGAAGATGAGGTTATAAAAATTTTGTTCGCCGGCCGGCCGAAGGGATTCGATTAACTCACCGTAGTATCTCTCCGCATTGCGGAGATTTCCCCCGCGCCAGTAGGCGCCGCCCAGTATCCAGAGCGACCCACGGCCTCCGGATGTCTCCTCATAAAGCTGGCGGCCGACGCTAACGGCCCGGGATAACTGTTTTTCGTGTATGAGCGCCCAGGCCAGACCGAGCGCCGCAGGCTTGCTTGAGAATAATGAGCTATCTGCGGCCAGTTTTAGCTCCTCTAACCCCTTGTCTCTGTTATCCGGCAAGAAAGGGATATACTTGCCGAGCTTGGCCGACGACCAGTAATGGTAATTGCCTATTCCGGTATAGGTATCGTAAAGAGTAGAGTCGATTTTCAGAGCTTTTGCGAACTTGCCCTTGGCTTTTAGCCCGTTGATGAGCGATTTCAGCCAGCTTTTTTTCTGACCATGCCAGGTGGCCTTGTAACCGTATGCCGAACCCAGATAGAAATATCCCCAGGGATCATCCGGGTTTTCATCGGTCCAATCCTTGAGAATCTTTATAGATGAGTCGATATGAGCCAGGAACGTTTTTCCTCGATCATACTCTTCAGCATCCAGCATTTCGGCATGCAGAATACTGGCATAAAGCAGATGATAAATCGGTTGTCCCGGAATCGTATCGTTTAATTGATCGCAATTGCCATACGCTTGCTGGAAACGGTCGGTAAAAATATAATCAACGGTTTCGGATAATATTGTTAACTGTTCGGGGGACGGTCTTAACGTGGCCGACCAGCAAGAGGCTGTAAGCCACATACAAATAGGCAAGATTCGGATCATTTTTGCGCTGCCAGAATCTTTTGCTGCACAGAACGCAGTAAAGGCCCTACTTTTTTCAGGGCCTCCTCGATATCTTTCCTGCCGGACAGGCTCTCGGCCATGAGGGAGGCGGTCAAAAGATGATTTATAGCCTTCCGGTAATTTCCAAGTTCAGATTGACATAGTCCGATAAAATAGCGGCATTCCATTTCACCGGCCGGGTCGTAATACGGCGATCTCAAGTAAACCGAGAGGATAGTTTCAAACGATTCCAGGGCTTTATCGAACTGCCCGACTTTCATATAGGCCTGACCAACCCAGTATAGCGAAAAAGGATCCTGCGGATTGAGTTGCTTAACTTCATGTTCCCAATGGCTTAGCACCTTATCGTATTTCTCGTAGTCGAAATAAATCCTTATTAACGCATATCGGCCCTCGTGCGATGCGAATTTTCCTTTACGGATGCCTTTCCAGGTTTCCTCGATACCCTGATCCCTCTTATCTGAGAAGAATGGCAACCACCACAAGATCTTGGTCTTGGCGCTGCGCCAGTAATCATAAGTGCCAAACCCGAAATAGATATCCCTATACGAGCTGTCGGCTTCAAGCGCTTTTCCCAGAAGACTTCGACCCTTAAGACCATCCTTGAACGCACCCCACCAGTCGCCGTTAAACGATCTAAATATCCCCCTGTAACCGACAGCCCCCCCGTAGTAAAATAGATCCTCAGCAGTGGCCTGCCCGCTTTTTTCCTTGCGCTTTCCTATTTCAATAGCCCTGTCCACATGTTCATGGAAATCATCTTTATACGAAAAATTTCTGTAATCAGAAGTCAGGTTGGAATAAGTCGCCGCCACGAAAAAATAGCCGCGGGGCGATGTTGTATCAGCCTGGATAACCTCGCCAAAAATTGCCAGGGCGGAGTCAAATTCCTCTGCATCGACTTGCACAATGGCTGTCCAGATCAGGCTGTCGATAGGATCGTAGACGTAGTCGGGATTGTAACCGGGCTGGCAAAAAGTAGTTGAGCAAAAAAGCAGGATTATGCCGCAAACTCGCTCGATCATAAGCCCGAAATAAAACCGCTGTTCAGCTTTTGTGCAAGCGATTTTAATTGAATCAATCAATTAAATTCAATCGTGAAAATGACGAATAATATCA
>CBEWDL010000064.1:0-17744 GCA_965555375.1 uncultured bacterium
GCCATAGACGGCGGAACGAGAAAAATGGCGACCGCCTCGTCAAATTTCTGCTTGAGGCTCATCCCCCCTTGAACATCGATATCGCATAAGAGCACTCTATCGGCGGAGATCGCTTTTCCAATCTCCAGAAACGGCGTACCGTAGCGATCTCCGAAAACGGTAGCCCATTCAGCGAGCTCTTTATTCTCTATCATGGAGTCGAATTGCACATTCGATACGAAATAATAGTCCACTCCCTCTCGCTCTTTTTTCCTCGGGGAACGGGTTGTCACTGAAATCGAGAATTTATAGTCACGATGTCGCCTGATAAGATTATTACAGATGGTGGTCTTGCCGGTTCCCGAGGGCGCCGATAATATAACTACAAGACCCGGCAATTTATGTTTTACACTCATATACTCGCCTCATTCTACGGCTTAAGATACCGCAAAGAATCCGAGAGGTTTCCGAAGTCACTCAATATTTTGAACCTGCTCGCGCAAACGTTCAATTTCTTCTTTTACCATTATAACCCAGTGGGATATTTCGTAATCCGAGGATTTGGAAGCGATAGTATTGGCCTCGCGATTGAGCTCCTGCAAGATAAAATTCAGCTTTTTTCCGATTGGCTCTTCCTGGCCAAGACTCTGCTCAAATTGAGATAAATGCGATTTGAGCCTGATGCATTCTTCGGTGATATCCGATTTCTCGGCAAAAATCGCGACCTCCTGAGCGATCCGCTGCTCATCGACCGGAGAATCTCCCTGCAATTCTGTGATTCGAGCTTTGAGCTTCTCCCGGAATATCTCCACATTTTTCGGCGCCCGGGATTCGATTTCTTCAGTTGCAATATTGATCGCCGATATTCGCTGAAACATATCTGAAACGAGATTCTTACCTTCGGTGCGCCTCATCTCATCAGCGGCACGCGCAGCCTCCATCAGAGCCGGTTTCAAGATTCCCCAGATTTCATCAAGGTTATCATCCTCTTTCGAGGCTTTAACGAGATCAGGTAAGGCTACGAAATCGCGAAAGGAGAGCTCCCCTTTGATTTGATATTTGTCCTTCAGCAGTTGATATATTTTCATAAAGGCGTTTGTTTTAGCCTCGTCTAAAACAAGGTTTTCTTCGCTTAAATCCTGTTCCCAGTTTATAATCACCATAATCTTGCCACGGCGGAAGGTGCCGCTTAAGAGGTTTTTGATTTCACTCTCCAGAGGGGCTAAGGATTTCGGAATTCTAATCTGATATTCCAGATAACGGTTATTGACTGTATTTATCTCGATTGTGAATTTGGTGCCGTCTTTTTCGGTATCGGCCCTGCCGAAACCGGTCATACTACATGCCATCAGCGCTCCCCTGAGAAAAGCTTCATTTTCACAAAACTTATAAAATACCGCAAAAAGACATTTTGTCAACTCAATATTTTGTCTTAAATTAATAGTTTATGGATCTTCAGAAACCGACCGTGCTCGATGCCGCCCGCATCAGCCGCGAAATCAACCAACTTAAAAACTCGAAAATTACAGGGATATTTCGCAACCAGGCCCGAACAATCCTTTACCTGAAATTGACCGATCCTGAGCTGATTCTAAAATACGTTGTGGAACGAAAATTCGCATATATTGGCATCATAGAGTCTATTCCTTCAGATGCTCAGAACATCCTCCCGAGCCCGCCCGGCTTTGTGCTGACCGGAGCCGAACAGATGGATCTCGATAGAATTATATCGATTCACCTCCAGAGAGAGGATCGGCTGGGTAGAAAGAAATCCGCCCGGATCGTCCTGGAGATCATCCCCAATATCGGAAATATGTACTTAACGGATGATAAGGGAACAGTCAAAGGCAGGCTCAAAAGAAAAGATATCAGGCTCTATACTCCTCCCGCTCCATTGAAAAAGGCCACCATATTGAATTTCGATAATAGCCAGCTTATTACGATTGTTGAAAGGGGGGGCGATATCACCCGCGAATTCTACGGACTGAACCGGAGAGACATTCACAATCTCTCCTCAGATTTGGCGAAGGATCCAGGCCATGCAATAGAAGCCTTACGAGATTACGCAAATCGAGCCACAACGCCGGGGCCGGCATGGGTAATCAGTTCGGACGGCGAAGTTGTCGGATATTCCCTGGTCGAGCCGGAGCTGGAGGCCGATGAAACAGCCAGAAGATATGATTCCGCTCTTTCAATGTATGAAGCTTATTACAGGGAAGCGGTTGAAGGGGATGAAGAAAGCCAGAGGCTAAAACCGCTTCAGAAAATTCTATCGGCAGAGGTGGATCGTCAAAAGAAAAAAATGGCGGCTATCGAAAAGGAGCTTGAAAGCGCGGAGGATGCCGCAAGGTTCAAATTATCCGGAGATTTGATCCTGGCAAATATCGGCGATATCGAAAAGGGGGCAAAGAAAGTAAGGCTGAAAAACCTGGAGAGTTCCTCACCGGAATATATTGAGATAGATTTGGATCCGTCGAAATCGCAGGCCGCAAACGCCGAGGATTATTTTAAAAAATACAAAAAATCGGTATCGTCTCGAAAGACGCTGAAACGAAGGCTAACGGAAACCAAGCGAAAATTAGGCGCGCTGGAGGTCATAGAGGCACGTTTCTATGAGGACGCCGACAACCTTGAAAACGAACTGCAAAAACTGATCCCCACCAGAGCAAGAGCTTCGCTTAAGAAACAGATCCCGAGGCGCAAACCCTACAGAATGTTCCAGGCCTCCTGTGGCTGGGAAATCTTAATCGGCAAATCGAATAGAGACAATGATAAGTTAACTCTGGAAATTGCTTCCAGGGACGACTATTGGTTTCATGCCTGGCAGGCGGCCGGTTCGCATACCGTTTTAAGGGTGCCGTCGAAAAATTCGATCCCCGATAAGCAGACGCTCCTGGAGGCGGCCTCGCTGGCGGCTTATTTCTCTAAAGCCAGAAAATCATCGAAGGTTCCGGTGATCTATACACAGGTGAAATACGTCCGCAAGCCTAAGAAATTCCCGCCGGGTAAGGTGATAGTCGAGCGGGAGAAGCAGCTTATGGTCAGGCCGGCAGAGCCGAAGGATTTCGAGACGGGGGAAGACCAGTAGGGGCGTTCAATTGAACGCCCGTCGTGGCAAAAGGGCGTTTTTTCAAACGCCCCTACGGAAAGAATATCCGGAATGTAGGCGGGGAGCTTGTCTCCCCGCATCAAGGCTATGGGCGGTCATGGCAAGCCATGACTCGCAGGCAAACGATTACAACGTGGATGATTCGCCTTAGCGCTCACGGCAAGCCGTGACTCGCTACAAGGCATCAGAGTTGGCGCGCGAGGACGCACGCCAACCACCTATTTAGCCTACTTTTCTACGTCCTTACCAGGAATTTGAGGAACGGATATTTCTTGACGATGATCTTGTTCTTCAGCTTACTTATGGCGCCGGTAGGATTGAGATCCTTGGGGCAAACGATCTGGCAATTGAAGATGGTATGGCAACGGAAGACTCCAACATCGGAGGCCACCATAGCAAGCCTCTCATCGTCAGCGCCGTCCCGGGAATCATCGACAAATCTCAAAGTCTTCAAAAGGGCGTGCGGCCCGAGATAATCGGGATCGCCGTAAGCCACAGGGCATGAGCCATAGCAGGCCCCGCAGAGAATGCAGTCGATATGATGGTCTATCTTCTTTCGATCCTCAGCCGACTGATAATATTCCTTCTCCGGCGGTTTTTCCCTGGGGATAAGATAAGGCCTGATTTTCTCATAATTATCCCAGAACGGTTTCATATCGACCACCAGGTCTTTGAGCACCCGAAGATGAGACAGGGGACGGAGCGTAATTGGATCTTTGAGCGTGTCGATCTGCGTATTGCAGGCTAAGCGATATTTGCCATTGATATGCACGGCGCAGGAGCCGCAATTGGCCTCCCGGCAACTGCATCTGAAAGCCAGCGAAGGGTCCACATTCTCAAGAATCCAGAAAATCCCCTCCAGAACCGTCATTCCTTCCGTGGCTTCCACCTGAAAGGTCTGGAAGTGGGGTTCCCGGCCGTTATCGGGATCGAACCTGAAAATCTTAAATGATCTGGCCATATTAATACTTCCTTTCCTCCGGAGGATATTTAGAGAGATCGACCTCACTGGTGGAAAACTCCGGCCCCGACGGCGTGTAGGTTGCCAAAGTGTGATGCAGCCAGTTATCGTCGTCACGCTTGTCATAATCCCTTCTGAAATGCGCTCCCCGGCTTTCGGTACGTCGAATGGCGCCGGTACAAACCAATTCGGCAACATCGAGATTGCCCGACAACTCCAGAATCCAGACCTTGTCCATATTGAAGGCACGAGTTTTCGTCGGCGGCCTGATATTCTTAAACCGTTCCTTTAAGTCATGTATAGATTCAAGTCCTTCCTCTAACTCATTACCGGTTCGAAAGATCCCGACATTCTTCGGCATCATTAATTGCAGTTCGTCTTTGATTTTGTATGGGTTCTCCGTGCCTGCGGGATTGGAGATCGCGGCAATTCGACCCTCGATTTTTCCCCTGGCTTTATTCAGGGTTGCATCGTCAACCACCTTGTTCAGGCTCTTGATATAATTGGCTGCCGCCGCTCCTACTCTTCTGCCGAATACAATTGTCTCCAGAAGCGAATTACCGCCGAGCCTGTTGGCGCCGTGAACCGATATACATGAACATTCCCCTGCCGCATAAAATCCGGGAGATTTCGTTTCGCCGTCGTCATTGCAATCGATTCCGCCCATGGTGTAATGCATCGCCGGATTGATAGGGATAGGCTTTTCAATCGGGTCTAAGCCGGCGAAATCGAGGCAAATCTCGCGAATGCCGGGAAGACGTTCGAGTATCTTCTCTTTGCCGAGATGTCTCAGATCGAGATAAACATAGCCGCCTTCAAACCCCCGTCCTTGCTCGATTTCCGTGGCGATGGAACGGCTGACGATATCTCGTGGAGCCAGTTCCATCACTTTTTCGGAGACGTAGCGTTTCATGAAACGCTCGCCCTCGGCATTGACCAGGTAACCACCTTCGCCGCGGCACCCCTCCGTCATCAGGATATTGGACTTGAACAGGCCGGTCGGGTGGAACTGAATGAACTCCATATCCTTGAGAGGAATCCCCGCCCAATAGGGTATTGCCAGACCTAAGGCTGTTGAGATATGAGCGTTGGTTGTGTTTCCATACATCCTGCCGGAGCCGCCGGTGGCGAAGATTACCGCATTGGCGCCTATCATCTCCAGAGTACCGTCGGGGATGTTCAAGGCAACCATGCCCTTACAGACACCGGAATCATCGATTGCCAACTGGAGAACAATCCACTCCTCATAGTAACGTGTATTAAGCCGGACGGTTTGTTCATAAAGCGTATGCAGCAGATACAGCCCGGTTTTGTCAGCTCCATAACACGTCCTCGGATAGCCGGCTCCGCCAAATGGACGTTGGGCGATTTTGCCGTTATCCATCCTCGAAAAGGGGCAGCCCCAATGCTCCATTTCATAGATCACACCGGGAGCATCGGATGTCATAGTGATAGCCACTTGCTGATCCGCGAGGAAATCAGAGCCCTTAATCGTATCGTAAGCGTGTCTTTCCGGAGAATCATCGCTGGAATCCGGATTGTTGGTCAGCGCCGCATTGATTCCACCCTGCGCGGCGCCGGAATGAGACCTCAGGGCATGAACCTTTGAGATCAGGGCAACATTGGCTCCACCCGAAGCGGCTTCTATGGCAGCCCTCATGCCGGCCAGACCACCGCCTACCACAACCACATCGTGAAAAATCATATGCGCCCCCCCGTCACTGGATGGGAGCCAAATACCCGCGGTAACATCACGGCGAAGGTAATGATGGCCAGGATTGCAAACACCGTTACCATAACCGTAACCAGGATCTTATGTTTTCCTGAAATATCCGCAAAGTCCATCAAAGCTATAACGATGCCATTTACCATGTGGTAAAAGACAACAAGAATCAGGCCGATTTCCAGGAAATGGAAAAGCGGCGTTTGAACGGATTGCAGACGGGCATCGAACGCTTCCCGGCCACTGTTCGCCGACCCTATTACCCAGAGATGAATAAACAGGTAAAATAAAAGAAGGAGTCCCGTTAAGCGATGAAGGAGCCAGGACCAGGTGCCAACGTTTGGATTGAGTCTGACATCATCCGCGGTGCCCCTGAATGCGTCTATGATCTTCATGCCGCCCCCCCTCTGAAGAATGCGCTCAGGGTGGTGATACCGTAGTATGCCGCCAGGACACCCGCCGCCCATAATGCCGCCAACCACACCTGCTGGACTATTTTTGACGGTCTAAAATCGAGCACAACAGCCCAGAGGCCATTCAGCCCATGGAACAAAGCCGAGATGATAAACAGAAAGTAAAATATAGACCAGCCCACGTTTCCCTGAAGCCGGTCTATCACGAAAGTGAAATCCAACAAGCCCTGAGTCGTAAAATCAAAATCCCAGTGGAGCACTTTCACGTGAGTAAATAAAAAGATCGCTAAAAACAGACCGGTTACTCTTTGAAGCAGCCAGAATAATACGCTTCTGGCTGGGATTGTTCGATTCATTTAACGCCTCCTGCAAGGATTCGGCTGAGGCCAACGTCGAATCGGCAGAGATTCATAGACGTAGCCTTTCCCCAGGGTAAATTCAGAATAATGCGAGAGTAAAATCTTAGACGGGAATAATTGTTTTTCACAACCACATTAAGATCCGGAGATAACCGCATCATCTCCTGTATTTTTCAACTCCTTCTGTGAACAGGTTTCCCCCGTAGCAATCCTGGGCGACAATCACCGGGAAATCTGTGACTTTCAATCGTCGAATCGCCTCCGGCCCCAATTCCTCATATGCAACTATCTCCGATTCGGAAATCTTTTTGGCGATAAGCGCTCCGGCTCCACCGGTAGCCACGAAATAGACACCTTTATATTCTTGTAAGGCTTTATTCACTTCGGAACCCATTTCGCCTTTGCCGATCATTCCCTTCAAACCGGCTTTCAGTAGAACGGGCGAATATTTGTTCATCCTGCCGGATGTCGTCGGTCCGGCTGAGCCTATAACCTGCCCCGGCCTCGCCGGAGTGGGGCCGACAAAATAGATTATCTGCCCGGTGGGATCGAAAGGGAGGCTCTCCCCTTTTTCGATTAACTCCACTAGCTTCTTATGAGCGGCGTCACGGGCGGTGTAAATGTATCCCGTTATGATAGCCTTCTGGCCTGAACGGAGTTTTTTTATATCCTCGTCCTTTAACGGCGGAATCAATTTTATCGCTTCCATATTGATAATCTCCTTAGATAACGATTTCTTTGTGGCGAGCTGAATGACATTGCGTGTTAACCGCAACCGGAAGACTGGCGATATGGCAGGGATGCGTTTCGATATGAACCGCCAGAGCCGTGCTCCTTCCGCCAAGCCCCATCGGCCCGATTCCAGTGTTGTTGATTCTCTCAAGGAGCTCCTTTTCCATATCGGCGTAATAGGGATCGGAATGCACGCTGCCAACTCTGCGAAGAAGCGCCCGCTTGGCGATATGGGCGCATTTATCGAAAGAGCCCCCGATGCCTATTCCAACGATAATCGGCGGGCAGGGATTTCCGCCAGCGATCCTGACGGTCTCCACCACGAAATCTTTCACTCCGGCCTCACCGTCTGCCGGTTTAAGTATCTTTGTAGTGCTCATATTCTCCGATCCGCCGCCCTTGGGAAGCATTGTGATCTTGATCTTATCACCGGGGACGATCCTGAGCGAGATGACTGCCGGAGTGTTGTCGCCGGTGTTTTTCCGTCGAAGCGGATCCTCGACCATCGATTTTCTCAGGTAACCCTCGCCGTAACCCTGTCGGATTCCCTCCTGAATCGCCTCCTCCAAGCCGCCGCCCGCAAGATGCACCTCCTGTCCCAATTCGACAAAGACAGTGGAAAGGCCGGTGTCCTGGCATAGAGGAATATCCTCCGTTTTGGCGATTATGGCATTCTCCAGAATCTGGTTTATAATCTCCTTTCCGAGGGGAGATTCTTCCTTTTCGGCGGCCACGCTGAGCGCCTTGATCACATCATCGCCCAGATAATAATTAGTCTCCATGGAAAGGTTTTTGACGGCGCTCGTGATTTCGCCAACATCGACATCTCTCATAGTTACTTCCTATCTCCCATTAATTCGGTCAGACCGGAAAGGAGATTCTCACAGGCAGCGTTGACTTCGACAATCCTCTTGGTGCCATGTTCTCCTCCGGATGTTACCAGTTTGTTGGTTTCATCAAGAACAACCTCGCCAGGACGCGTAACCACGGCTTGAGCCCCGCTTTTCTCTATCCCCGCCTGGAGCCTGGGATCGTTGCCGACGGTTACTACGGGCCCCGACCTGGTTATCCCCTGGAGCGCTTTTGCCAGCAGCAAGACCGCCGGCCCGAATGCGCCTATAGGTTTTTCGAGACGATAGATCCCTTTTAGCAGAGTCTTCAGCCTATCGTCAACTTTCACGGTATCGCCGGCCGTTTCAAAATCGCAGAGCCCCGTAAAAAGACGCATACCACCTGGTATGATAACCGCATCTATCTCGGTTGCTTTTACTTTTTCGATTTTGATCGGCGTCAGGCGAGAAAGCTCTTCTTCCAATTCCACAGCATAAGCCGGGAAACTATCAATATCTATTGCAATGGGGAGTTTTAAGAATTTCAGTTTTTCAAGGTGCAGTATACTAAAAACGATCTCCCAGGGATTGCCGCCCGTGATGAGTAATCCTATTTTCCTGGGGGACTTAGCCATCTTAAATTAGCTTTTAAAGATCATGTGATTTAATTCACATCCGCAGCTACAACAAACCCCGCGCCGTTACGCGGGGTGGTTTTACGAAATAATCGAGACCAGTTTTTTATCCCGGCCCTTACGCTGAAACTGAACCTTGCCGTCAACCAGGGCAAATAGAGTATTATCCTTGGCGTGACCGACGTTCATACCGGGATGGATATTGGTTCCACGCTGGCGCACGATTATAGAACCCGCGGTTACCCGCTGGCCCCCGTAGGCCTTAACGCCCAGCCGTTGACCATGCGAGTCGCGCCCGTTCTTCGTTGAACCGAGCCCCTTTTTGTGTGCCACTACATTCCCCTTTCTTAAAGTGCATAATTTACATTTTCATTTCGTTCTGTCAAGTCTTCTTTCTAATTATTCGATAGTCTGATCCAATATTAATCGTTACGATCAACAGAGCAATATAGGCGCTCAGCCATGCTATTCATATTCAGCCACTCTGCTCCAAATCGACTGCAGATGCGCAGCTATCGTCTATCATAAAAAGAAACCCGACATCGACAATCTCGATGCCGGGCAGAATTCACTATATCTCAACCGGAGGCATTGGATTCCTGCGCCTTTGCCTTATCTGTCTTTGAAGTTGCTTTGATATCGAAGGCAAGTCTGTCCTCGTTCTGCTCCTTAGAAACTGTAACAACACAATTGACGGTATGCTCACTTCTCAGCATCTCCTCGGCAAGCGGGTCTTCGAGATATTTCTGGAGTGAACGTTTCAGCGGCCTGGCTCCGAATGTCGGATCCCAGCCCTTATCAGCCAGAAATTCTTTGGCGTCCTGCTGGAGCTCGATAGTGATGTTTTTCTCCTCTAACCTCTTGGCCAGATCGGCCATCAGGATATCTACAATTTCGAGGATATGCTCTCTGTTGAGAGGATGAAAAATAACCGTCTCGTCTATCCTGTTTATCAACTCGGGATTGAAGGTTCGTTTCATCTCATCAAGGATTCGTTCCTTCATCTTGTCGTAATCTGTTTTAGCGTCATCCTTCTGGAATCCCAAAGACTTACCGGTTCTGGCCTGACGCGTGCCCATATTGGAGGTCATAATCACTACGGTGTTCCTGAAATCAACCTTGCGCCCGAAGGAATCGGTCAACTGCCCCTCGTCGAGGAGTTGCAGCAGTATATTGAAGACCTCCGGATGTGCTTTTTCAATCTCATCCAGCAGAACAACCGAATAGGGTTTGCGGCGAACCTTTTCGGTCAATTGGCCACCTTCTTCATATCCTACATAGCCGGGGGGAGCGCCTATCAAACGTGATACTGCAAACTTCTCCATATATTCGGACATATCTATCCGCACCAGAGATTCCTCATCCTCGAACAGGAACTCGGAAAGAGCTTTACCCAGCTCGGTCTTGCCGACGCCTGTCGGGCCGAGGAAGATAAATGAACCGATGGGCCGATGGGGGTCTTTCAGGCCGGCTCTGGTCCTCCTGATGGCTTTGGCAATAGCGTTAAGGGCCTCCTCCTGCCCGACCACCCTCCGGGAAAGATCCTCCTCCATCCGAAGGAGTTTTTTCGATTCTTTTTCCTCAAGTTTGAACAGCGGAATACCGGTCATTTTAGAGATGACGACAGCGATATCATCCTCTTTCAACTCGATTTTCTCTCTGTTCCTCTTCTCCTCCCACTCCTGTTTTAGCTTTTCATACTCTTCCTTTTTGAACTTTATGCTATCGCGAAGCTGGGCGGCCCGTTCGAATTCCTGGCTTTTGACCGCGGCCTCCTTCTGCTTGGACAGCTCGGTGATCTCATCCTCGAGCTGGGCAAAAGTATCCGGTTTGGTGTATGCGGAAAGATGGGCCCGCGAGCCGGTCTCGTCTACAACATCGATCGCCTTATCGGGCTGGAACTTGCCTGAAATATACCTGTCGGAGAGAGTCACGGCCGCCAGGATCGCCTCATCGGTAATGGTTACCTTGTGATGCTCCTCATACCTGGATCTAAGTCCCTTCAGGATTTCGATAGTATCGGCGGTCGATGGCGGATCGATCATCACCGTCTGGAATCGTCTATCCAGCGCTCCGTCCTTTTCGATATACTTGCGATATTCATTCAACGTGGTAGCCCCGATACACTGCAGTTCGCCTCTTGAAAGAGCAGGTTTAAAGATATTGGATGCATCGAGGGATCCCTCGGCCCCACCGGCCCCGACGATAGTATGCAGCTCATCAATGAAAATGATAACGTCTCTTGAACTGAGAATCTCGTTCATGACCGCTTTGAGCCGCTCTTCGAACTGACCGCGATATTTGGTTCCGGCGACCAGGGATGCCATATCGAGGGTGACGATCCTTCGACCCTCCAGAATCTCCGGCACCTTACCCACGACAATCCTCTGGGCCAGGCCCTCTGCGATGGCTGTCTTTCCGACTCCCGGCTCGCCGATCAGCACCGGATTATTTTTCTTACGGCGTGAAAGGATCTGCGTTACCCGCTCGATTTCATCGTCACGGCCAATAATCGGATCGAGCTGCCCTTTACGGGCAAGCTCGGTTAGATCGCGCCCGAAATGATCCAGAGCCGGGGTTTTGGATTTTTTGCGCTTGCGGCCGAAGGCCGAGGGCTTACCCGACTGAACGTTGCGAAGCTCCTCGTAAACCTCCTTGTAATCCACGTCGTACATGGACATAACCTGAGCGGCCACGCCTTCCTCATCTTTCAATAAAGCCAGCAGGATATGCTGGGTATCGATATCTTTCGATTTCAGGGCACGAGCTTCGTTTCCCGAAACCTCCAGCGTCTTCTTGGCGCGGGCGGTCAAGGGCAATTGCCCCATCTGCATGGTGCCGCCGGATGGCTGCACCATCTCTTCGACAGACGCTTTCAACTCATTCATATCTATACCGATATTGTTTAGAATCTCGGCCGCAAGCCCTTCCCCCAGACGAACCAGGCCCAGAAGCAAGTGCTCGGTTCCGATATAATCATGCTTGAGCCTGGCTGCTTCGTCCCGGGCGTACTCAATCGCTTTACGAGCTCTCTCGGTGAACATCTCGTTCATCGCATACACCTCTTTTGCAAAACACTAAGATTTCCCACTTCCGCCAAGTCGCTCTCTCACCAGATTAGCCCGGATCATATCGCGTTCGGTATTACCCATCTCACGACCCACAAGCTTTTGCAGATGCGCCGGCTGAGTCATTATCATCAATTCGTTCAATTCCTTATAAGTTATCTTATCGGTCAATTCAAGGGACAACCCCAGCCGCAGGGCTGAAAGCAGATTCATGACCTCGTTGGATGTCAGAACCCGGGCGTTATTCAAAATACCGTATGAACGCCAGACCTTATCCTCGATCTGTTCCGGGGCGTCCTTCATCAAGGTCTCCTGTGCGCTCTTTTCATACTCCAGAATCTGCGAGGACACTTTGGCCAGCGAATCTATGATCTCCTCTTCAGTTCGTCCCAAAGTAGTCTGATTCGATATCTGGAAGAGATTGCCCAGAACGTCCGTCCCCTCGCCATAGAACCCGCGAACCATTAAACCGACCTTCGAGATTCTGCCGATAACATCGTCGATCTTACGGGTCAAGACCAGAGCGGGTAGATGGATCAGTATCGATGCTCTGAGACCTGTCCCCACGTTTGTAGGGCATGAGGTCAGATACCCGAAGGTATCATTAAAATCGAATTCGACTATCCCCGCCAGATCGGACTCGACCTTGTTTGCATCTTCCCAGCAATCCGCAAGCGACATACCGGAAGAGATCACCTGCAACCTTAAATGGTCCTCTTCGTTGACCATGACAGAGATTTTCTCCTGATCGTCGATATAGAGGCCTCTCCCGATTCCGTCTCTCATAAACTCCGGGGAGATAAGATGCCGTTCGACGAGGAATTTCTGATTCATCGGATCGATATCGGCCGATCGATAGAAGCTGCCGTTTTTGAGCACCGGTATTTTATCGAAGGCGGCGGAGACGTAATCTATTAATTTCTCCCTTACATCAGTTCCGGCTGCGGGGGGAAAGGGGAACTCTGAAATATTCCTGGCCAGCCTGATCCTCGATGAAAGCACCGCAAACGAATCCGGACCTTCGCCGCTCAACCAGGGGGCCGGTTTTGCCGCCATTTCATCAATCATCGCTAAAGACATAAGATTCAACCTACACCTTGCTGGCAAGTTCGTTTATCTTATCGCGCAACTCGGCCGCCTTTTCGAAATCCTCTTTTTCGATAGCTCTCTTAAGCTCCTCCCTTAAGAGTCTTTCTTCGCGCACCGGCTTCATAGCGTTGCTGGTTCCAGCCGGGATCTTGCCACGATGCTCACATGACCCATGAATTTTTCGCATAAGGTCGGTGAGATCGTTCCTGAACGTGGAATAGCATTTGCCGCACCCCAGGCGCCCCACCTTGCCAAAATCCTCAAATGACATTCCGCAAAATGGACATTTCTTTGGTTTCCCGGGTTTTTTTCCGGGTCTCGCCGGGGCACTTTTACCAATCCCCACCATTCCGGTTACAAATTCAGCCAGCGGAAACGGCATATTCTCGAAAGGGGAATGGAATCCACGTTTTTCGGCGCAATCCTTGCACAGGTTCAGCACAACTTTTTTGTTGTTGACTATCTGAGTCAAGTGAACCGTGGATTCGTTCTTATTACAATCCTGGCAAAGCATCCGTATCTCCCTCATTCTTTAAAACGTAACGCCGCAACAGTCTGTTCCCCATTAATATACCCTGATATCCAGAGGCACTGCAAGTGATTTTGACCTCACTAACTCTCTATTTTTCCCGCTGTTAACCGGAACCTCACCTGACCCATTTCGGCCACTTTCTCGTCGTGGGTGGCGATCAAGATGCTTACACCAGTGGTTTCGACAAGTTTGTGAAATAACTTTAAGAGAGCATCAGCGTTTTCTCTATCGAGATTTCCCGAAGGTTCATCAGCGAAAATAAGCTCCGGCGAGTTAATCAATGCCCGGGCGATGGCTGTTCTCTGTTGCTCTCCACCGGATAACTGGTTGGGATAATGATCTTTCCTCTCGAATATCGACAATTCCGACAGCAACAACTCCGCCCTTTCCAGAGTCTGCTTATGCGGCAGGTTATTTATCATGGCGGGGATCATCACATTTTCCAGAGCCGTGAAATCCGGCATCAGGTAGTGCATTTGGAAGACAAATCCGATATTTCTACTCCTGAACCCTTCCAGACGATCCGGGCTGTAATCCCAGACAGATTTTCCCCTGAACTTCACTCTGCCGCTATCAGGCTTCTCCAGTCCACCCAGAATATACAGGAGAGTGCTCTTCCCGGAACCCGATGGTCCCGAAAGGATTGCCAGCGATTCTGGCTCCAGATTAAGACTCGCTCCATTCAGAACCTCGAGATAACCATCACCTGAACGGAACTTCTTGAATATGTTTTCGGCATCCAGAAGCATTTAATTTAAGACCTCTGCAACATCGTTCTCATTCATAGCGGATAATCTCAACAGGATCCAGGCGGGACGCCCTCACGGCCGGATAGATCGAAAACAGAAGGCCAATCAAGGCTGCCAGAATAAAAATCAGGATAAAATCCAGGACCCTGATCTCCACCGGCAGAGCCGATATGAAATATATATCGCTGGGCAGGGATATTAAGGAATATTTTTTCTGGATGAGCAGCAATGTCAAGCCCAGAGTAACCCCCAATAACCCACCGATCAGACCGATAATCAAACCCTGATATGCAAAAATCTTTTTTAGTCTGGTTTTCGACAGGCCGAACGCCATAAGCATACCGATATCAACTCTCTTAGCGAGCACCATCATTATAAGAAGCGCTATTATATTGCTTGCCGCTACGAGGACAAAAAGCATAAGAACCAGAAACATCATCCATTTCTCCAGCGTCATCCACGAGAACAGATTGCGATTGAAATCCTTCCAGTCTATAGCGTCATATCTATACCCCAACAGTTCCTGAATCTTCTCAGCCGTCCGATAGGCCGTATAAAAATCCGTCGTTTTAACCTCGATCGTAGTCACCGCCTGGCCGAGATCAAACAATTCCTGGGCCGCTTCCAGGGGCATATAAACGAAATTATCATCGTACGTTGACATGCCAGTTTCCACTATTCCGGTCAGCATACATTGCTTGATCTTGGGGGAGAAACCGGTCAGGCCGCTTTCCACATCCCTCAGAGAATACAGCCTTACCTTATCGTTTATGGTAACGTTTAATCTGTTTGCCAGATTAATTCCAAGCCAGACGCCGGTGAATTTTTCATCCGGCGTTTCGAACGTCAATTCTTTTGTGATCAGGTATTCAGCTATCTCTGTGACGGCGCTCTCCTCCTCGGGCAAGATACCCCGCACAACTATACCGTCGGTCTCATATTTTGATGATATGGCCGATTTTTCAATCACCACCGGGCTTGTGGCCAGCACGCCTTCGATACTGCGAATCTGCTGTTGCAACTCATCCCAATTCTCCATTGCTCCGGATAAACGAGAACTGACCATAATATGCGCCATAGTGCCTATAATCCTGCTTCTGACTTCCATTTCGAAACCATTCATGACCGACAGGACTATAATCAGAGAGGCGGTGGAAAGCACGACTACCGAGATAGATATGAATCCCAGGAGGGAAAGAAAGCCCTGGCGGTGCCGGGAGGTAAAATATCTCCTGGCTATAAAAAACTCAAGCGACATCGATTAACTATCTTCCAGCTGAGGATCATTCGAATTCATGTGCTCCGGCCTCATGATGGGAAAGAAAATGACATCGCGTATCGAGCTGTTGCCGGTCAGGAGCATCACCAGGCGGTCGATACCGAGTCCATACCCGGCTGTCGGGGGCATGCCATGTTCTAAGGCAAGGATGAAATCCTCATCGATTGGATGCGCCTCCAGATCGCCCGATCTTCTCATAGTGGCCTGCGCTTCGAATCGCTGCCTCTGATCGTCCGGATCATTCAACTCCGAAAAGCCGTTGCCGAATTCCACTCCCCCGATAAAGAGCTCGAAACGTTCGGCCAATCGCGCATCGCTGCGATGTCTCTTCGCCAGGGGTGAAAGTTCCACCGGGTAATCCAACAAAAATGTAGGCTGAAACAGGGTCGGTTCGATAAACTCTCTTGAAATCTCATCCAGGACAGCCCCGCGGCCGTTGATCCCCTCGATATCAAGCCCTTTTTCTTTGGCCAGCGCTTTAAGCTCGCTCTCGGAGAGATCGATTATCTCTCTTCCGAGAATGTCTTTTGCGGCATCAAAAAAAGAAACTCGCCTGAACGGCGGTTTAAGAGAAATTTCCCGGTCGGCGAGCTTAAGCTCATCAGCCTGGAGGACATCCATAGCGATTTTGAACATCATTTCCTCAGCCAGACCCATCAGATCTTTGTAATCAGCGTAAGCCCAGTAGAATTCAAGCATGGTGAATTCGGGATTATGATTTTTATCTATGCCCTCGTTGCGGAAATCCTTACAGATTTCATAAACCCTTTCCATTCCGCCGATGATCAATCTTTTTAGATAAAGCTCGTCGGCTATGCGAAGGTACATATCCAGATCAAGCGCATTGATATGGGTTTTGAACGGACGAGCGTTAGCGCCGCCATATAACACCTGCAAGGCGGGTGTCTCCACCTCCAGGAATCCGCGTTCGTCCAAGAATTGGCGGACACTTTTGATAATCCGGGTGCGTTTTTTGAATGTCTTTACCACCTCGGGATTGACGATCAAGTCGAGATACCTACGTCGATACCGGATCTCCTTATCCTGCAAGCCGTGCCATTTTTCCGGCAACGGCTGAAGCGATTTGGCCAGTATTTGGAAGATCGATACGCGTATGGTGATCTCTCCGGTTTTGGTTCTGAATACACTACCCTCCACACCTATTATATCGCCGAGATCGAAAAGCGAAAAATCTTCGAATAATTCCGCCCCGACATCGTCCCGGCGTAGGTAGATCTGAATCTTGCCGGCCCTATCCTGCAGGTGAGCGAAAAGGGTCTTGCCATGACCGCGCCAGCTAATGATTCGCCCGGCCATACGAATCTTTCCTTTAGATTTTTCCAGGGCATCGAAATCCGATATTACATCCGAGGAAAGGTGAGTTCGCTCGAATCTGAACGGAAATGGATCGATATCCTTTTGCTTGAGTTTCAGCAATTTCTCACGTCTCACTTTTAATATTTCACGTATTTCCTCGTCCATTAACTTTCTCCGCTGAGATTGTATGCGATCTTTATTCGATGATTCAGGGCGCAAATCGTTTTTTTAGAGCCTCCTGCACAGCCGGCGGAACGAAGCATGAAATCTCCCCGCCCCTCTTGGCGATATCCTTGACCAGAGATGATGATATATAGCAGTATTTATCGGTTGGCATCAGATAAACGGTTTCCACGTCGGGTTCGATCTTCCTGTTCATCAATGCCATCTGAAATTCAAATTCAAAATCAGAGACGGCCCTCAGGCCGCGGATGATCGCCCCGGCGCCGATAGATTTGGCAAACTTGGCCGTCAATCCGTTAAAGGAGGTAATCGTGGTTCTCTCTATATCACCAATAGATTTTTCCAATAATTCCACCCTTTCTTTTACCGTGAACAGAGATTGTTTTTCCTGATTCTCGGCTACAGCCACCACCAATCTGTCAAAAAGCCCGGCGGCCCTCACGATTATATCAATATGACCCAGGGTGACAGGATCGAATGTCCCCGGATAAAGCGCTGTATCTTTCATGGTCCGTTTCCTTTTCTCCCGATCATTTGAGCCGAACATCCATCAGTCTCATCGTACTCCCCTCAGGAAGCTTACGGACGTATCACCGAAATTGATTCTTTTCAAGATCTCAAATTCCGATCCCCCGTAGCTCCATTGGCTTTCATGCTCCAGGACTATTATCCGACTATAAGCGAATTTTTTCAAGGATAATAACGAGAGCAATTTATCCCCATACAGCTTTCTATACGGCGGATCGGCAAAAACGATCGACACGCTTTGCAGAAGCGATGGCTGGA
>CBEWDL010000065.1:0-17492 GCA_965555375.1 uncultured bacterium
ATACCGTTCCTTATCCTTTTCCGCCTCCGGTGATTTCAATAATCCAGTCTTATATGCAGCCAGTTCGGCCGCCGGGTGCAATTTCTTCGGCATCGTTACCCCTTCACAATCCAATAAAGTTTGTCATTTTATGAGAGGCAATATACGATGTCAAGCATCTATTCGGATAAAATTTCGGAAAGCCTTTTGGCTGTATAGTCGACTATCCCCACCAATTTGGAATATGGCATCCTGGTGGGACCGATAACCCCCAGGATACCCTTAAATTTCCCGGCGGAATATGTCGATGACAAAAGCGATAACTGTTCGATATCCCCTGATTCATCAGCGTTCTTGCCGCCTTCGACGCCGATAGTTACGGTTATCCCCTCCATTATGCCGGCCCGCGATACCAACTCAAACACGGTTTGTCTTTCTTCGATTAGATCGAAAAGCTCACGGATCTTGGCGGGATCTTTGAATTCAGGCTGACTCAAAATATAACGAGCATCTCCCAGGTGAACCTCGGCCTGATCCGAGAATTTCAAAAGCATTTCGGTCGATTCAATAAACATCTTAATGAGACGTGGATCTCCCATGGTTGGCTCAGCCAGACGCCTTTTTATGGTCTTCCTCATTTCACCAATCGTCAGGCCGCAGAGCCTTTCGTTCAATACCGTTGCCGTATCGAAAAGGGCAACGTGGCTAAGATCCGTCTCCACCTCCAGCAGCACAGTTTTCGCCAGACCAGATTTCATTGCCAGCCCCACCAGCCCCCGCCGCTCTGCAACCGGAATCAATTCCAGCCTTGTTATGATACCGGATTCGAATTTCGGGGAGATGGTAACCCCAAGTTGACTGGAAACACTTCCCAGCACTCGCGATGTTTGCTCCAGCACCTGGTCTATTCCCACGTACTCCTTGCTGATATCATTGCGGATTCTTTCCCGATCGACGTACGAAAGTTTTTCGGGCTGAAGAAGATAATCGACATACATCCGGTATCCCTGGATAGTGGGCACCCTTCCAGCGGATGTATGGGGCTGGTTTACTAATCCCATCTCTTCTAAGTCCTTTATGGTGTTCCTGATGGTGGCGGGCGACAACCCCAGATCATACGTCTTCGCCAAAACCCTGGATGCTACCGGTTCAGCCGTGGTTATATAATGGTCTATCAGGACCTTTAGAATCTGCTTTTCTCTATCCGAAATATTCTCAAACGACATACGTCGTAATTACCTCCCGCCCTAATATATCTAATGCTATTACACAGTCAAGCAGATTAAGGTTCCGAGATTCAGATTTGGGCGAATGCAATACGTTAAATACCAGCAGGTTACAGCTTACCGGATCTAAGGATTGAGATCACCAGACCGGCCCCCAGGATGCCGGCGAATAAGTATCCCACTAGGCCCAATAGCGGAAGACCGTAAATTTTTATACCTACATCCAGAGTTAAAACCAGGGATGACCCCACGATAATGGCCGCAATGACCAATGCGAAGGCCAATCGGTTTGTCGATCTATCCAGTTCAACTGTCAGCCTGTCGAGACCACGAATTTCAAGTCCGAGCCTGGCCTCGCCCCTGTTTAGCTTGCGGGCAAATTGACGGGCCTCCGCAGGGAACCTGGTCATAAAATCGCGTAGCTCGGCAAACCCTATCCTCAGATCCCTTAGAATCTGGGTAAAAGCGATTTTCTTAAGCGCCAGCTTTTTTACATACGGGGCAGCGCTCTTAATCAGATCGTATCCGGGATCGAGCTGACGGGCGACCTCCTCATAAGTCACCAGCGCTTTACCGAAGACCATGAATTCAGATTTTATCCGCAGGTCGTGCCTGTGAACGATCTCGAAGAACTCGTCGAACAACACAGCCATGTCGATTTGAGCAAGAGGGACTCTATGATATCGAACTAAAAGCTCGCTGATATCCACCTCCAGCGCCTGCTGACTTACAGATTCCGGCAGGATGCCGGCCCGGGAAAAGGTATAAACAACCGATTGGGCATCGCTGGTTACAACTGATGTTAGTATATCGCCGAGCTCGCTTAATTGCGAGCCCGAGAGCACACCCACCATGCCATAATCCACAGGAGCTATCCGGCCATCAGGGGTTACGAAAAGATTCCCGGGATGAGGATCGGCGTGGAAGAAGCCGTGTTCGAAAACCATCAGGAAAACCATATCCCCGCCTTTGCGACAAATCTCAGCCGGATCTATGCCGGATTCCTTCAGCTTTTCGATATTGGTGATCTTGATACCATCGATTCGTTCCATCGTGATCATCCGTCTGGTGGTGTAATCCCAGAAAACCTTTGGCACAAAAACCCTGTCGTCGTCTCTGAAATTTCGAGCGAATATCTCTATATTACGACCCTCGTACAGGAAGTTGATTTCCTTACGGGTTGATCGAGCCAGCTCATCGATAACGCCAACAGGCTCGTATTGCCTGCTTTCCGGGATATGTTTTTCCAGGAGCCGGGCGATATCCCTGAGAATCACCATGTCGGCATCGATAGTTTTTCTTATGCCCGGCCGCTGGATCTTAACCACGACCTTTGTGCCGTCGTGCAATTCGGCGTTATGAACCTGGGAGAGAGAGGCTGAAGCAACGGGTTGTTGATCGAGAAATGCAAAAGCCCTTTCGATCTCGCAACCGAGATTCTCCTCAATGGCCACTCTGGCAGCCTCCCAACTCATCGGCGCCACCCGATCATGAAGTTTGCTTAACTCCACCACCAGCTCATACGGGATCAGAAACGGGCGCATGGACAGGACCTGCCCCAGCTTGACGAACGTAGGTCCCAGTTCCTCCAGCGCTATCCGTATGCGTGCGGAAAATGAGATCTCCTCCGATGGTTTTCTCCTGAACAGACGTTTTCCAAACTTTAAAGCCCGTCCCAGATTCAGGCGGTCCACGGTTTCACCGAAACCATGCTTTATGAAAACCCGGGCTATCGTCCGGTAGCGCCGGATGTTCCTTAATGTCAGATCAGGTCTGGGGATTGTCATCCTGCAAAAGCTCCGCTTTAGAGTAACCAGGAAAACAGCAGCCTTATCATCGGCAATTCTAACGGTTGATAAGGTAATGGTCAACCAATTTCGGGTTCGCCCGGATGCGCATGGCAATCAGTATTTCTGCAGATTGTGTGAATCCGCTAAAAGAGCTCATAAATATCTATGGCACCGCAATACGGATCGCCATCAGATAATTTCTTTGAAAAGATGGGGTGCTGTGGCCGATCTATCCAGCCATTACTTATTTATCTTTTTCTCCAGATCAGCAACTTTCGCCGAAAGTTTTTCAATCTTTTCCGCCAGGCTGGATATCTGATTGTCGAATCTGGATGAGAATTTCTCCGCAAACTTCCCGGCGATCTCCTCCACCCGTTCCTTTAATTTTCCGGCGCTGTCGGTCGATTTTTCGACGAAATTCTTTATCGCCTGCGATTTCTCATCATCGGTCATTTCACCCCTTTTGACCATCTCATCGAATATCTCCTCGATCTTCTCGCGGGTCATGTTGACCGCGCCGATAGAGGCAAGCGTGAGTTTTTTCAAAATATCCATGGCTCCCACTCCTCCTTTTTTGATAATTGCGTTAACAATCTTTATTCCCGACTTTTTAAAGTCCCCGGCGGTCTCGCCGACTATGCTGGAGAGCACTGCTATCGTGATATCCCGGCCTGATGCGTTGTCGATGATTTTCAAATCTATATCCTGGAGAACATACGCTTTGATATCGGCCATGGTGATGGCCTTTTTCAGCTCGGTGTCGTAAAGCCGGCGATTGCGGTATCTTTTTATAAGCTTCATATCTCTATTATAGTGCATTGCACCATAAAATGTTCAAAATTTTTATATCTGCTACCAGCTTCCGGTAGCGCCTCCACCACCTCCACCACCGCCTCCGAATCCTCCAAAGCCACCGCCGAACCCACCACCACCGAAGCTTCCGCCGGAACGACGAGATCCTCCCATGGCCCCGAGCAGCAAAAGCCATAATAATCCGGAACGACGGCCGCGTCCCGAAAGTATCAGAATAGCAATAATCGCCATGAAAACCAGCGATCCGATGCCCCCCCTTCTTTTTACCGTTTTCTGGGGAGGAGTTACCGTCATATCGGCGCCGAGGATATCTCCGACTCTGATCACCGCCGCCAATATCCCACCGCCATAATCACCCTGTTGGAACCTGGGCACGATCTCCTCCCGGGCTATCTGCCCCAGCAAACCGTCGGGAAGGTCGCCTTCGAGCCCATAGCCGGTCTCGAACCGGTAAGCCCGATAGCCGGTAGCCTCGTCCATAACAATCATCAGCACCAGACCATTGTCCTGCCCCTTTCGCCCGACCCCCCAGCCGGTGAGATAGGCCAGCGCCATCTCCTCGATAGCGCCGTATTCTTCGAGTGAATTCTGGGTAATTATGGCAATCTCAGCGCCGGTGCTGGCATTAATCGATGCCAGAACACCGGTTATCTGATTGATACTACTCCTGTCGAGCAGGCCGGCATAATCGGAAACCCATCCTAATGGCCGGGGGAGCCCGGCGAGAGAAATGGAGGATGAAAATATTAATATGCCAACAGCGATCTTTAGACTCTTCATCTGTGCATTATATTAGCGGTTCATCGGAGGGTCAAACAAAAAAACCGCGGCTTCTCCGCGGCCTTACAACATCCATGAATCAGATTACTTCGCCACCGATATCAAGACCATCTTCACCATCTGCAGCAATCGTTCGCATGAAAATGGTTTCTTAATGAAGAGATCTCCCCCGGATTCGAAACTGCGTCCGTCATCATCGCCAGCGTCTTTGCCCGTAAGGAACAGAACCGGCACGCCCGATAGATCTGCATTATTCTTGATGGCGGAGCAGACCTCATAGCCATCCATAACCGGCATCATAATATCAAGCAGGATCAGATCGGGTTTGAACGACCTGGTGATCTCAACAGCATTGGCCGGGGAGTTTTCAATCTTTACCTGATAGCCGGCATTGGTCAAGAATGCCTTAACGATATCGGTAATTTCCGGCTCGTCGTCTATTACCAGTATTTTATGACTTTTTCTCGTCATCTGTCTCCATTCCGTAAAACTCGGTGCGACGATCTTCCCACAGGTTATTCTTTAAGTTAATAACCTTATTCTCGCTCGCTCTGAAATCTATATCGGCAACCCCGTATTCTTCTTTATTTTTTGATGCTCTATAGAGAATTTCACCTGTGGCTGATAGAATCTGGCTTTCACCGGTAAACTCGAAATTGAAATCGCCCCGGGACTCGATTCCTATCCGGTTAGCCGTAACCGCGAAGATGTGGTTTTCCAGGCAGCGGGTGATCATGGCGCTCTGGCAATACGACATCACAAGATTGGCAGGATGGCATATCAGATGCGCCCCCCGAAGGGCCAGCGTCCTGGCGACCTCCGGATATATCCAGTCGTAACAGATCATCATACCGATCCGGCAACCACGGAATTCAAAAACATTCAACATCTTATCGCCAGCGTCGAACCATTCTTTCTCATAATAATATAGATGCAACTTGCGATAAACCCGGATATCGGCCTCCGGGGAGACGAATGCGCAAGAATTATACAACCTTTGTCCGCAAATCTCAGGGAAGCCGTACACGATACCGCAACCAAGCCCGGCCGAGAGTTCTTTCATATGTTTCATTGTGAAACCATCAGGGATGGATTCCGCAAGGGAGGCGGTTTCAGCTCTGGAGGTGAAAGCATATCCCGAGAAACATAGTTCCGGCAGAACAATGAGGTCGGCGTCGATGGATGCCACCATGGAAGTCGCTCTCTCGATATTATCGGAGATCCGGCCGAATTGCGGATCAAATTGCACAAACGCCACTCGCATGCGCTCGACCATAAAAAAATATCCCCCTCCGGTCAAGCCGAAAGTTGTTGAAATCCTGGCATAAAGCTGTAATTTTGGCGGGATGGACAGAGCCAACTTGAAGGAAATGGACAGGTCCGAGCTGGAAAGTTTCGCATCTTCCCTGGGTCTCGAGCCCTTCCGGGGGAAACAGATATTCTGCTGGATCTTTCGGGAGGGCGCCGTTGATTTCGATATAATGACTAACCTCTCGAAAAAGCTCAGAACGAAATTGAATGAGAAATCGTTTATAGGCAGACTCGGTGTTTCCAGGGTGCTCAAATCTTCCGACGGTTCTTCCAGGTTTCTTTTCAGACTCGACGATGGTTTTTATATTGAATCGGTGCTCATACCCGAGAATGGGCGTCTTACCTTATGCATTTCGAGCCAGGCTGGATGCTCCCTGGGATGCGAGTTCTGCGCTACCGGCCAGATGGGATTCAAACGCAATCTAACGGCCGGCGAAATAGTCGATCAGTTTCTTCAGGTCCAAAAACGTTCGGATAGCAGAATTACAAATGTGGTTTTCATGGGCATGGGAGAACCGACGCTAAATTTGAAGAATGTGTTCAAAACCTGCGAAATTATATCCGACGACTGCGGCCCCTCCCTGTCACGTAAAAGGATTACCATTTCTACAGTAGGCGTTGTGCATGCTCTTAAAAGATTCGTATCGCAGGCCGGCAAGCTAGGACTTGCGATATCTCTCCATTCGGCGGATGAAGAGGTTCGCAAAAAGATTATGCCCGTGGCTCAAAAGAACAACCTGCGGGATATCATGGCCGAGGCGAAACGCTATACGGAGCTCTCGGGAAGGCGGGTGATTCTCGAATACCTTTTACTGGGAGGGGTTACCGATTCGGTAGATGATGCCCGTAAGCTGGTAAGGTTGATACATGGTATACCATGCAAGATAAATCTTATCCGATATAATCCTACAGATGGGCTGCCGTTTAGAATCCCCCACGAAGAAGACGTTCAGAGGTTCAAAGAGTATCTGTATCCCCGAACCTATGCGGTAACCGTAAGGGAAAGCCGGGGTCTGGATATCGGTGGGGCTTGCGGTCAGCTTGCCGGAGTTGTCTTAGACTGAGTTTTGCCTTTTGACTTTTCATCTTTTTTAGACGATGAGGAGTCGGCTTTAGGTTCAGGCCGTTTCTCCTTATCGGCCGCTTTCTTATAGCTCTCGGAGCGGTAATCGGTGATGTAAAAGCCGGAGCCTTTGAACAGCAATCCCGATCCGGCCGAGATCAATCTCTCAACTTTCCCTTCGCATTGAGGACAGGAGGATATGGGCGGATCGGTTATCTGCTGGAATTCTTCAAACCTTGTTCCGCAAACGCGACATTTGTACTCATAGGTGGGCATATCAGTCCTCTCTCAACGCTGCGGCGCGGGATTTTTCCACATAATCCGCAAACGATTCTATATCTTCGAAAATCTTCTCCGAACAGAACCGGACCACCCAGTTGGTTTTCATACCAGTGATGGTCCAGACGGGAACTCCCCTTTTGTAGCTCTCCCAGATCTCGATTGCCGTCCCGAGGGAGGCCACAGGCAGATAGGCGATCATAAGATCGCAATTGCCAATTTCTGCAAGTGAACCAGAAAAGGTCTCTTTCCCCTTTTGGTCATCGTAATCGACCGATTGCAGATGGCCATCCAACGGGTCATAAACCGCCGCTTCCGGACATACTTTGCCGATGATCGATTTGATCCGTTCTCGGTAATGCTGTGAATGGATCGCTCGGTCTTTATTCGAGCCCTGAATTATTCCGGCCAGAAAAACCTTCCTCATTTAAAGCCCCAAAACCTCCTTAAAGGTTGCCAGAGTTCCAGAAAGATTTGCAATTATAGCAAATTGGTCAACAGATATCAATAGCTCGCTTGATTTGCCCTAGATATCGGCCGCTATTAGATAGATCCAGTTAACGGCTATCAACGCGACGATTCCAATCCTGGCAACCCTTTTCTCCGCCACCGAAAATTCCAGAACGACGCTTTTTTTGAAGATATAGCCAAATAGCGATATCGATGAAAAAGCTACCAGCGCTATCACAAATATCGGCGTGAGCGGATTAAGAATAAAAGAGGAAACAAAATCGAACTGTGAAAGGGCCACGATAGATCGGGTGGCGCCGCATGTCAGGCAGGGCACCTCTGTGACCTTATGGAAAACACATGGTGGTAAGAGATCGAGGAAATCCTTGAAAAAACCTGCGGCAATAATAAAGAACAGGGCCATCGGCCCCCAGATGATATGGATATTTTTAGCCGCGGAATTATTCTTAAGGTAAATCCTCATTTATATGGTTCTTACTTCAAGACGGCGTCGTGTTATGAACCGACTATCGCTTTAATCTAATAATAACGTCCGCTCTCCATAACCTCCTGCATGAATCCGGTCAACGTTACTGCGATTATCGTTGCCAGGATAATTCCCAGACAGCAACAGACAATTATCGGCAAGAAATATACCACGGCAGCGCGGCCAGCGGTTGTCTTTTGCATATGTTTAAGACCGATTATGGCCAGCACAATCCCCCAGATCCAGCCTATCATACTTCCACAGAAAGGTATTATGCACCAAATCATTGCCCCCTGGCTATATGCGATTGCCCTGAAAGTGGCTTCAAAATCCCGATTTGCCCATCCGAAAATCATGAATAGTAGATGCAGAATTCCAGAGCTAATAAATAGACCAATTGTGAAAATAACCAGAGTCGCTATCAGAATCGCAAGGGTTTGAAAAGCATGAATTCCGGCGCCAAACAGAAATTCTGCTTCGCTCATATAATGAGACATCATGCCCATCCAAGCGCCCGACCATAAAAGCCCATATATCTGACTGACAGCTATGCCGAGCCAGCCAACAATCAGCGCATATAGCAGCGGGCTTCCTATTCCGCCTTTGAGTGGCAGGGCTGAAAAAAACCTGTTCGGATAAAAAACCGATTCTTTCCATGTCTGCCAGAGCCCGCCGAAAAAACCTGTATTCTCCCTGTCCTCCCAGGCCACGTATTCTCTCTCGGGCGATGGCGGTGGAGCCATCGATGGCTGCTCAGGCGGTCGCTCCGGCGGCGGGCCTTCCGGTTTCGACTCCTCAAACGGTTTTCCGCAATTGCTGCAGAACGATTCTCCCTCCCGGCGAGGGTGGCCGCAATTCGGGCACTTATCCTGGAACTCCACGGCGGCGCTCCTTTCTTTTATTTGACCATAAATTCATTTTCCAATTCGGCCGACTTTCAAATCGTCACATTTTACCATACGGTGTTCAAGATATGCAAGTTGCAATTTGACCTTTTTTATAAAGTCCAATTGGATGACAGGGATAAAGCGGCGAGGATACTACATCTTATCAGGTTTGGATAACGAAGACGATCTCGTACTTAGCAGAAACCAGCATCAGAGCAAGACTGTTTTTCTGCTATTTCCGTATGTTGTCGATCTCTCGACTTCTAATCGGTATCCTTGTGCGCCAGAAAAGCGCGAATAAACTGATCGATATCGCCATCCATAACGGCACCGATATTGGACGTCTCCTGATTGGTCCTGTGATCCTTCACCATGTTATAGGGATGGAAAACATAAGACCGTATCTGCGATCCCCATTCGATTTTCTTCTTCGATGCCTCGACCTTGGCTAATTTGGCTCGCTCTTCCTCCAGCGCCCTCTGGTAAAGCCGAGCCTTCAAGACCTTCATGGCCGAATCGCGGTTTTTGTGCTGCGATCGTTCGCTCTGGCACTGCACCACGATGCTTGTGGGAACATGGGTTATCCTGACGGCCGATGATGTCTTATTTACATGCTGGCCGCCGGCGCCCGAGGCCCTATAGGTGTCGATTTTCAAATCGTCCGGATTTATCTCAATATTGATTTCCTCGTTAGTCTCCGGGTAAACGAAGACCGATGCGAACGAGGTATGCCGCCTTTTATTGGCATCGAATGGCGAGATCCTCACCAGCCTGTGGACGCCGGACTCGGATCTTAAGAATCCATAGGCATAATCGCCCTTGATCTCGACCGTGGCGGATTTGATTCCGGCCTCCTCGCCTGTCTGGTAATCCATCATATCGGTCTGGAAACCATGTTCCTCGGCCCATCGCATATACATTCTAAGAAGCATGGAGGCCCAGTCCTGGGATTCGGTACCTCCCGCCCCGGGGTGTATGGCCAGAATGGCATCCAGCCGATCCTCCTCATTCGAGAGGAAACTGCGGAATTCGAACTCTTCGAGCTTCTTTGAGATCGCATCCGCATGGGAGTAAATCTCATTTAGAATCGACTCGTCGCCTTCAGTATCGGATAGCAATATAAGCTCGGCCGTATCGTCTATATCCCGCTTTAAGGTTTCCCAGTCGGATATGGTCTGTCTTAAGGAGCTTAATTTCTTAAGAATGCCCTGAGCCTTCTTGTTGTCGTCCCAGAAGTCATTGGCATGCGTTTCCCGATCCAGCTTCTCAATATCGGAGCGGATCTTTTCTATCTCAAAGATACCCCCGGAGTTTTTCCAGACGGGCTTTTAGATTATCTATATCAACTGTTATTTCCATCTTAGTTCTTCCTGCCTACCTTGAAATAGTTCTTCTTCCCCAACTTTATAATGATATCATCATTGGCCGATATCTTATAAGCCTTGTCCTTAATGGTCTTACCGTTGATTTTGACACCGCCCTGCTTCATCAATCGAATAGCCGCACTGGTGGAACCTGTCATACCGGAAGCGAAGATAACACGCGGCAGCCAGGCTTCGTTATTTTCGTCGAATTCCACGGTCAGATCCGGTATCTCATCGGGAGTTTCCCTGCGTGAAAATTGTTTTTCGAAATTGACCTGAGCTTTATCAGCATCGCCGCTGTCATAATAGATCTCTACAAGTTTCCAGGCCAGCCTCTTTTTCAATTCCATGGGATTGACATCATCCGACTCGAGTTGCCTCTTTACTGAAGCGAGCTCTTTGGAATCGACATCGGTCGCCATCCTGAAATAATCATAAACCAGAGTATCGGGGATGGACATGGTTTTGCCGTAGATCTGGTCCGGCGGATCTTCAATGGCGATATAGTTGCCCAGCGACTTAGACATCTTTTCTACACCGTCGGTGCCCACCAGGAGCGGCATGGTGATAACCACCTGGGGCTGCTGTCCGTATTCCCTCTGCAGATCCCGTCCAACGAGAAGGTTGAATTTCTGATCGGTCCCGCCAAGCTCAATATCGGCTTTTAAAGCCACAGAATCATATCCCTGCACAAGGGGATACATAAACTCCAGCATGCTTATGGGCCGACCCTCTGAGTAGCGCCTGGAGAAATCATCCCGTTCCAATAGTCTGGCGATCGTATAATGTGAAGTGAGTGATAAAACTTCGTCAAACTTCATGGGGGAACACCAGCGGGAATTGAAATCTATGACAGTCTTTTCGGGATCTAAGACCTTGAAAATCTGCTTCTTATAGGTCTCGGCGTTCTCGTTTATTTCCTCCCTGCTCATAGCCCTGCGCGTGGTTATTCTCCCGGATGGATCGCCGATCATGCCTGTGAAATCGCCGATTAAAAAGACCGCCGTATGGCCAAGATCCTGAAACGTTTTCAGCTTGTTTATCGGTACCATGTGGCCGATATGCAGATCCGGGGCTGTGGGATCGAACCCCTGCTTGACAATCAGAGGCTTACCGGTCTTGTAGGAGAACTTGAGTTTTTCCAGAAGCTCCTCCTCGCGGATAATCTCGACCGTGCCATGCTTAATCTGTTCAAACTGCTCCTCAGGTTTTGTCGTAAACATCTGGAACCCTTTCCGATCTATGTCATAAAATTAACGTAGGTTGAGCCTTATTGCAAGGGAATAGTAGCGTTTTGAACTTGACAGCCGTCCAGACTGGGGTTACAAAAGAGTTATGACTTTGATATACAGATACAGGCCGTCAGGGCGGATGAAATACGTCTACCGGGGCGGCGGTCTGATAGCACTTACGGTCCTTATAGGTATTAGCGCCTCTATAATTTTTCAGAAAGACCTGCCGTCTCCCGCTCAACTCCATAATATACAGCCAAACCTGATAACGCGAGTTTACGATAGAAACGGCGATATATTAATGGAATACTATACTGAAAGGAGAATATTAATTCCGTTTAATCAGATTCCCCCTTATCTGGTCGATTGTCTGCTGGCCACCGAGGATAGAAAATTCTTCAGCCATTGGGGTGTAGATACCAGGAGGATCGCGGGGGCGGCGATACACAATATAATGAAGTTCGACCTGACAGCCGAGGGAGCCTCGACGATTACCCAGCAGTTGGCTCGATCCTTATTCCTGACCCGTGAGAAGACCTTTGTCAGGAAGATTAAGGAGGCCTTAACAGCTTTAAAGATCGAGCGAACCTATTCCAAAAATGAAATACTGCAGATGTATCTCAACCACAGCTACTTTGGCCCCGGAGCTTATGGTATCCAGGCGGCGGCGCAATTATATTTCTCGAAGGATGCTCAGGATCTGACATTGTCGGAATCCGCCATATTGATAGGCCTGCTTAAAGCCCCCAGCAGGTATTCGCCGTTAGACTATCCGGACAGGGCGGTCAAGAGGCGCAATATCGTGCTCAATTCAATGGTGGATTACAGAAGAATTTCCGCATCCATGTCCGACAGCCTTCAACAGCTGCCCCTGGAGATTAATCCGGGTGAGGGTAAGGTCGCCAGGGCCCCCTATTTCACGGAGTTCGTCCGCCAGCATATTTTCAAAGAATACGGCGAGGAGGCGCTTTACTCATCCGGTCTGGCAATCCACACGACTCTCGATCTGGAAATGCAGGAAATAGCGGAAGCCGCTCTTCTTGAGGAATTGAATAAAAGGCAGGCGGAGCTAGAGGAATTCTATCCACCCGACGACGAGAACTACACCATGCTGGTTCCCGATACGCTCGGCGGACCGGATAGCACCCGTGTTTATAAGCAACTTCAGGGCATGTTCCTCGCAATCGATAACGAAACCGGCGCGGTCCTGGCATTTATAGGAGGAAAGGATTTCAAAACCAGCAAATTTAACCGGGTGGTGCAAGCGCTGAGACAACCAGGTTCATCTTTCAAACCTTTCGTCTATACCACGGCCGTAGATAACGGCTTTTCACCGTCGGATCGGCTGCTCGATTCGCCCATCGTTCTCACCGTGGGAGGTGAAGAATGGCGCCCGGACAATTTCGATCTGACATTTAAGGGGGAAATGACAATTCGCAATGGTTTGAGGGCATCCAGAAACCTCGTGGCCATCAAGCTTATGATGGATCCCCTGGTAACGCCCCAGCAGGTGGCCGATTATACCCATAGAATGGGGATTACATCGTATTTAAATCCCGTGCCATCGCTGGCAATCGGCTCCTCCGAGGTGACCCTGTGGGAAATGGTGCCGGCTTTTTCCATCTTTCCCAACGGCGGGATCCTAAGAAAACCATTCTACATAACGAAAATAGTCGATCGAAATGGTTTCGTGGAATATGAAAAGACGAAAGCGGATCAGGAGGAGGTCCTCTCCGAACAAACCGCATATATCATCACCAATATGCTCGAGACGGTGGTAAATCATGGCACCGGTATCGGTGCCCGCCTCAGAGGATTCAAACGCCCTGCGGGAGGCAAGACGGGCACCACCAACGGCTTCACCGACAACTGGTTTATCGGATTCATCCCCCAGCTGACATGCGGGGTTTGGGTTGGATTCGATGATAAAACCAAGATCGGCACTACCAGGGGCGAGGTCGGCGCCTCTACAGCCCTGCCCGTATGGACCGCATTCATGAAGGCGGTAACCGATACCATCCCGGTCAAAGAGTTCCCCGTTCCGCCCGGTATTTACACCACTACTATCTGTCTTGATTCCGGTGAACTGGCAAAAGCAGAATGTCCCAGAACGGTCACCGATATCTTCACCGACGAGACTCTGCCGAAAACGGAATGCCGCCTGGATCACAGATCCTCCCGAACGGAACAGGACAACCAGAAAAGGTTTAGAATAGAAGACAAAAAGAAGGGGGAGAAAACCCGTTTCTAAGCGATCCGCTTCTTGATAAGCATCGGCGGGTCGGATTTCTCCGGCCCTATTTGTATCAAACCTGTAAGCCTCTGCGAAACCATCTTAGCCTGTGATCGATCTTTAGCGTGGATTCTCGTAATCGGCTCGTCAAAGGAAACTTTATCGCCTATCTTTTTATAAAACTTCAAACCGACCAGCGGGTCAATAACATCATCCTTCGTCTTTCGACCTCCCCCCATATCTACGATAAGCCGTCCGATTGAAGCCGTCTTGAATTCTTGCAAGTATCCATTTTTCAATGCTTTATAGTCGATCACTGACCCGGCGGTCGGCAACTTCGAAGGCTTCTCAAACATCGACAGGTCACCCCCCTGGAAAGCGATCATTTCCTCGAATTTCTCGTAGGCCGAGCCATCGCTAAGTTTTTTCTCAAGGACGGTTCTTGCTTCGTCCCGCTTTTCTTCTATGCCTGCCACCAGCAGCATCTCTACGCCGATTTCCATTGTAACCTTATAAAGATCGGGACTGCATTGGCCGCGCAGGGCATCGATCGCCTCTGCGACTTCCAGCAGATTGCCGGCCGTATATCCGAGCGGCTGGTTCATATCTGTGACAAGGGCGCGGACGGTTTTGCCCATCGCCTTGCCGACACCTATCAGGTTTTCGACAAGTGATCGGGCTGATTTCATGTCCTTCATGAAGGCGCCATTGCCGCATTTGATATCGAAAACTAAACCACCCGGCCCGGCGGCAAACTTTTTAGAAAGGATCGAACTGCATATTAAAGGAATAGATTCCACCGTTGCGGTGACATCCCTCAACGCATACATCATCCGATCCGCCGGGGCTATCTGCGGTGTCTGCCCGGAAATGACGCATCCAATCTCCTCGACGCCCCTCTTGAACTCGTCGATAGAAAGGTTTGTCCTGCAACCGGGTATCGATCCAAGCTTATCAAGCGTGCCGCCGGTATGTCCCAATCCTCTCCCGGATAACATGGGAACCTTCGCGCCGCAGGATGCCACCAGGGGAGCCAGGATAAGCGAGACCTTATCTCCGACTCCACCGGTCGAGTGTTTATCGACATATATTCGATTCGGTTTCGGGAAAACAATACTCTCTCCCGAGTTCAGCATCGCTTCGGTCAGCCCGCTTGTCTCCTCGAACTCCATACCGTTCAAATAAATAGCCATAAGAAGAGCCGACATCTGATAATCTCTTATCTCCTCTTTTATAAAAGCATTGATGAAAAACGATATCTCGTCGCTTGAGAGCTTCCGACCGTCGCGTTTTTTGGCGATTATCTCAACGGCATTCATCTTGATCAATATGAGAGTTTTCTCAGCATCAACAGCTGGAACCAGCAACTATTCGGACCGAGGACGACGTTCCTATTCGGGTAGCACCGGCTTCGATCATTTTCAATGCGGTCTGCAGATCCCGAATTCCACCGGCAGCTTTGACTCCCAGCTTATCTCCGACCGTTTTCCTCATCAAGGCCACATCCTCGGCTGTGGCTCCCGACGGCCCGAAGCCGGTGGACGTCTTAACAAAATCTGCTCCCACCGCCTCTGCTAATTGACACCCTTTTATTTTTTCTTCTTCTGTCAGGTAGCAGTTTTCGAGAATGACTTTGGTTATGATGTTTTTGGATGTCCCACTGACAACCGAGCCTATATCATCTTCCACGGTTCCCCATTCGCCGTCCTTCAGCGCGCCGATATTGATAACCATATCGATCTCATCCGCACCGAGCGATTCAGCATCCTTAGCTTCGAAAACTTTGGAGGCGGTCGTTGCAGCCCCCAGTGGAAATCCCACTACAGTACAGATCTTCACCTTTGATGCGGCAAGCAGAATCCTGCATCTTCCGACGTGGATCGGATTGATACACACCGCCCAGAAGCCAAGCTCTAAGGCCTCGGCGCAAAGCCGTTCGATCTGGCTCGCTGCTGCATCGGGTCTTAGCTGAGTGTGATCTATCATGGCAGGCAGGTCGGATGCCCGGATGCGGGGGCGGTCTCTGCCAGGACTCATCCCAGCCTGAATCCCTCCGGTAGGAGATCCGGTAATATAAACTTATCCCTGTCGCCCTCGGTGTTGGCGCAGAGGACCTCCATGTCGGGGCTGAATTGGAAAAGCACCTGACGGCAGGCGCCGCAGGGTCTTGCTGGCGGGCTGGATTGGGAAAAGACGACGATGGCCTTAAATTCGGTATAACCTTCGGAAACAGCCTTGAATACCGCCGCCCTCTCGGCGCAGATGGTCAGGCTGAACGATGAATTCTCGACATTGCAGCCTGTTATTATGCTGCCGTTTTTGGTCAACAGAGCGGCTCCGACCTCGAAACCCGAAAATTTGGCATAGGCGTTTTGCCTGACGTTTTTAGCCGCATCAATTAACTTTTCCCAGTCGATCATCTCAAAATCTTAGCAAGACTTTATCCGAAAAGTTGATTCGGTTCCGCTTGCCCCGGGCCACTTTTCCCGAGGTCGACCGCTGAAATCGCTAAATTGCAGGTTCTCACAGGCGTAGATTTTATCATGCCCTCAGAGGAGTGTAAAGGGAAATAAGCTTCCGGCAGTCTGAATCCGCAAAAGAAAAACCGGCCTTGAGGGCCGGATCGAGGTAACCAATAATGAATATCGGTTTGAGTTATTTAGCAGCCTTCTTCCTGGCGCTCTTTTTCTTTGCCGAGTCTTTGGCCTTGCCCTTCGTTGCTTCTGCATCTTTAGCGGTGGAGGCTGCTTTTTTACCCTTTTTCTTCGTCTCTTCTACGAACTTCTTTTCGATATTCAATTCGATGACGGATAGAGATGCGCCATCGCCCAGCCGTCGGCCAAAGAATGCACGCCTGGTATAGCCGCCGTTGGCTTTCTTAAATTCCGGCGCTATAGTATCAAAAAGTTTTTTCACGGTATCGCGCCGGCGCAGGACACGAAAAGCCTGCCGGCGCGAATGCACATCGCCCTTCCTGGCCAGCGTTATAAGCCGTTCGACCTTGCTCTGAAGCACCTTAGCGCGGGCCGTAGTTGTCTTAATCTTTCCCGCATCGATCAACGAATTGGCCATATTCGAAAGCATGGCCTCCCGGTGAGGCTTTTTAACGCCCAGTTTCTTTACGTATTTTCTGTGTCGCACCTATGAAACCTTAACTTCTTCCGGTTCTTTATATTTGTCAACGTCCATCCCGAAGGACAGTCCCAGCTCGGCAAGTATGGCATTCAACTCATTGAGTGATTTCCGCCCGAAATTGCGATATTTTAACATCTCCGACTCACTCTTGCGAACCAGATCCTCCAGCGTGACTATATTGGCGGCATGGAGGCAATTCGACGACCGCACCGATAGCTCCAACTCGTCCACACGCATCTTCAAAAGGTTGCGGATCCTCATAACCTCCTCGTCCACTTCCTCTTCTTCCATGATCTCTATTTCCTGATCGATGCCGGCGAATATATTCAGATGATCGCGAATCAGTTTGGCAGAAAAGGTCAGAGCTTCTTCCGGTTCGATAGTGCCATCGGTGGATACCTCGACGATCAACTTATCATAATCGGTTCTCTGTCCAACCCTGGTATCCTCGACGGTATAATTG
>CBEWDL010000066.1:0-16877 GCA_965555375.1 uncultured bacterium
CGAAAGGGGAGGCCTCAACCCGCGTCCGACTGACGCGGCGCATAGGAGGAATCAAAAAATGATGGCATCGCTTTTCGCCGGCGTTTCAGGCCTGCGAAATCATCAGGTTAAAATGAATGTGGTTGGTAACAATATCGCCAATGTTAACACCCTGGGATTCAAAGTCGGGAGGGTAACCTTCCATGAAGCCCTGGTTCAGACATTTCGTGGGGCGGGTCGGCCCACCAGCACCTCGGGCGGCACAAATCCGCTTCAGTTAGGTCTGGGAATGAGTCTGGCTACAATCGATAACCTATTTCTGCAGGGCGGACTGGAAACCACCGGTCAGACAACCGACCTGGGAATCCAGGGCTCAGGATTTTTCGTGCTCTCCGACGGACAGCAACAGTACTACACCAGGGCCGGGGCATTCGGTTTCGACTCCAACTCCAATATGGTGAATCCGGCTAATGGTTATATCCTGCAGGGTAAAATGGCTGATGTCGATGGCACTATACCTGCCTATGCAGCCATAGGCAATATCAGCCTGCCCTTCGGCCAGCAGGATCCTGCCAGGATGACATCTGAGATCCAATTAGGCATGAATCTCGATGCCTCCGCCACAGATTCTGCAGCATCCATAAACTCGGCGGGCACCTCCAACATCTCAACCGTTACCGGCTGTGCGGCTAACGGCTCCGGCGGTCAGAATGTGGTAACCATCACGGGTACGAACGCCGTGTTTTCAGAACTCTCCGGTTCCCATGCGCTGGTTCTCGATGACGTGATCGCCGCTGATGTGGCGACCGCAGTCGGCGCGCCGGGTTCGGGGACGCTCCCCGCCGACGACTACGTTTATACCGTAATAGCCATAAATTCCTTGGGGCAGTCTTTGGGTGAGGAAATTACCGTGAATGGCATTCCCGCCAACGGCTCAGTCGATTTGACCATAACCTACGCGGATCCCGATGTTGCTTATATCGAAATCTACAGGCGTCCTGCCGGTGGAACCTACGACGGTACCCTCGGCGGGAAAATCGGCACCATGCTGCCTTATGCCGCTCCCGGTCCTCTTGTTTTCACCGATGATGGATCAGTTCCCGGTGGCGGCGAGATACCACCTTCGCTGAACTCGACTCTTTCACTGACAGGTGACGAAAGGCTTGGCGCACAACTTGGCGTTACGGATGTTTCCGGGTTCAGGATTTCCGTGGATAACGGTTCCTGGATAACTCTCGGTCAATTGTCCCTTGATTCTTCGATAAACGATTTTATTTCCGCTTTTAACTCCACGATTCCGGGTGCAACCGCCACTCTGGATGCAAATGGCCAAGTTCGTATTCTTCGTGATTACGCCGGTAATCCCTCGGTCTTTAATGTCCGTATAGAGGATACTGGAACCTCTGATGTCGCCACGCAGATTTTCGGCTCCGCGATTTTCAACGTGAACAATGGAGCCGCCTCAACCCTGCAGGCAACCGATGTATTCACGCCGACCGACCGCCCCGCGCTGGCACCGCAGCTCCTGCAGCTAATCATCGATCAGAACACCGGTATCGTTACCGGAATCGACGGGCTTGGAGGCGGTGGTGTGACCATATCGGCGGGATCAGGAGGCCTGGTCGGCGATCCTGACGGCGCCGGCCCGTTAACGTCATCAACCTTAATAATCGACACCGAAGAGACCCAGCATTCTACGTCGATTACCGTTTTCGACTCACAGGGCGGCAAACACACCCTGACTATGACCTTCACCAAGAGCTGGCTGAACAACCAGTGGTTCTGGGAAACCTCTCTCGGAGCCGGAGAGGTGATTCGCTCGGGTGCTTCCGGGATGGTCAACTTCAATCCCGATGGTTCCTTGGGTTCCTTTGATTACGATACCGGAGCCACCTCTCTAAGCATAGACCCTAACAACGGCGCCTTGGATATAAATGTCGATCTGCTGGCGGGGACATCAGGCGGTTTCGACGGGCTGACCGGCTTCTCCTCGCGCTCTACGGCCGCGGCCAGAAGCCAGGACGGCTACGGAATGGGTATTCTCTCCAACATCAGCATAGATCCCAGCGGGACCATCACCGGCATATTTACCAACGGCGTAGCGCGCGTCCTGGCGCAGATCTATATAGCCGAATTCAACAATACGGGTGGTCTGCTGAAAGTCGGTGAAAATCTATACCAGGAATCGGCCAACTCCGGTTTGGCCATACTCAATATCGCCGGAGAGACCACTTCCTCGACTATAACGTCGGGGGCGTTGGAGATTTCCAATGTCGATCTGGCGCAAGAGTTCACCAATATGATCATCGCTCAACGTGGCTTCCAGGCTAACGCCAGGGTAATTACTACCTCGGATGCGATGCTCAATGAACTGGTCAACTTGAAGAGTTAAACCTGATGACGGCGGGGGGGAGCGATCCCCTCCGCCTGATAAGTATTGAATGACAGATGATAAACGTGACCCGATTGGACAACAGCGAACTGGTCATCAATTCGGATCTAATCGAGATCCTTGAGGCCATCCCAGAGACCATAATCCACCTTACCACAGGTAAGAAGATTATGGTGAAAGAGACGGTGGACGAGATAATCGAGCGTGTCACCGCTTTTAAGAGAAGTTCGCAGGAAATCAGAGTCCATCCGGGCAAGGAAAGACAGGTGAACAATGCCTGAGGCAGCGGTTCAAAACAAGGAAAAGACGGTCGAGGAACAGCTCGACGAGGAATCTGAAGGCAAAGCTCCCGAGGAGAAGGAAAAATCCGGGGGGCTTAAAAAGACCCTGATCTTATTTGTCGGGTTGCAGGTTCTGATGGCAGGAAGCGCATTTGTTTTCCTCAAGATGTATTTATCGCCGAAAATCCAGGCGGCATACGAGGAACCGGCAAAAAGCGAAAAGGAAGAACGTGGCCAGATCCATCTTATAGAAGATATCCTCGTCAATCCTGCCGGCACTAATGGAACCAGATATCTTTCAACATCCATCGGACTGGAAACATCCGATTTTGGACACGAGACTGATCGATTCGAGGAATTGACTCCCATCATCAGGGATATCTTTATATCCATACTGTCTTCCAAGACGATGGAAGAACTTAGTTCAATCGATGGAAAGGAGAAATTGCGAGGCGAAATCCTGGTTCAGGTCAATAAGGCTATAAGGCCGGATTCAGCTTACCGGGTTTATTTCGTCGATTACGTATTGCAATAGTCATGGCTCAGGTTTTATCTCAGGACGAAATAGATGCTCTTTTGACGCAGGTCGAAGAGCAGACGCAACCCGCCGCTCCCGAGGCGTCCGTTGTGTCCGCCGGTGCGCGCAAAGCGGTCCTATACGATTTTAAACATCCCAACAGGGTCTCGAAAGACCAGCTCAGGTCTTTAGAATCGCTTCACGATAACTTCGCCAACCAGTTTGGTTCGACGCTTTCGGGATTTACGAGATCTGTGGTCGATGTTGATTTGATTTCTGTCGATCAAATTACATATTCTGAGTTCATCATGTCGCTGGCAACGCCCTCCTGCACCTATGTTTTCGGGCTGGATCCGCTGGAAGGCGCCGGCATTCTCGATTTCAATCCATCCATCGCGCTGGCATTTGTGGATCGGATGTTCGGCGGGCGCGGGAAAGCAATCAACGCCGAGCGGGAACTGACCGGGATCGAGAAATCGATCATGGCCAAAATCATTGCCAGGGCATTCCAGGCGCTCAGCAAATCGTGGGAGCATGTCGAAAAAATCGATTTCCAGCAATCTGCTTTCGAAAGCAACCCGCAGTTTATTCAAATAGTCCCCCCGGGCGAAACAGTAATTGTGGTCTCGTTGCAGACAAAAATGATTTCCGAGTCCGGGCTGATGACTTTTTGCTACCCGTACCTGACCCTCGAACCGATCATGGAAAAACTATCCACCCAGAATTGGATCGAAGCCCGCAAGAAGGGTGATGATACATCCAGATATGAGTCGAACACCCAGGAGCTGTCATTAGCAAAAACCGATCTTATTGCGCACCTCGGTACAGCCGAGCTTACGATCAAAGAACTGCTCGATGTAAAACCGGGTGACGTCATCCGTCTGGACAATCTCAAAGACGATTCTATCACCGTTATGGTCGGTGACAGGACAAAGTTTCTGGCTAACCCGGGCCGCTCGGGAAAGCAGAAAGCCGTAAAAATTGCCCACATATTAACGGGAGTTCAAGATGGAAGATAATGAAATAGAAAAAGCCGTTGACGAATCGACTGAGCCTCAACCGGAAAATGTTCAGCAGGAAGCTTCCCCAACACCGGACGAGGCTAATGCTGAATCTGCCGATGAGCAGGAAATAACAGAGCCGTCCATGAAGGAGCCTGAACCATCGGCGGACGATCATATTGAAGAGGCGCCGGTCGAGAGCGAGCCGGGTGATTCGGATGACGTGAACAAAGTCTCGGCCATGGAGTTCGAACAATTTTCCAAAACCCAGCAACCGGGAACCCCGCATAATATTGATATGCTCCTCGATGTTACGCTGCCGATCTCTATTGAGCTGGGACGCACTTCTATGCCCATCCAGGATATACTGAATCTCGGGCCCGGATCTGTTGTCGAGCTAAGCAAACTCGCCGGAGAACCGGTGGATCTCCTGGTTAACAACAAAATGATTGCCAGGGGAGAGGTCGTCGTGGTTGACGAGAATTTCGGGATCAGGGTCACTTCCATGATCTCACAGGAAGACCGTATCAAGAGCCTCGGATGAAAAAGATACTGCCTGCATCGTTGATTCTTGTCGTATCGGTTTTCGCCGCTGACATCTTTGCGCAGACCGTCGCAACCGACAGCGCATCGGCTCCGCCGCAAAATATATATTCCCCTTCGCTTTTCGGAATAGTGGCCAAATTGATTATTTCGATGGTGATTATTGTCGGTCTTATCTATTTATCCATGTACTTCTTGAAAAAGATTAATTCCCGGGCCGCCGGTGGCGGCATCATCGGCGATACCATAAAAATCATCGGCCGGACTTTTCTCTCGCCAAAACAATCGCTCTATCTGGTGAAAATCGGCGAACGATACACGATTATCGGCGCCACCGAACAAAGCGTCAGCATGATCGGTGAACTCAGTAAGGCAGAGGCTGAAAAGTTCGAAAGCCGGGGGAAAGCGCCCGGCGATTCATCGACACGCTCAAAATTCGCTGATATATTCAAAGGGATTATTAAACAATGAAAAAGCTTGCGCTTCTGGTCGTATTTTGTGCGCTGATTATTCTGCTTGTGCCGCATGATTCCTCGGCCCAGGCAATTCCCAAAATATCGATAGAACTCGACAAGGCCGATTCGCCGGAGGATTTCTCGGTGGCTCTACAGATTCTCCTTTTACTTACCGTCCTGACCCTGGCGCCGGCAATCATTATTCTACTCACCTCATTTGTCAGGATAATCGTGGTTTTCTCATTCTTGAGACAGGCTGTGGGAACCCATCAGATGCCTCCCAACCAGCTTCTGATAGGCCTGGCTTTGATATTGACCGCTTTTATCATGGCCCCGACAATCGAACGTATCAACCAGGAAGCGATCCAACCCTACCTGAAGGGAGAAGTCAACCAGCAGGCGGCTTTCGATATAGGAATAAAACCCCTCCGGGAATTTATGCTTAATCAGGTCAGGGAAAAGGACTTAGCTCTTTTCGTCTCCCTGGCTAATATCCCTCAGCCGGAAACTCCTGAGGATCTACCGACTCATCTCATAATTCCAGGCTATATAATCTCCGAACTGAGGATAGCATTCCAGATAGGTTTTATATTGTATATACCATTTCTGGTGATCGATATGGTGGTGGCGTCTGTTCTGATGTCGATGGGTATGCTGATGTTGCCTCCGATTATGGTCTCTTTGCCGTTCAAAATTTTACTCTTTGTCCTGGTCGATGGCTGGTATCTGGTTGTAAAATCATTAGTGTCGAGCTTCCATTGACGATTCTACGTGGTATAGAAGGCAAAATCGTCTAAGACGAGAGGGAAGATTTAATGGATACGCAATTTATAGTCGAGCTGGCGCGAAACTCGATATACACCACGTTGCTCGTATCGTCTCCAATGTTGATACTGGCGCTCATCGTGGGTCTTTCCATTTCGATATTGCAGTCGATCACTCAGATTCAGGAGATGACCCTCACCTTTATCCCCAAGATTATAGCCGTGGCCATAGCTCTCGTCATTTTCCTACCGTGGATGATCACCACCGTGGTCAGTTTTGCCAGCCAACTGTTTTCGATAATTCCGACGTTATCCTGACGGGTATTTTTGTATGCGTCGCCCGGAATAATTTTCCTACTTGCATCGAATCGGCCCTGCCCGAATCAAGATAGCCATCCGTAACATATAAGCGTTTAATAAGTTACATCATGTCAGGCTAAGAGGAACGGGCGGCATACGCCTTGCTTCAAAGTAGCGATACGGCAGGAGCCGTCTGTTTATGTCGATACTTGAAATTTCAGCGGGGCAGTTTGAGAAATTCCTTTTGATCCTTCTCCGGGTCGGTGGGATTATGGTGGTAGCCCCCATTTTCAGTCATCGGAATATCCCCGCTACAGTCAAAATCGGATTTACCGGTATTCTCACCATTATCCTGATGCCGGTGATACCGACCCCGGAGATTGGCCTGAGCGCCAGCCTCGGTTCGATTCTCGTCGTGGCCGCCAAAGAGATAGCCATGGGCCTTCTGTTTGGCTTTGCGGCCATGGTCCTGTTTATGGGGGTTCAAATGGCGGGCCATATCATGGGCTTCCAGATGGGGTTTCTCGTGGCCCAGGTTATAGACCCCGCCAGCGGACAGAAAATGTCAATCCTGGGGGAGTTCCAGTTCGTTCTGGCCATGTTGATATTTCTGGCTATCGATGGCCATCATCTCTTGATAAATGCCATTGCCGGTAGTTTTTATATGGTTCCCTTAGGAGAGGTGGCCTTCAGCGCCGCCTCCGCCGAGATTCCCATCAGGATCTGCGTCGACATATTCGCCATCGCAGTAAAAATCGGCGCCCCCATGATTGTAACATTGTTTCTAACCGATGTCGCCCTGGGAATTATCGCTCGCACCGTGCCCCAGATGAACGTTTTCATAGTCGGATTTCCTCTTAAGATCGGAACAGGATTCGCCGTTCTGGCCGTCTCATTTCCGTTTATAAGCTACGTATTCGCCAAGCTCATGCATGGTATGGATCGCAATCTCACCAATCTCATTTCTGCCCTGGGTGGGAGGATATAGTTGGCCGAAGAGTCATATCAGGAAAAAACAGAACGAGCGACCCCCAAACGGCGGGAGGATGCCCGCAAGAGGGGACAGGTCGCTCGCTCTATGGAGCTTAACTCCGTGACCATCCTCTTCTTCGGGCTTGTCTCCCTGACGTTTTTATCAAGCTGGATATTGCAGCAGATCGTAGGTGGCTTCACGGAGAACTTCGCTTTAATCCCCGATCTCGATCTCACTCCAGCCACCGCCCACGAGATATTCAAAGAAAATGGTTTCAGGGTCTTGCGCACAGTTTTCCCGATGATGGTCGTTATCGCAATAGGGGGCATTCTGATCAACTTCGCTCAGGTAGGCGCTCTGTTTACCCTGGAGCCGATAACACCGAAGGCTGAGAAATTCGATCTAACAAAGGGAGCCAAGCGAATATTCTCCCGGAAAACGGCGGTAGAGCTTCTCAGAGACATATTGAAAGTCGCCATCATAGGTTTGGTAGCCTTTCTGACCATAAGAGCCGAGTTCCCGAACATAATCCTGCTGGCCGATCAGAGTGCGGGCCAGGTCTTGCTTTTCTGCGCCGCCACCACCCTGAAACTGGGGCTGAGGATCGCTCTGGCGCTCTTGTTTCTGGCTATCCTCGATTTCGCATTCCAGAGGTTTGAGCAGGAGAAAAACCTCCGTATGACCCGGCAGGAAGTTAAAGAGGAGCTGAAAGAATACGAGGGTGATCCGCTGATTAAAGCGCGGGTCAAAAGAATCCAGCGGGAGATGTCCCGCAAGCGGATGCTAAAAGAGGTTGAAACTGCCGATGTTGTTGTTACCAACCCGACTCATATCGCCGTGGCTTTGCGATATGATATGGAGAAGGATGAAGCGCCGTTGCTGGTCGCCAAAGGTGAGCGGCTGATCGCTGAAAAGATAAAAGAAATCGCCAGGAAATTTGATATCCCGATTGTCGAAAACAAGCCTCTTGCCAGATCGCTCTTTGAACTGGCCGAGGTCGGGATGCAGATACCGGCCAAGCTCTATCGGGCTGTGGCTGAGGTGCTGGCCTACGTCTATAAGCAGAAGGGTAAGATCTGATGGCCGATGCTACTGCCATGATTCGTGGGCGACAGCCTTTATTGGTGAAAATCACTCAGCATTCCGATGTAGTGCTGGCCGTGATGGTCGTCTGCATCATCGCTATTCTGGTTCTGCCTCTGCCCCCCAGGTTTCTTGATTTTCTTCTGGCGTTCAACATAACGCTGTCTCTGGTGGTCCTTCTCGTCACAATGTATATCTCCCGCCCGCTGGAGCTTTCGGTTTTCCCCGGCATGCTTTTAATCCTGACTCTGTTTCGTCTGTCGCTGAACGTTGCCTCCACAAGATTGATACTCGGAACCGCATACGCCGGAGAGGTGATTGCATCGTTCGGTAATTTCGTGGTCGGGGGAAACTATGTCGTTGGGTTCATAGTCTTTTCCATTCTGGTCATAATCCAGTTCGTCGTCATCACCAAGGGGGCCGGCCGGGTGGCCGAGGTTGCTGCTCGCTTCACTCTCGACGCCATGCCCGGCAAGCAGATGGCTATCGATGCCGATCTTAATGCCGGCCTTATCACAGAAGATCAGGCGCGGCAGCGCCGCGATCTGATTTCCCGGGAGGCGGATTTTTATGGAGCCATGGACGGCGCTTCCAAGTTTGTCCGTGGCGACGCCATTGCCGGCATACTGATTACCCTCATAAACGTCATCGGGGGCTTCATAATCGGGACCTTGCAGATAGGCATGCCCCTGTCCGAAGCCCTGAAGACGTACACTCTGCTTACTGTAGGTGACGGCCTCGTCACCCAGATTCCGGCGTTGATCATCGCTACCTCGGCCGGTATGCTGGTCACTCGGGCGGCATCCGATTCCAATCTGGGTAAGGATCTATCATCACAGATCACCTCCCATCCAAAAGCCATCTTCATCGCCTCCGCTATGATCTTTGGCTTCGGCCTGGTCCCGGGATTGCCGACTTTGCCGTTTATGCTCCTCGGAGGAGTAACGGCCACCGTCGCTTATGCCGCTATTAAGAGCAAAAAGGAAGAATCTCAAGAGGAGGAAAAATCCCAAAAACCCGAGGCGCCAGCAGAGCGCATCGAGGATTTCCTGAAAGTGGATACGCTGGAGGTGGAGATCGGGTACGGCCTCATACCCCTGGTCGATGATTCCCACGGCAACGATTTGCTCGATCGCATCGCAATCATACGGCGGCAGTTAGCGTCCGAGCTGGGTTTGATAGTGCCCCCGATCAGGATCAGAGACAATGTCAGCCTCAAGCCGAACGAATATCACATAAAGATCAGGGGGATCTCTGTAGCGTCATCCGATCTATACCACGGACAGATGTTGGCGATTAACCCGGGGACAATTTCAAATCCCGTAGCCGGTATCGAGACAACAGAACCGGCATTCGACCTGCCGGCGATATGGATCGAGGAAAACCAGCGAGCCGTGGCGGAGAAACGCGGTTATACGGTGGTCGAACCGACTGCGGTATTGGCCACCCATCTGACCGAAATTATCAAATCCCACGCCGCCGAGCTGTTGAGCCGTCACGAGGTATCCAGATTATTAGATAATGTCAAGAATGAACACCAGGCCTTGATAGATGAACTCATTCCCAATCTCCTGAATATCGGCCAGATCCAGCATGTCCTGCAAAACCTGCTGGCGGAGAGAATACCAATCAAAGATCTGCCCACGATTCTGGAAGCCCTCGCAGATTATGCGCCTAACACCAAAGAACCCGACGTCTTGAGTGAATTCGCCCGTCACGCATTAGCCCGCACTATTTCGACCCTCTATCTCGACGAGGAAGGCGGAATGAAAGTATCGATATTAGACCCGGAGCTCGAAAAGCTGGTGGCCGGCTCTATTCAGAGTACCAAGCAGGGCATAATCGCCGTCGTCCCGCCGGAACTGGCCCAGAAGATCATCCAGGAGGTCTCCGATGCCACCCAGGAGATGTCCATAGCCGGTTATACGCCGGTCATACTTACCAGTCCCAACATAAGATTGGTGTTCAAGAGGATCATAGCCGCCGCTCTACCAAGAGTGGCTGTGATCTCGTTTAACGAACTGATACCGAATATCGAAATTGAAAGCATAAAAACCGTGAGGATGCCCGATGTTGATCAAAAAGTTCATAGCTCAGAGCCTGCCTGAGGCTCTGTCGAAGGTAAAAGAAGACTTCGGAGAAGAAGCCGTTATCCTTAAGACCCGCTTCAACAACAAAGGCAATGGCAACGGCCCAGGCAGAGAGTCGGCATTTGTCGAGGTGACAGCGGCAATCGACAAAGCTGAAAAGAAAACTAATCGCCTTAAGAGTACGGCGGCTCAGGCCCCGGCTGTCAAGAATAGACTGACCGCTAAAACCTGGCCGCAGGTCAGGAAATCAACTGCGTCGGTAGAAAGTGTCGTGCTGAAAGAGCCGTCCCAAACCCCCGGCGAAATACTCACCGACATCAGAAAAGATCTGCAGCATCTACGGGCGGATCTAATGAGAAACAGGACGGAGTCGTTGTTCGGACAGCCGGTGGGGTTACAGCTTGAATGTGCCAGGCGATTGGTTGAGAAACACCTGCCGGAAAACCTGGCCATCGAATTGGTCAGAGTGATGCCCGCCACATCACAGGAAGGCAAAGATCCTGATTCGACCTGGAATCGGCTGCTTGAATCCCTCTCCGGTAAGCTCAGCCCCGGCGAGCCGATAAAAACCGTCGAGAGCGGAGCTACGGTGGTCATGCTGGTGGGGCCCACGGGAAGCGGGAAAACATCGGCGGCGGCGCGGTTGGCATTTCGATTCAGCGCAGAGGAAAAATGTCCGGTTACCCTGGTGACCACCGACAATTTCCGCGCCGATTCCCGTGAGCAATTAATATCGCTGGCCAACGTTATTGGATGCCGTTTCCAAGCCGTAACATCCCCGGAAGAGCTGACGGTTCTGCTGAAAACCCTTAAGGAAGGCCTTGTTGTAATCGATACCAGCGGCGTTTCGACAAAGAAAGATATGGTCGAATTGGTCACGCTGGCGGGTGCTGCAAATCCTCATGAGGTAGATCTCGTTGTACCGGCCGCGATCCCGGGGCAGGATATATCCAGTTTTATCAAGGATTACCCGGACATCGGCGTGGATAAGCTTCTGGTTACGAAGCTCGACCAGAGCCGCTATCGCGGTGGCATCGTTGCCGCGGCTATCGAGTGCGGCTTGAAATTCTCCTATCAGAGCGCATCGCGAGAACTTCCGGGTGATTTCAATCTGTTCGATCCCGGACTGTTCGTCTCGGCCTTTAAACCCGATCCGATTTCCAGATCGCAGGATATTCCTGCTATGTGCGAGACGGTAAAATGATCAGCCAGTCGATGGCGACAGGGATAACGTTTTTGGCCGGCTCAGGCGGTTCGGGGAGAACGACGGCGGCTACAGGCCTGGCGGCCAGATTGGCTAAGATGAAGCGGAGAGTTCTGCTTTTCGATCTTTGTTTCGGGTGGACCGGCCTGAAGGCTGATAGCGCCGAGATCCTGAGCTATGAACAATTACTGGGGTTCGAGGGGAATCTTAAGGATCTGACCGTTCCCACTGACCACGGTTTCGATCTCTTGACCACCATCCCCCCTGGAATTTTAAATCCCGACGAAGGTGACCTTAAAAGTATCGCCTGGCTTATTCACGGTTTGAGCCGACACTACGATTTCCTGATACTCGATCCGCCATCTGGAGCCCAACCGCTTGGTATGCTTGCGGCTGCTTTATGCGACAGGGTATTCCTTCTTGTAAGACCCGAGGCTGCCGCCGTGGCCTCATCGTACTGCTTGCTCAAAACCCTCGTCGGTGAAGGCCTCAGTGACCGCATAAGGGTCGCCTTCGGTTTCGTGAACTCGCCAGAGCATGCCGCTTCGTTGAAAGCGAAATTCGATTTGCTCACCGAGCAGTTTCTGAGTCTGAAATTCGAGGATGGTGGATTCATTTATAACAGCACCGGATGCGAGTCGGAAGATTTCTATATGGAGCTAAACGCCGATGAATTACTGATTCTGGCTAAGAATATAAGCCTCGACGAAATAGACGTGTTTCAAAATGAAACAATATCTGAAACCATGGGCGAAGCTCATCAGAAGCCGTTTTGAGAAGACGATAATAAACAGGATAACATTCAAAATACAGGCAGGACTAAGACTATGGCAAATTTGGCAACCTGGGAGCGCTTCAAAAAAACCGAGGATTCGGACATGCGGGACCAGCTCCTGACGGATTACCTGCCGCTGGTAAAAAACGTGGCCGGCAGGATGGCAGCGGGTTTTCCGAAATCGGTTGAACTTAACGATCTCATCAACACCGGCGTCATCGGATTGATCGAGGCGTTCAATAATTTCGATCCTGAACGTGGCGTAAAATTCGAGACCTTTGCCGTGCCCCGAATCAGGGGAGCGATACTCGATGAACTGAGGATGCTCGACTGGGTGCCCAGATCTACCAGGGCTAAGGCGAGAAATATCGACAAAGCTCTGATGAAACTGGAAAACGAGCTCGGACGCGGTCCATCCGAGAATGAACTGGCCAGGAGGTTGAGCATCTCGGTCAACGAGCTTTTCTCCGCCCGGAAAGATGTCAGCGTGTCGTCCCTTTTATCCCTCGATGAGTTGATTTGTCGCGAGGACGATAACCGTCAGGTTCCCCGGATAGAAACAGTTGTAAACACGGCCTCTATCGATGTCTTAAGCGATATGGAGAAAACCGAGCTCAAGGTGTATGTCATACATACCATCAGCAGCCTTACCGAACAAGAGCGGCTCGTAGTCTCTCTATATTATTACGAGGAGCTAACGCTAAAAGAGATCGGAGATATAATGCTTATTTCCGAATCGAGAGTATCGCAAATTCATACGAGGGCCGTTACACGCTTGAGGAATTCGATAAGGGATAAATTCGGAATTTAGCATTATCTCAATTTTGGGATCAGGAGATCTGTTGTGATCGAACGTGTAGAGCGAAACGATGATCTCACAAAGGCCGAGCCGGTAAGGGAAGTCCGGCAGGCAAAAGAGAATATCCCAGGAAAGCCGAATAAGAAATTCGTGGCAGAACTGGAGAGGAAGATCTCCGAGGAAAAGGGCGGGAAAAAACAAGAAAAAGAAGAAAAGGACGAGATAATCCTGCGTGATGAAAATGAATCGCCCTCAGAAGAAGACAACAAAGATGATGATAACAACATACATCAAAAAAACCAACCCCCCCCGCCGTCTCCCGACGGCCGGAGGGGAAAGAAGATTGATGTTCTGGCATAGCCGGGAGGAAAGATGTATTTGGTAGTTTTGGCGATATCGGCTCTGAATTTATTGGTCGTGTCTGGAATGTTCCTTCTCCTGCGGCACGACGCTAAAAATCGGGAAAAAACAACTGCGGAGGATAGGCAATCGTTATACCTGCTTCAATCGAAATTGCTGGAGAGGATAAAGGGAATCGAGCAGGTACATCCCCCCCTATCCGTAAGCGAACAAGAATTCGATCCTGTCGCCGCTCCCGGTCCCAGCAGGAATAGAATAAAAGCGGCCATGGACAAGTTAAACAGCGGAATCGCTCTAGATATTGTGGGCAGAGAATGCGGCTACTCCAGGTCCGAAATGGGGATTATTCTCGCCTCTGCAAAGTTGAATAGCCTGGCACCCGACCAATCTTCTGCGCCCCTTCAGTAAAACAGGCTTTTGCCGATAGAATATATATCTGAACCGCGTAAGGGGCTTATTTATGCCAAGTAATCAGGAACCTTTCTTTAGAATCAAGCTGGAATGCCCGATCTGCAAACAAATCAACAACTTCGAGGTCATCAAGCAAGGCGAATACACTGAATCGGGCCGAGACACCGATTTCGCTCCATTGGGCCGGATTTGGAAAAATCCAGCGTATCAGAAATATAATCCACTACTGTTTTTTACGGCTACCTGCAAAAAATGCTATTATACCAGAGAACTCAACTCTTCTTATAGGGAATGGCAGAGCGATTCGAATTTTAAATCCTACCGCCTGCCGTCGCAAAAAAAGAAACACCTTGCCGAATTCACAGGCGATGACAGCATCATCAGATTATTTGGCGATCAGATAAATATCGATTCTCATCCTTTTGAATCGGCCATAATCAAGCTGCTGCTGGCAATATATGATGAAAACCTGCATGATCGAGCCTCTCCGCTGGACATCGCCAGGTTTTATATTCGCATCGGCTGGCTCTATCGCGACCAGGGGCAAAACGATGTTGGCCGATTCCCCGCGCAGTTGATGCTGAACAAAATCCAGATAGAGATCGATCGGCTGAAGAATGACGTGGGAGAATTCGGTTCCGATATCTCCCCGCTGCATCGGCTCATTTCGCATGATTTCGATCACATCGTTAGTTCCGATAGCAAAGACGCTATTTCCTCGAAATTGAAATCAGCCATGGAGAACGTTCAGCAGGTCTGGAGCTCTCTTATCAAGGATGTCGAAATGCTTCAGATGGAATTCGATAAGGTGAAAAAGGAAATACACCTGCTGCATCCGGATTCGCCCGAATCGGCCGGGTCCGGCGAATATCCCGACTTTTGCGATTTTCTCTACAAGGTCAAGGAAAGGTGGGATGAGATACCGGTTAATGAGACCGAGGCGCTGGCGCTGGCCCTCAAATATTATATGAAGGCCTACCAGGACAGCCGGGAAATAAAAGCAGGCCTGCAGCAGCTCCAGGCGGCTTACCTGATAGCGGAGCTTTCGCGCCGCGTCGGCGACCTTTCACAGGCTGCCGAATACTTCAGAATCTCCAGCAAGTCGGCACAGGAATTAATGATGAAAAATAGAAACGATAAATCGATATTCTCCAATGCCCGGAAAATTCTTGAAATGGCGCTGGAGCAAGGCCGCACCGTCAGAGAGGCCGTCCAGGTATCTTCATGAAAAAAAAACAGCGCACAAAAGACGATTCAATAGACCTCTGGGAAAGACTGATATTGGTGGTTGACAAGGGCGGTAAGCGCTCGGAATTTCTAACCCGCCTCGAGAATATCAAACAGAATTCATACATTCTTGAAATGCCCATCAGGCAAAGCGGGAATGCCAGCCTTTCGAAAGGAGATGTTGTGGAGGTAAGCTATAATAAAAAGGATGCTGCTTATACGTTTAAGGCCAGCATCAAAGACTTATTCGAAGGGGAGAGCAATTCCATCGAAGTGGAAAAATCGACCGAAGCCAGCCGAATCCAGAGAAGACAATTCGTCCGGCTCGATATATCGGGCGATCTGGACTTCAGAGTTCTGGAATCCCTGGAGGACAATAAAGGCGACATGAGCCAGAAATTCCACGGCTCCCTTTTGAATATCTCCGCCGGAGGAGTGCTCTTCGAGACTGAAACTCGCATCGAAGCCGACAGTTTGCTGATCTTGGATTTTACGCTGAAGGGACATTATCCGCTCAGCAATATCCTCGCCGTGGTGAAACGAGCGGAGGCCATCGACAGCGAAATGTATATCGTGGGATCGGAATTCATTACCAACGAAAACCGTGCTCACTACGGGCTCGAAACCCTGGGGGATTTTCTCCCGCCGGGCACCGGCACATTCGATGACAACCTCCAGAAGCTCATGGTTCAATTCATATATAAACAGCAGGTTGAGCTTAGAAAAAGGGGATGTTTCATCAATGAATAAAATCTCCTCGATATTTTCTTATGCGCTTCTAACTGTTTTATTGACGGCGGTTCCATCTAAAAGCTCCGGAGTTCCTTCCGTGAATTTGGCGCTGTCTTTGAAAGCGGAAGGCGGAACCTTTCTGTTTTCACCGGATCGTATTGTATCCTCGCTCGAAAAGGAACTTCGTATAAGAGGCTTCATGGGCCGGTTGAGGATTCTAAGCGACGGCACCGAGGAAAACGCCCCTGATGAAGCGTTAATCTGCGTAACCATCCGCAGATCCTTCTGGGAATCTCGGAAGGCTCTTTCGATTCCGTACTTGCTGAATCGTTATCGCCGCGTTTTTGCTCTGGAGGCGTTTCTGGAAATCCCCGCCGGGGTTCGAGGGATGTTTTCGGAAATGATAAAGTTGAAGAGTTCGTCGGCCGTACAGGCCCAGTTTATGTCTAATGATAGATATGATCCAGACCTGCTTTTAGACCAGAGCGAGCGCATCGGGCTCGAAGAGACCGTGTATCGAAAATTAGCGAAGCGACTGGCGAAACGTCTGTCTGAAAATCTTGAATGAGCTAACGTTGCCGATGCCTTTTCGAGAATGGCAGTGAGCGTGTCGATAGGCAACAGGACGTTGGCAGCCGAGAGAAATAGCGAAGATCTTCAAAGCGGGCAGGGAATTGCCCGTCCGGAAATAAATGAGTGGTAGCAAACGCAGGGAGGGAATAGTGCCCCGAACTCAGCTTAAAACCGGTCAGATCAGCCTTCGAGATGAGCTGAAATCATTATACGAGATTTCAAGCCTGGTTCAGGAATCCCCGGTAGACGATAGCTCTTTCGAGGAGATTTTGAAACAATTAGGGAACCTGGTCGATTATAGATCGGCATCCCTTTTCATTATCTCCGGGGAGAGTGGGAAACTGGAGGAGATCTGCACCATAGGAAGGACCGTTGACCTGATTGATTTCGTAAATTTCAATATGGGATCGGGTATATC
>CBEWDL010000067.1:0-16559 GCA_965555375.1 uncultured bacterium
ACGCTGTCTCCGGTATCGAAACCGAGCCGAAAGACCTGGGCAATCCCGACGGGCGCGATTATATGAAAAACATCGGTTTCGACCTCAAATACGGTCTATCATCCAATCTGATTCTTGACGCCGCCATCAATCCCGATTTCGGGCAGGTTGAGCTCGACCAGCCGGTGTTGAACCTGTCTACATACGAAACCTACTATGAGGAAAAAAGGCCGTTCTTTGTCGAGGGCGCTAACCTGTTCAGTACCCGCTACAGCCTGTTTTATTCGCGTCGCATAGGGCGTTCCCCGCAGGGGGCCATCGACGACGAAGACAATTTTAGTTACGATCCCGATTTCGACTACTATTCCCATTACCCTCAATCAACTACTATTCTCGGCGCCGCCAAGTTGACAGGCAAGCTTAAAAGCGGAACTTCAATCGCCTTTCTTAACGCTGTCACTCAGGAGGAAAACGCGAAATATGTTACGATCAACGGGGATAATCGTGAGGGAATAGTTGAACCGTCAGCCAACTACTCTGTATTTCGCCTGCAGCAGGATATGTTTAAAAATTCCAATCTGGGCGGGATGGTTACATTGGCGGCGCAGGATAATAGAAATCCTGTTACAACCGGGGGCGTAGATTGGCGTTTGCTCACGAATTCCGGAAAATGGGGTTTTACGGGTCAGTCTGTTTTCAGCCGCGTTGATAATGAAAACACCGGATTCGGTTTGAACTGCGACGTGGGGAAAATGGCCGGAGAGCATTTTCGCGGCGAGGTCGGGATCAGCATAAAGGATACTCACCTCGACCTCAACCGGCTCGGTTATCTGAGCAGAAATGACTGGCGAGGGGGTTGGACATGGTTACAATACCGTACCAATGAAGACTGGTGGATTTTCCGCAACAGCTGGAATAATTTCAATATCTACGCTGCCTGGAATAACGACGGCTATAATATTGATAAAGGATGGAACTTCAATACTTATATCGAGTTCATCAACTACTGGTCACTGGGCGGCGGTTTCAATATGCAGTTGGCGGAATATGAAGACATGGAAACGCGGGGTAACGGCATCTGGGACCGGCCCGACTCCTGGGGTTGGTGGGCATCTCTGAATACGGATACGCGGAAAAAAATATCCTTGAATCTGAATCCCGGCAGCGGAGAGGCCCGCTATGGTTACTGGTGGGCTCACTGGACCGGTATCACCTATCGCCCCGTAAGTAATATGGAATTCACCGTCGGAACAAACATAATCAGGACGAATCATGAGATTATCTGGGTGGAAAATGTCGAGGATACTACTGTCTTCGCGGATATGGACCAGGACGAGCTGGTACTGCAGCTTTCGGCCAGCATAACGTTGACCCGCGATCTGTCGGTTCAGCTATCCGGGCAGGGATATATTTCCGGAATCGACTACAGCAATTACAGACGTTACCTTGGCGGCGAGAATTACGCTCCGTATCCCCTCGAGGAGCAGGATTTCAACTACGCCGCCTTGAATTCGACATTTATCGTAAGATGGGAATATATACCGGGAAGCACGCTCTATGTGGTCTGGACCAGGGCCATGTCGGAATCCGACGACAACATAAACAATCTCGATATCCAACGAGACCTCGACCGGCTTTTTTCCGGCGATTCGGAGAACGTCTTCCTGGTAAAAGCCAGCTACTGGTGGAGCTTGTAACCGCTATAAAACTATACGACCCTGAAGTCCCCCGGGAAGTACCCGCATTTTCCTGAAGCCATACAGCTACAAAGAAACTTGACTTCTGCTGTAGCTGGAGTATATTTGAATGTAGTATTACCAGTGGGGGCGGGTTGACGCGATGCGCAGTTTCACCAACAATAATAGAAATGAAATAATTTTAGCCATTAGACGGGATATCTTACTATCCCTGAATCTTAATTATTCGGAAGGAGCTTTTCTATGAAACGGTCTATCTTGCTTTCGGGCCTGGCGATTGTATTTTTATTCCTGCTGGTGGCGGCCAATTCCGCTATTGCCGAAGAAAAGCAGGCGACGGTCAGCGTAACAATATCGGCGGGAGCATACGAGGTCACAAGCACCGATCGAGGGCATGAGATCTTCGTCGAGGAATTCGGTTACCTGCTGATACCGGGAAAACCGATCCTTCCTTCAAAGATCTTCGCTGTTGCGATTCCTCCGGGAGCTGAAGTAGTTGAAGTTGCTTTTGAAACGGGTGAAGGTATTGCCCTCCCGGAATTCTATGAGGTACCTCCTGCCCCTCTTCCCAGAGTAATTGGTCAGGAAGATCCTCTCATTTACGAAAAGCATAGACAACTGTATGAGGAGAATTTCAACTCGGTTTATGGAAGCGATAATCCTTATCCCCAAAACGTTGGAGAGTTCGTCGGTACTGCAGGTTATAGAAAATATAACCTGGCGGATGTGAGATTTACGCCGTTTACTTATTATCCCGTATCAGGCCGTTTGATCTATTATCCGGAAGCTACTATCCACGTGAGCTATAGGTTTTCTGAAAAGTGGGTTGATGTGATAGCTGATGACATTGCAGAAACCGAGCGAATAGCAGAAGAGATTATCCTCAACTATGATCAGGCGAAGAGCTGGTATCAACAGAGTGGATTATCGGATAAAGAACTTCATGATTTCGTAATTATTACACTCAGTTCATTAACGTCATCGGTGGCGCCGCTGGTGGATTGGGAAATATTTAAAGGCAGAACAGTTGAAGTAGTTACTACAAGCTGGATTAATTCCAACTATAGCGGCTACGACCTGGCTGAACGAATGAGGAACTTTCTTAGAGATAAGTATCCATCGGGTGAATGGGGTATTAAGGACGTGTTGCTGGTTGGTCATTACGATGATGTACCGATGCGCCGCACATGGCAGGATCTGGGTTATGGACAACCGGAGACGGATTTCTATTATGCCGAGCTTTCGCTGCCTGACAATCAATCCTGGGATGCTGACGGGGATCATAGATACGGTGAAGACACCGATCCCATTGATTTTTACGCGGAAGTAAACGTTGGTCGAATCCCCTGGAGCGATCCCGGCACGGTTTTGAGCATATGTGAGAAGTCCGCAGCCTATGAGCAAAACAATGACCCGGCGTTTAAAAAGAACATACTACTTCTGGGTGCTTTCTTCTGGACGAATCCGCGAACCGATAATGCTGTGCTTATGGAAGCCAAGGTCGACCAGCCATGGATGTATGACTGGACCATGACACGGATGTATGAAGCGGGTCATTCCACATACCCTATGGACTACGACCTGAATAACAACAACGTCGTTTCGGTATGGTCATCCGGCGCTTTTGCCTTTGTGAACTGGGCCGGACACGGGTCGCCCACAGCCTGCTACGTATATTTCACCGGCGAGGCCTTCATATCGTCAAGCGATTGCGCGCAGCTCAATGATAATTATCCCGCCATTATCTTCGCCGATGCCTGCAGCAATTCCGACACTGATGAATTGAATATTGGCCAGGCCATGCTTGAACAGGGGGGCGTCGGTTTCTTGGGCGCTACCAAGGTCGCGTTCGGATGCCCGGGCTGGGATGACCCATATGACGGTTCAAGCCAATCGCTGGATTACTTCTTCACAACCTGCGTAACATCAGGAGATTACACTCAGGGCCAGGCTCAACAATGGGCGCTGAGGGAGATGTATGTTAATGGCTTATGGAGCTACACAAAGTATGAAACGTTCGAGTGGGGAGCGCTATGGGGAAATCCGGACCTTGGAATGGCTCCTTCCATCCCGCTGCCGTTGAGTATCTCCTTCCCTGACGGTTTGCCTGAGTACCTCACCCCGGGTGTCCCGACAGCATTTATAGTTCGGATCGATGATGGCAGCGAGACTTATGTTCCGGGCACGGGCACACTCCATTACCGGTATGATGGCGGTGCATACCAGACGTCGCTCTTAGCACCGATTGGCGGCAATCTCTACGAGGCAACGCTGCCATCCGCGGAGTGCAACGATACACCGGAATATTATATCAGCGCCCAGGGCGACGGGGGATCCACGGTAACCAGTCCCTATAACGCGCCGACTACCGTTTATACGGCAGTGGTTGGCAGCATCATAATAATGATGGAGGATAATTTCAATACGAACCCGGGCTGGACAACCGAGGATCAGTGGGCATTTGGCCAGCCGACCGGTGGCGGTGGCGAATATGGCGGGCCTGATCCGACCAGCGGCCATACCGGTAGCAATGTATACGGATATAACCTCAACGGGGACTATCCAGACTATCTCCCGGAAAGGCATCTTACAAGCAATCCTATCAACTGCACCGGCAGGTCCGATGTTCATCTGAATTTCTGGCGTTGGCTGGGCGTCGAACAGCCAATGTATGACCACGCCTATGTGCGAATCAGCAACGACGGAAACAACTGGACTACAGTCTGGGAAAATACTGCCGAAATCACCGATGCTTCCTGGGTCGAAATGAATTTTGATATCTCAGCTATAGCCGATAATCAGGCGACTGTTTATCTGCGCTGGACGATGGGGACAACCGATCAGGGATGGAGATACTGTGGTTGGAATATCGACGACGTATCGTTAACTGCTTTTACCTGTGATCAGGGTCCTACAGGCGCTATCGCCGGGACTGTCAGGGACGCCTCCACAGAAGACTTCGTCGACGGGGTGCTTGTCAAAGCCCTCGGCACAACGGTAAGCGCTTATACCGACCTCAGCGGTCAATATACTCTTTTCAATCTACCGGTAGGCACATACGATGTTGAATTCTCACATGCGAACTATGTTACCCTGACAGTGGAGGATGTGCCGGTTAGCGAAGGCGCCACTTATCCCCTGGATGTTATGATGGAACCGGTTTCGCAGGACATCCCCACTCTCTCCGAATGGGGTATGATTATCTTGGTATTGCTGATCCTGGCTATCGGAACGATTGCTGTCGTTCGCAGGCGTAGGGTCATTGCAGTCAGCGAATAGTATCGCCGGCAGAATTTTCATTCAAAGGAGGTCTTCGGACCTCCTTCTATATTTGCACTGCGTCAACAATGTGTCAACACTCAATGGCCATTCTCTGGTGTCTATGGCAACGAAGAGTCTTCCTCGGAATCCGGAGCGCGCCCCCTGGACTGTGAGATCCGCGGGCCTATATGGATCTGCGTTTTATTAAGGGCGGAAGCGATCGCAATAGAAGTTGGCTATTTTTTACGCTGGCTCTTGTTCCTATCGGCCTGCAAAGCCGCCACCAGTCGCTCCGGTGTAACCGGCAATTCCTCTATACGGACACCGGTGGCATCGTAGATGGCGTTGAGGATCGAGGGGATAACGGGCATGATCGCTCCCTCTCCTACCTCCTTTGCTCCGTAGGGGCCGTGGGGTTCATTGGATTCGACGATAATCGTTTCCAGGCGGGGCATATCCAGCGCGGTCGGAATTTTATATTCGGCGAGGTTGGCGTTTATGATACGCCCTTTTTTGTCGTAAATTATCTGTTCCATAAGCGCCTCTCCGGTCCCCATCATCATCGAACCCTGCATCTGGCCCTCAACTTGCGTCGGGTTGATGGCAAAACCGCAATCGTGAGCGCCGGTGATCCGTCCCAGTGTGACCTCGCCGGTTTCGAGGTCCACCGAGACCTCGGCCACCTGCGCCGAACAACCGAAAGCAGGAGAGGTGCCCACTGCCGCCCCCTTGAATGAGCCGCCCAACGGCGGCGGGCGGTATTTACCTGTTCCCACTATGGTCCCGCATTCGAGAAAAGCGATACGGCTTGCTTCTCGAAAAGTCAGATGAGGTCCATCGGGCAAATCCATGAAACCCCGGTGTTCCTGAAGGTATTCCCTGCGCAATTCTGAAAAATCTATTTTGTCGGCTAAGCCGACAACGCGATTATCCTTAAGATCCAGAGTCTCTGGAGGTACACCGAGGCATCCGCCCACGGCGTTTAGAATCTGCTGCTTCACATCCCGGGCCGCCTCGCGGCAAGCATGGCCTGTCATGAGCGTGGTGCGGCTTGAATAGGCGCCTAAATCAACGCTAAGGCTGGAGTCGCCCGCCACCACTTTTACATCATCGACGTCCAGCCCCAGTTCCTCAGCGGTGATCATGGCCAGCACAGTATCCGAGCCCTGCCCGATATCAGCCGCTCCGGAAAAGACTGTCACGCCGCCGCCTACCTCATCCACTTTCGTCAAGACAGTGCAATGGTAGGTTCGCGAGCGATAAATGGAATATCCTGCGCCTGATACAAAGAAGCCGCAAGCAGCTCCGATTCCTGTTCCCCTGCCCCGGGTTTTTCCGCTGGAGGAGCGCTTCTTTTTCCAGGCCGCTGAATCCCGAACGGCTTCCAAAGCCTCGCGCATGCCAAAGCTACTGACATAAAGCTCGTTGCAGGTGGTCTCACCGGCCTCCATGACATTTTTCAAGCGTAGCTCGATAGGATCCATGCCCAGTTCCTCAGCGATACGGTCGAGCTGTACCTCAAACAGGGCCCGGGCGATGACGGCTCCATGGCCACGCTGGGCTCCGCAGGCAGGCTTGTTAGTGACAACCCGGTAACCGTCATATTTCATATTCTTGAGCCTGTACGGTCCTCCCAGCAGAGAGCCGGCGTAATAGATAGTGACGATACCGAAGCTGGCGTAAGCTCCGCCATCCAGAATACATTGATGTTCGAGAAAGGCCAGGGTGCCGTCCTTTCTTACTCCCGTTGTCATAGTGTGGAAGAACTGGTGGCGCGCTCGTGAATGAAGGAAAACCTGCTCGCGGTCGAAAGTAATCTTAACCGGATTGCCGGTTTTTATGGCCAGAAGGCATGTGGCTAATTCGGCGGTGGAGCAAGAGGCTTTTGGGCCGAAACCACCCCCGACAGCGGGTTTGATCACCCGCACCTTGTGTAATGGAAGCCGAAGGGCTAATGCCAGCGTGCGCTGGACATAGTGGGGAGCCTGCGTGGAACTCCACATGGTCAGGTTGCCGTGAGAGTCCACCTCGGCCAGCACGCTCTGCGGCTCCATAAAGGCAGCGTCCTGCATCTTGCTGGTCAAACGGTCGGTGCGCACAAGGTGGGATTGTCTGCGCCCCTCCTCGATGTCTCCGAAATGCCAGTGGACCCGGGCACAGATATTGTTTTCATACATTTCGTGAAGCTGCGGCTGGCCGTCATCCATGGCCATCCGGCCATCCAGGACGGCCGGCATTTCCTCGAAATCCGCTTTTATCAGGTTTGCCGCCTCCAGTGCGGTATCGTGGTCGACAGCGGCCACGGCAGCGATTTCATCACCCACGTAGCGGACCTTGTCATGGCAGAAGATGGTTTCATCATAACGAGCCGGGCTAACTCCATACGGCGTTATACCCGCCTCGCGGTGAGTTACAATGGCCTTTACGCCGGGCAAACGCTCGGCGCGAGACGTGTCTATATTGAGTATGCGGGCATGGGCCAGCGGGCTGTGCAGGATGGCGGCGTAAAGCATACCGGGCCGTTTCAGGTCGTCCGTGTAGAGCGCCTTTCCCGAGGCCTTGTCCACGGCATCCACACGGGGGACACGCGTATTCAGTATACGATACTTGCTCATGGTTCTGTCCTGGCAGCGGCCTGGACAGCCTCGACGATTTTTTGATACCCCGTACAGCGGCAGAGGTTGCCTGAGATCGCCCTGCGGATTTCCTGTTCGTCAGGATGGGGATTGCGACGTAATAGCTCCGTAGCCGTCATAAGCATACCCGGCGTGCAAAAACCACATTGAATTGCACCTTGATCGACAAAGGATTGTTGAAGGCGACTGAGTTTGCCGTCTCTTGCCAATCCTTCCACTGTCTCGACTGAACGGCCGTCAACCTGAATAGCTAGCGTAAGGCAACTGAGTGTAGCCATTCCATCCACGAGCACCGTGCAGGAGCCGCAGTCGCCGATGCCGCAACCCTTTTTGGTGCCGGTCAGGCCGAGATCCTCGCGCAGTAGCTCTAGCAGGGTCCGGCGAGGTTCAATGGCGACTTCATGCATAACGCCATTGACGGTCAGCGAGATTATTTTTTTCATTTATCCCCTCCAGCCCGCTGGAGAGCTACCTTCAGGAGCCGTCTGGTGAGAATTTCAACCATTTGCAGGCGGTACCAGGCCGAGCCGCGGTGATCATCGATAGGGCGCGCATCATCACCGGCCGCATGTGCCGCTTCTGAAAGGATTGCCTCGTTGGGGATCTTTCCAATAAGAACGTCTCTGGCTGATTCGGCCAGGATCGGTGTCGGCCCCACGGCTCCCAGGGCGATGCGGGCATCCGCTACCGGGCCGCCTGGTTCCTCAAGAGACAGCGAGACTGCTATGCCGACAGTGGAAATCTCAAGGGCCTTTCGGTTGGCCAGTTTGTAGTATGCGCTGGCCGAATGAGGAGGCGATGGTGGATAGATTACAGCGGTTAGTATCTCATCGGGCTTAATGACTGAAATACCCGGCCCGCGGGGAAAGTCCCTGGCGGAGACATGACGTATACCGGATGCCCCCTGTAGAGTTAGGGTTCCATCCAGGGCGATGGTCGGTACCGCCGTATCGGCCGCGGGGCGAGCGTTGGCGATATTGCCGCCCAGTGTGGCCAGATTGCGCACAAGGGGACTTCCCAGGCATTCGGCGCCCTCGACTAAGGCCGCCCACCCGTTGCCGACCTCTTCGGAGCGCCCTATTTCGCTTATCGTTGTCATGGCCCCTATCCGCAGGCTGCCGTCACGCAATTTCTGAATACCTCTTAATTCATCGAGCTTGTGCAGAGAGATGAGGTACGCAGGAGAGGCGAGCCCCTCATCCTGCAATGCACCGCGCAGGGAACCATTTGAGGCCATTATCGGATCGGAATCCCATAGCCTGCAATCGATTGTCGAACGAACCGCGCCCTCCGGGTGAGTAAGGCAGCCATCGCAACGGGGGACATGCTGGGGAATAATCGGAGACCGAAGGTCAACAAGAAGATCGGTGCCGCCGGCCAGAAGACGTATTCCACTGTTGGCATGCTCAATCAACATAGCGCAAGCCTCTTCTATTGTCTCAGGCACCAGTACGTCGAAACGGGGCAGGTTCATCGGATTATTCTTTCATTAAGGTAAAAATGTTTTTTTAACGCTTCTATTTTAAATCCCACGATTAATCAGGAAAAGTAGTCCCTGTAGAACGCAAAACCAGATTACTCGTTTTCACATCGGGAATGAAGGTAACCGATAACGCAACCTCGGATTCATTAAGCGAAAAAAGTATTCTTTCATCCAGTTCAATAATATTAGACTAACAGGAGATTTCCGCAATAGAAATTTAGGATTGCGGATTACTAATCAGCTTTTTGGCAATCAGGAAGGTGAATCTGACCGAGCCAATATGTGTTTTCGAGACATTGTTAATATCCTCTTGATTTCTTTGCTATCTTTAGGAACGTCAGTGGCTATCGACTGATTTTTTTCAATGTCCCGGATCGTTTCGACTCGTTTTTTTATTTTTCGAAGTCCGGCGAAAGTGTTTGTAAACTGGCGGAAGTCCTCTTAATTTCTTATGAAAGGAAAGGCTATTTGGAATATGCAGGGCTGATCCGAAATCGAAAAAGGCAATCGTTTTTATGATACCGACCAAAGCCGACAGATATTTTTCAAAAATAGTTACCCTATTTCTGTTTGCGGTTGCCATGGGTTATTTCGAGTCGGCGGTGGTTGTTTATCTCAGGGGCCTGCTTTATCCCGACGGCTTTTCGTTCCCGTTGAGAGATATTTCGGTCAGGTTAATCGTCATCGAATTATTCCGCGAAGTGGCCACCATCGTGATACTGGTGACCGTGGCCGCGTTGTCGGGCAGAAGATTCTGGGAGAGGTTCGGATTTTTCTTATTCATCTTCGGGATATGGGATATTTTCTATTATATCTGGCTGAAGGTGACAATTGGCTGGCCTTTGACTCTTCTCGACTGGGATATACTGTTTTTGATTCCAACGCCATGGATAGCTTCTGTCATAGCGCCGGTATCCGTGGCGGTAATGATGATCGTTATAGGCGTTTCAGTGACCAGGCTTTTCCACAAAGGTTACGATTTTAAACCGACATTGGTTACGTGGGCGCTGGCGGTATCGGCCACGATAATGATACTTTTTTCATTCATGCATGATTACGATGCCATGTATAATAAACAGATGCCCCAACCTTATCTTTATGGGCTTCTCATTCCGGGACTGCTCCTCTACATTGCAGGCTATTTAGTTTCACATAGAAAGACAAAAGAAACTCACTAAGAGTTTAGACATTGGATTGTGATCGATTTCAGCGTAAAAAGCGCGAAGCGGGGATGTATTCCCTCTTTTTTCAAATAATCGAGGTTCCGGGGACGCCCGGCGTCAGGAATCCACGCCTTAATCTAAATCTGTCCCCCCGGGGTAAGTAGCCTTTGATTTCAAAGGCGATGCGATTGGCGAGTTGCCGGTACCATAGTTCGGCGGTGTTCTCCGCAATCCCGGGCAGTCGACGCATCCGCTTACCGTCGCCGATCCCCTGTAAGCGCCAATTTCGGTGACTACATCGCTTAGCTCGCTGTCAACACAGTTGCCGTTGGGATCGGCTTCGGGAGCAAAATTGCTGCTGTGTGGAGGGCATTCGCAGGAGTAATAGGGTGAAACAGTGCCGCGGTAGATGCCGATCATGGCTATCACATCGCCCAACTCGATAGGGGTGCCGTTGTGATCGGTATCACCGGGGATATAGGAACAGTCGGAAGGATTCGAATAAATCGTAAAGGCGGCATTGGAGATATCCTCGCCGGTGTTCGACGACGGATCATAAGCAATAACCTTTACCCAGGCATCTTCAGTTGGAGTCGGCGGGACGTTCCAATCATAACTGCCATCGTTGGTCTCCCCGGTGGAGATCAGCACATAGGGACCGTCAGAGCCTGAGGCTGAATAGTATATGTCAATCGAGGTGACACCGATATTGTCGCTCGCTGTCCATGAGATAGTCTGGTTTGAATAAACGAGCCAGCTTTCACCCCCGTTGGGGGAGAGGACGGTTACTGTCGGTGGTTCGGTATCGGGTTCGGGCTCCGAAAACTGGACGTCAATAACTATGTCCGTTTCTATCTGCCTATCATATAGAGTAGAATCCGGATAGCCGGATAAGGGGTCCGGACTGTAAGTAAGATCGTAAGTATCAGGCTTGACAAGTATCTCGTAAAGCCCGGATAGATCTGTTCTATTTCCGGGGGTAAACGCCTCCTGCTGGGTAGAGCTTTCGACCGCTATGACTCTTACATCAGGCATCGGATTGCCAGTATAGTCAGTTACAGCGCCGGAAACCGCCATGCCGGTATCGAGAGACACTTCAATATAGGTGTCCATGTTCAGGGAATAGTCCGGGAGCAATTCGGCGGCGAGGCGGCGTGCCCGCGGCGGTTCGAACTCCAGATGGTATACTCCGGGAATGATTACCGTAGCAAAGGCTCCCGAGCTATCGGTATGGTCGTCAACTAGCGGGACGTCCATACCGCTCGCTGTTTCCACCGCATCGATGTCCACATCGAATACACCTGCTTCTCTGAAATCTTGAACGAGCCCGGATAAAAGATGCCCGGAAGGGACGATGACGTCTCTTTCCATATCCCCTCCCAGATAAATTCCCTCTAAGAGCAAAGGCGCCAGATACGGGGGATCAACAGGCACCGGCGGCTTATAGAGGACATCGAAGGTGCCGTATTGAGGAAGGATAACCTGGTAAAAACCCGATTCGTCGGTGTTATCGTCGGGAGTGAAGAGCTCACCGCCATTAGAGGAATACTCTACATCCAGGTCGACGTCGGACACTCCTGCCCCCACCGGGTCTCTTACGGTGCCATACAGCATGAAGCCAGCCTCTAAAATGAAATCGAGGTTGATGTCTTCGAAAACTGGAATCCCATATACGATTGCCGCCAGAAGGCGGTTTTCAGGAAGGGGGGCTACGTTTATGCTATACGTTCCAGCCGGCACCAGTAACAGATATTCTCCATTCTCATCCGTGTTGTCTCCGGGCGTAAAAACCTTTTCACCGGTTTCGCTGTCTTCGGCGTCGAGGTCGGCGTCGACAACGGGGTCGTCCTCAAGATCGGACACCCGACCGGAAACATAATAACCCTCTTCAAGAACAACGTTAATAGTCGTGTCATTCGCGATAACCACATCTTCGAGTTCAATCGGAACGTATCTTAAATCTTCATTGTCGCCTCGGTATTGGTATCTTATTCTGAACGTTCCGGATGGGATTACGATGTTATAGAAGCCGGATTCGTTTGTATTGTCGCCCGGGGTGTAAAGCTTTTCGCCGGTGAACTGGTCGTACACGTTCAGATCAATATCGGCTATTCCTACTTCCAGGGTATCTCGTACATGACCCGAAAGAAGATTTCCGAATTCCAGGGTAACGTCGAGATTAACGTCTGATTCCCCAACTGTTACAGTTTCAAGCGTTGGTATCAAATGGGTTGATGTCGGCGGCTTAAAGCCGACGCCGTAAGTCCCCGGCGGCTCCACGTCCTCCAGGATGTAATAGCCATCCGTATCCGTGATGTCATAATACCCTCCATACGCCGTCCCGTCTTCGAGATACAGGCGCACGACGACGCTGCCAACCGGCTCGGAATTGGGGTTGGTCACAGTGCCATAAATGCTCTGGGCCCTGACCGATCCCGATATGGATAAGAGGGGTATAAAGGCCATGAGGAACTTGACAATGAATCTATAAGACATAAGTCGTCTCCCTGAGAAATAGCCCAACGATTTCATCTGATTAATACCATCTTTCGGGCTTCCTTGCCGAACAGGGTTTTGACTTGGTAAAAATAGAGGCCGCTGGCTACCGATTGGCCGCGATAATCGGTGCCATCCCACTCGACGACGTAGTAATCGGGGGCTTGAATACCGCACTCGATGATTTTAATGCGTTGGCCAAGAGCATTATATATAACGATTGATACATCGTTCTCGACAAGGAGAACATATGAGATAGATGTTGCCTGATTGAAGGGATTCGGGAAGTTCTGCTTCAAAACGAGGTTGGATAAAAGGGGATCCGAGGTCCTGGCCAGGAAAAAGGTTTTGGACGTGTCTGCTGTCATGCTAAAGCCACTGATTAGCTGTTCCTTAAACGGTGAACCGGAGGGGGGAGCCAACCGTATCGTATAGCTGCCTGCGGGTATTGTTGCCTCAATAGTTCCTAACGAATCAGTGTCATCGTGGGGAGTAATAATTTCCGCTCCAGTGGAATCTGAGATGAAGTCAAAATCGACATCTTCGACGGGCACGCCCTGCCGGTCATACACCCGAGCGGAAAATACCAGGCCGGTATCCAATACTACATCGCTCCAGATTGTATCCTGTGAAATTGCGACGTTTGTGAGCTTTATGCCGACATAGCGACTCCCCCGGGGAGGGGAAAACGTCGCGTTAAAATAGCCAGTGGGGACCGAAAGGTTATAGAAACCCGCGGAATCCGTCTTGTTCCCCGGTATATAGACTCTGGTTCCGGTCAGTGTATCGGCAAAGTCGATTTCTATATCCTGCAGTCCGTTGCCGGATGAGTTAACCACTCTTCCCGACAAATTCACTCTCGGCACTTCCGGCAATAGGAAATCGAAAGTGGCATCGCTGTTGATCACCACGCCTGTGACGGTCAGCCGGTCAAATGTCGAACCCACGGGGGGATCGACCCTTATGGTATAAGTATCCGGCATGACCGAAATGGTGGCCAGGCCGGAAAGGTCGGTCATGTCATGGGGAGTAAATATTTTTTCCCCGGTACTTTCCCGGATGAAATCGAGGTCGGCTCCCTCTATCGGATTGCCCGTGGAATCATGTACAAAAGCCGATATCAGCCAGCCCGCCTCCAGAATCTGATTGCGGGAAATGTCGCCGTCGATGGTAAAGCTATCCACGGCCACTCCGACAAGGCGACTCCCCAAAGGAGGTTCGTATCGCAGTTCAAAAAGGCCCGTCGGCGCTGCTACATTATAATAACCGGTCGAATCGGTCTTATTGTTAGCCACGTATATCTTATCTCCTGTATCCTCGAACCTTAGATTAATGCTGATTGCTCCCAGGCCTTGCCCCATGTTATCGGTTACGAAGCCTGAAAGAAGCATTCCTTCCGCCAGGGCAACGTCGATAATGGTATCGGAAAGAACTGCCAGTGAGTCCAGTTGCAGACCCTGCCAGCGGACGCCCGCCGGCGGTTCGAAGCGAAGCCGATAGCTTGCTGGCGGTACGACAATCCAGAACGCTCCCGTTGTGCTGTCGGTATTGTCGTTGGGAGTGTAAACTTTTCCTCCAGTTGACAGGCTATCGGCGTCGAGATCTACGTAACCAACTGGATTTCCGGAGGAATCCGACACGGTCCCGGAAATCACAACGCCGAAATCCAGGATCACATTTAGCTCCAGATTTTGACCGGAGGATAGGGTAATGTCAAAAAAGCGCTTGCCCAAAAGATGGGTAAGAGGAGGTGGAGCATAGGATATGTGGTATGTGCCCGGCCGGATGAAAACCCTGTAAAATCCGTACTGGTCGGTATTATCCCCTGGCGTATACATCCGTTCCCCAGTTTCCGCATCGTCGAAATCGAGGTCAGCGTTGGCCACTGGCCCGCCGTTGGGATCATACACGAATCCGGATACGCTGGGTGGTTGGCCGGGGGCTGCTGCAACGAGAATCATCATGAACGTTGATAGCCAGACAAGAACATAAAGATAATGCCATCTGAGAAACAACTGCATTTCTGATTACAACTCGATCCTTAAGTTCAACTTACCTAGAGAAGCCTTCTTGAGAAAAGGAGCGAAGGCCTGGCCAGGATTGAAGATTCCGAAAACCCAGGAAAGGCTCACGCGCCGCCAGAGTCTTTTGATACCCAGAATAAAATCGATTTCCCATCCGATATCGTCGCTAATCCCATTCGGGCGGGCTGGAGGATCGATCAGATCCCCTCTTAATTTATCATCCGGACGATGCTGCCGGTAGGAATGATATATGACCTCGATAGAATTGTCCTTCAGAGGTTTGAATCCTACGGCAGCGGTAACAATTTTAAGGTTGTTTAATTCTGGATCCAGGACTTCACCATAGTATCTGAGAGTCTTGATCCCACCGAAATAGTCTGTATTATCTTCGTAGCCGGTCTGGCGAAAATTATTATCGATTTGATCGTCGCTGGATTTGCCGCCGCTTCCCAGGGCGTAAGAGAGCGTTACGGACGGGGAAAATTTGATATTGCTGGCCATGAATGTAGCCCCCAGATCTATACCGTAGGCCCGCAATGTCCTACCCTTATCCTGGCCGTGCATTATTGCAATATCCGTCCATGCCCTGATCATATTACCTACGCTGCCATAATAGCCTAATCCCCACCATATCGGCTCGCGATTGCGAGTTTCATCACTATCTCGCCGTAGAAGAAAATAGCCTCGAGCGCGGCTTTGTCTGTTGAAATACCATCGTAGCTGGCCGTAGATATCGGTCCAGGTCTCGAGCTTATCATCAAGAGGAGCTACTGCATGGAATACCGCCGCCTCCGCCACTACGGGCAGGTGTCCGTAATAGTAAACGCGCATGGCATCCAGATATTCGTCGAAAAGCCACTCTCGCGGTTCTTCTACATCCTGTCTGCCGACTTTGAATGTCAATCCATTCACTCCTATGTCTCGAGCCAGCAAATAGAACTGGGTATCGCCGGCATCCAATTCCCGGGATTGCGAGATATTTCTCTCGCTATTGAGAGGATACTGTTTTCGCACTCTCAATTGGAAAAAGGTTCGAAAGCTCTTATTCCAGTAGCCGGTCAATTCAAGCCTCAATTGGGGCTCGACGTCGCTGTGGTCTGCAGCCATAAATTCCGATAGGTCGAATTCGGTTTCACGTCGAATTGTCTGACGATAATCACCGTTTAGAAGAAGCTTTTCTCCCAGTATAATACCCTCTGAGTTACTCTCCGCGCCGGCGAGAGCAAGTTCTCCGAATTCCTCTTCCTCGAAAAAGCTGCCGGGTTCGTTTAGGTCCGTTTCTCTTATCAACAATATGATCAAACCATGGATTTCGACTGTATCCGGGGGATTGCCATCAACGGAGATCCTCGTTATGGTTCCTTTAATCTTATCGCTTTCCTTGATGCCTTTTACCTTGACCTTTCTCGCTTTCCATCGGCCGCTCTCGTCGATCTTGCAGCTAACCTCAATCCGTTGACCAATCTTCAGATCATCTAAGCAATATTCTTCTTCGGTTTCTAAAAATTGAGTTTTGTCGTAGATCTCGATAGGTACACCATACATGGTGATAATGCCATTCTCAAGATCGATTTCTTGAATTGCGCCTCTGAGTTTAGGCAGGCGGGGTTTGGGAAGCTCCTCGAGATCAGTGGCCACGAAGACGCCGGATGTGTCCCAGTATCCTTTGAATTCCAGGGCGGGCACCTTGTGATAATCCAGTTCCATGTATTCCGGTTGCCCGGCCTTTGACGGAGTGAGCGCAATAGCTGATAGAAATAATGATATTCCCAGAACTCGTTGAATCCACCCGTATCGGAAAAGCGGGTCAGCTTGAATAG
>CBEWDL010000068.1:0-16505 GCA_965555375.1 uncultured bacterium
GATTGAGGTTAATAATCATTAATTAAAATCGAGAAAGATATGCCCCTTTAACGCTGAAAACACGGGGGAACTAAAATGAAGTTCATAAATGCTATTTTAGCGGTGATGCTTGCCGGGGTTTCATCGGTCTCAGCCCAAGAACTCGCTACAGTCAGGGAATTTCTTACGGACTATGAAGTCACACAACAAATCAACCTTGACTCGCCCCCTGATTTCGGATTTGCCGGGGAGTTCTATTTTGGCACATACACCAAGGGCTCAGAAAATCCAGTCTACCGGCACTACGACAGGTCGGGGCAACTCCTCTGGTCTTCGGAGTCACTCGATTACCTCCCCGAAAAGCCTGCTCTTTCCAAGTCGGGTAACAGAGTCATGCTGCTAAGGGAAACACATAAAGATGTGGACTACCGATATTTGGTGACAGAGGTCTACGACGAAAACGGCAATCATCTATTTACCGGCCCCTCTGACCTCGTATTTCGCAGTTCCCCCAACGGCTCTTACTTCTATTCCCTGTGGGGAGCCAGCCATGATGACCAGGCCGCTTTGACTGTCCTGGGTGCCGAGGGGGCCCCGCTGCCTGTCGAGCAAAGGTTCTATAGAGATGCAAGTCCGCTGAACGATTCTCTCCTTGTCTGTGGTGGCCGCACGAAAGTAACCGTATTGAATGTCTTCACCGGGCAAGCCATCCGATCTGCCCCGATCCAAGCCGAGAGATCTTTCAACATTGATTGCTCTCCAAAGGAAGACAGGATACTGCTCAAAAACGTCTTCGAGGTATGTCTCTTGGATAACAGCCTTGATCCATTAGGTTGTATTCAAAGGCGCAGTGCCAACGAAAGGCGTTCGATAGCCCTTGCAAAAGTTCTACCAGGAACTGACGTTATTGGATTCAAGGAATTCCGTTATGGACAGGGAGTGTTCGCCACCATAATACGCCTTGGGGGTGAACCTATAGCAGACGTTAAGATAGAGCTTCCCTCTTCGGATAAGATGCACGGCGAAGCGGGCCTCTCCGGATTGTCAGACGAGGCTCTTTCTTTCGAAAGCGGATTGCTTATTTACAGGTTCTTTTCATATAAGCCACCTCGTTCCGGAAACTACGAGGGGAGGTCGCTGGTCATAAGACTGGGTCCGGATTATCAGATCGCGATCTCTCATGCCGTATTAGAGTCGAGGTTATATCCGATGGGAGAAAGACACTTTCTAGAGATAGGAAACAGACAGATCAGAACATGGTCATTGAAGGAAGGAGACCGATGATGAGAAATTTGGTTTGCCTTCTCGTTCTTTTTCTTTCTGCGGGAAATGCTGATGCCTATAGACCTTGGCCTGTGAGCGGGCAGGCAACTCCTGACATCATTACAAGCTGTTTCGGCCCTCGATTGCCACCTCAAGGCGGTACTTTCTTCCATCGGGCCTTTGACATCCGACGCCTCTCTCCTTTCCAGGTCCATTCGGTTGAGAGTGGTGAGGTCTTTAGAGTATTGACTGACAGAGTTATCATAGAGCACGGTTGGTCGGATTTTTGGACTACCTATCTCCACCTCACTAACATTGTTGTAGATGAAGGTGAGAGTGTTAGCCAAGGCCAGCTTATTGGAGATATTGACGCTACTGCTAATCATCTGCACTTCTGTTTTTCTATCTGGGGCTCAGATCTAGATGATGGGATGCATCCTAATGATCCATACCTTGACCTGTATTCGATAGACGACTGGTTTCCATACGTGGATTGGGGAGATCCAGGGGATTTTCGGATCGACAGGGACCCATCTACCGGGGACATAATTGGAATAGAGTTCTTGATTATAGATGATTACAACCAGTCCCACGGTAGAGCGGACTTTCTATCAGTTGAGTTTCATTATTATGGTGGCAATTGGTGGTTTGTAGATGAACTTGACTTAAATGACTGGTGGGGAGAAGAAGTCCCCCCTTTCCGTACATATCTGAGTTGGGGAGGAGATGCCACTATCGCCCCTGAAGACTTCAATCCGGACGTGGATCATAAGCTTACGTTTTACTGGACGGTATATCCACCAGTACCCTACGTCGATAATCCAGAAGTTGGCTACCTCGCGATTGCGTTGAATGATTTTGACGATTGCTTGGGCCATGATTACGGTTGTGCTTGGGGAAATACGTGGCATTCAAGTCCAGAGCTAAGTATAGAGCGCCCTAGTAGTTTTGAAATTACCGAGCTTTATCCGAATCCCTTCAACAGTTCAGCCAAAATCTCTTATTCACTTAACGGAAACAGTTCACGCAATCTTGAAATGGCCTTGTATGACATTCTTGGAAGGCGTGTGAAGACAATTTGTAAGGAAGCTGCCGCCCCGGGCATCTATAATTTGGTATTTGATAACAGGACTGATAACGGTGCAGAGGCAGCCAGCGGCGTTTATTTCATTCTTCTGAAGTGGGGAAATCAGGCAGTTGCACAACGGGTAACGCTTCTAAAGTGAACTGCCGCCGGTTGGGCTTCTCAGCAGAAGGGAAATTGAAAGGAGTTCTGGAGACAGTAACGCTAGGAGGTTGAAATGAACGCTGTAAAGCGATTCTTGAGCCTAACAGCTTGGCCTTTTTTGTTCTTTCTTACAGGTTTTTGCTGGTCTTTGACGGAAAGTCTTGCCTGCGACTACGTGATTCTAGTGCATGAGGACCTGATGTGTAGTTCCGTCAATGACCTCATCAATTTGAGGGAAAGTCAAGGATATACTGCTTGCATAGATACTATACAAGACGGCAATACCTTCGACGATATAAAAACCATCATTTCAGATTACTACCATCCGGCCAATAATCCTGATCAACCTCTGTGCGTTATCTTGATCGGTGACGCTGCAGGGTATGACACCTTATGGATGATCGCTAACTCACAAGTTGGCAACTATATACCATCGTATTGGATGGAAATTGCATATCCACACACAATTGATGAGGCTTACGTCTGCGTTGATAATAATGAGCCCACTTATATGAAAGAACCATTATTCCCCGATATCTACATAGGCAGAATACCAGCTTCGAGTACCTCGGACGTCGAGGTGTTTGTAAGAAAACTACTTGACTATGAATACAATTCTGGCGACCAGGAATGGAAAGATAATGTACTTCTGATTGCAGGTGACATGTACAGAGCTCCTGGACCTCCCCAAATGCCATCTCCTGAAGAGGTTAATGAGGTATCAGAAAATATAGTTGATGAAATAGTGCCATCAGATTGGGAATCGAACATTTTGTATTACTCTGACGCACCTGCAGATGCCAGACAGGATTCACTGTCTGACAACCTAAATTCTGGACAATTGCTGATGAGTGCTTTGGGCACAGCTGCCAATCATCGCATCCTATGTTATTACGTTTCCAGGGACAGTCTAGATGGCGTGCCCCCATTTGACGCGGCGGCAGATCTTGACAATTATCCAATGTATCCAGTCGTATATGGTGCTAGCTGTGACATGGGAAGGGTTGACGAATTTGACTTTGCGGGCAACAGGAATCTTTACGAGAATTTCCTTTTTACTGATTCAGTTGGTGTGATTGCCTGGATTGCTCCGACAGGAGCAACAGCGGCACTCAGTGACAACGAGATAACTGGAACGTTTTACAGATCGGTATTCGAGACTAAGGTTCTGGACATTGGAAGACTGAACTACATTACAAAACTGGAAGAGCGCAGGAACGGAACAGCTAGGTTCCTTGACCTTCAGCAGTATAGCATCTATGGTGATCCGGCTATGACTCTTTCTGTGAACTCAGGTTTTGCGGCAACCTTTGCTAGCATGGGTTTCGAGTTAGTCGACCCGCGAGCGTATCAAAATAGGATTTATATCTCCCAAAACATCACCGGCCCCAACGCAAGAATTATCCCGGAACAATACGCAGTAGAGGCTTTTCGCGGTCAGCGTATCTACAAAGTCTCTGGAAATGACGGTTCTCCCGAGAGCAGCAAGATCTTTTGGGAGTTATTGGATGAAAGTGTCCCAGTCAATCAGGACAGGCGGTTTTTAACCTTTTTCATGTACGTGGCCGAGTCACCAGGGGATCTAAGGCATATATATGTTGATGCCATAATAGATAGCAGCAATTGGATGCACGAATATGCTGTTTTTGATCAGTACGGTCATGGAGCAGCAGCTAACAACGTTCCTGATGAACCAGGAATATGGAAATATTACGCTTTGGACCTCACTGATCTGTATGGACATACGATTACGAAATTGTTGGTAGGTTATGATGACGGAGCCGATACCAGTATCGGCGACTTTCTGGCCTATCTTGACGAAATCCGTTTCCAGCCCAATTGGGGCAAGCCTCCAATAGTCGGCAACCATTATCATCCCTACACTTTCGCACCTGCAAGAAGCGATACATTGTCGATATCGGCATTTGATCCTGATGTATGGCTCGACTTTGGCGATACGATCCACTATGCCTGGTCAACCACGCTTGGCACACTCATCGATGAAAATACAAGAAAACCTACTTACTCGTCCCCAGACAGCATTGTTGGTGCGGAACCGGTAGACACTATAATCTGTAATCTTTCGGACAATGGTTTTAATGTAGTCGCTGATACCATGTTTATATACTACGGTCAAAACGGCGGAATCATCTATGATGGGCATGGGGGCCCCCTGAAGGCAGATGAGGTGGAGAGCCCATATTACATGTTGGCTGATGCAGAGGTTCCCGCAGGTTGCACCTTGACCCTTGATGTCGGCAGCATAGCAAAGTTTGGTGATAGTACCGAATTCAGAATCGGTGGCTCATTACAAGTCGACGGTAACATCGCTCACAATGTCGTTCTAACTTCTATTTCTGACTCGGGAGCTGGAGACTGGTATGGTCTTCGATTCAAACCCGGATCAATTGGAGATTTGGAATACTGCGCTGTGCAGAATGCTGTCATTGGAATAAATATGGACGGAACCTCGGAAGCCAGCCTGACCAAATGCCTTATAGAAGACATGGAGACCTATGGGATGTACATTACTCAGGCTGCGGCTCTGATAGATTCATGTGACTTTGAAGCCTGCGCTAATTATGGAATATACGTGGACGGTGATCCGGTCGGTGCCCGAGACTCAATTATAATACAGTACTGTAAAATTGAAACGGGGGACGGTTCAATTCCTGCGCCTTCCCAATATTGTGTCTATTCCATTGATGCGGACAAAATCAGAATTGAAAACAACCTGCTTCGAGCCTACAATCAAGGCGGGATAGGACTTTATAACTCGAGCGCACAGCTGCAGAACAACCAAATTCACAATTGTGTTTACTACGGCATAAAGGCAATTCAGAATTCAGACGCTTTTATCAATTCCTGCGCTCTTGATACACTTAACACCGGAATTTACGCCCTCTCAGGTTCTGATCCGAAAGTTAGATGGTGCGAATTTCAAAACCTGAATATAGGGGTGAAGGATATTGGATCGACTCCTGACCTTGGACGTATTACCGGCATCATGCCAGCTGATACCGGTTACAATGATCTGGAAGATTGCACACAATATTATATCCACCATTTCCCATCTCCTTACCATTATTGGGCTGAGGGCAATTATTTCGGTTCAACAGGTCCCGATACAAATAAATTCGTGGGCGGCCCGGATTATGATCCTTGGTTGAAGAAGGATCCCTACCCGAAAAAGGATGATGAATCGGAGATTCCTCTTGCTTATAAAATGAATCCCAACTATCCCAACCCGTTTAACGCGAATACTGTTATCTCATTTAGTCTGGCTGAAGCGGGTCACACAAAGGTGGCGATCTATAACATTCTAGGCCAGAAAATAACTACCTTGCTTGATGATTACAGGCCTCCCGGAGATCACTTAGTAATGTGGGATGGTAAAAACGATAATGGTGAACCTGTTTCTACCGGGATTTACCTCTATCGGATTGAGTCCGGGTCATTCGTGGAAGCCAAGAAAATGACGCTGATTCGTTAAAGGAGGATGATAATGCGAGCTCTCAGTATCCTTTTGGCAGCGACAATCGGGGTCGTACCGGCGTTGGCTGACGAAGCTATAGTTGGTCTGGACCGTGTGGCTCTCATAGTTCCACCGTATGAAGATATGCCCGGCTATAGTAGTCGGATTGCTATACATTTTACATTGCCTGAGCAAGTCAGCGACCAGGAAATCATCTATGCAGAGTTGTTTATTCCTTTAGACTTGCGAGGTGTTGAAATCTTGGGGGATTCGCTTCTGGACATGGAGGCATATGACATAACCTCTGATTGGAGCGAGGAAAATGTCTCTTGGGATTCTCCTTGGTCCGAGCCAGGCGGCGATATAGATTCTCTTTCGTCTTACGCCTATACTATTACCCTGCAACAGAGCGAAGACGTTCACATGGATATAAGGAGCTTTGTCCGATCTGTTGTCAAGGGTGATATTGTCAATCACGGTTTGATGCTGATACCCTTAAAGTACGATCAGCCAGCATTTCATTTTCACCAGAATATCGATTCTTATATTAGAAATTCGACTCAGGTGAGGTTAACCTTTAAATGACGTGGTAGTTCTTTTACTCGCGACTGCATTTTTTTGGAGTGTTTTTGGGGAAGCATGTCTTTTGGCTTTATTGTTTTTTTTCGTTTTTTAGGCGAAACTTAACCATTAAGTATGAGGAGGCTCCTATGAGGTTCGAATTTCCTTGGCGGAAGCAAGTCTTTTGGCTTTTATTATGTTTTTTCACTTTTGCTATGATAAGTATTGCGCAATCTGAGGTGATCAGCATTGACGAATTCCTCAAGGTTGCTATGCCAGGTAAGGCTGTTTCAGAAGTATTCTCCTGTGATCTTCCAGGTGGCTTCTATACGGCTTCCTATTGTCCCAAATACGTGTCGTTCACCAACGCGCGGATAGAAATAATCGATACTCCTCTAGGCCCAAAAGAGGCTAACCTGCCCTCTGAGATCTACATTTTTGACGCCAACGGTCGGACGGCTGTAATGCCAAATGAAGCTGGAAATCCGGGAGTAAGATTCCTTCCCGAAAAGGGGTGGTTTTATCTTGGCGGAGACGCCAGGACACTGGATATATATGATATCGGTGGAAGGCTTATAAAGTCTCTTGATGATCGTATGTTTAAGCTTTCTCCGGGAGCAGCTTTTCTATACAGAAAAATGAATCCAGGAAGAATAAAGCCGCTGAAGTTGTACGATTCCGACGGCGATTTCCTGTTTGAAATGCCGATGAAATATTCTTATCAAGTCCGGGCTTCTTCCGATGATAATATCATCGTTCTTGAAGATTTAAAGTTATCTTACTGGGAAGTTTCCGGCGAACGCAAATTGTGGGAAACTGAGATCCCCCGGGAATACCTTATCGGGGCCGATTTTTACAAGATATTGTATTCGAATGAAAACGATATAATATCGGTCAGGGACCAAAACGGTTGCTACTGTTACGATTTTAACGGCAATCTGCTATGGTCGCAGCTTGGACTGGGGGGCAGAGATTTCCTGGGTGCGGTTGGCTTATCACCATATGATGGAAGAGTCCTGATCAGCAGTGTGCCGGAAGGAAACGAATATATTTACGTCAAGGTGTTTTCGAGGCAGGGTCAAGTTCTCATGGAAACCAGAATCCAGGTGGGATCGGGGGAAATTATTGCCGGAGATTGGGACCATGTTGCAGATGTCTATCCGGAGATAATATTGCTGAGATTTGAGACAGTAGGTGCGAGGAACCATAAAGACAGGATGCCGGCGACCGGCATAATCTTTAATGATTCCGGAAGCTGGGTCACCATGGCGGTGGAGGGTTTCTGGTATTTTTTACCGGCGGAGGATAACATGGGATCATTGATCGGCATCGGTAGGGATAAAAGCAGAATCGTTTCATTCCCACTTGATATAGGGAGGGAGAAATGAATAAAAGATCAGATATATCTCGGGCGATCGCTTTGGCGATAATCCTGACCGCATCCGTCGCCTCCGGCGTAGCGGCGCAGATTTGGCCTGTCTGGACATGCACTGATCCGTCATGTATTATTAATCCTTTCGGCCTGGTCACAACTACTGGCGAGGGTTTTATTTTCAATGAAGGCATAGACATTAGCTGTACCTATGGCACGGACGTCAACCCTGTTGCTTACGGCCTATGCACGCTTGTTAACAATGACCCTGGTCTGGGTCCTCTTTTTGTTCGTATGCATCACCAAGACGATGGCTACAGTACCAGATATGAGCATCTTAGCGATGTCGACGCCGAAATAGGGACTTATTATTCTACGGTGGATGTAATCGGACAAACTGGATGGGATGAATTTTTTGTTAATATGTTACATTTTCAATACCATCCTCCCGGCAGAAGAATAAACCCGCTGCATATACTGCCCTATTCCGACGACAACAATCCGTCGATTGAGGGGGTGGTTTTGGAGCGCGGCGGAGGTTATGTCCTGAGTATTAGCTGGACTACAACTACCACATATTCCGAGCTGGACCTGAACCATATGGATATGTTTCTCTGGCGATGGTCGCCTGAAGAGCGATGGTCCGATAAACAGGTTGATTTCGACTCGAGACAAAATATTGAGCAGGTCTGGAACTGGGATATTGATGAGGTGACCCAGGGCCAGGTGAATTGCTTTCCTTCCGCCCATTATCCAAATCAAAACCAGAGTATCAGCTGGCTTTTTTCTCTTTATTACTACATTCCAGAGCCGCCCCCTGCTGATCGTCAATTCGGATTAATTGTGAAGGATATCACTCCGAATACGCCCATAGCATGTCCGTTCTGCGAAGAGACAGCGCCCTGCTGGTGGGGTAATCCTCGGTGTTCTTCTCCAGCCGTGTATGTGGCTTCGTTTACCGCCGATCTTCAAGACCGTGCTGTATTGCTCAGGTGGAGGCTGAACTCGAATTTTCCAATCGCGGGAACAAATATATGGAAAGCCGAAAGAATTGACGGAGATTTTCAAAAAATCACGAGAGCCCCTATCCCCGCTGTTGAAAATGGTGACATCTATGTTTTCGTAGATCCCGAGATCGAAGATCAACGAGAATATTTCTACCAGCTTCAACTGGTCTTCAAGGACGGCACGGAGATCTTTATAGAAAACCTGATCGCCTCCACCGGGCTGATGGAGCTTCTACCCGTGACCACAACGCTTACCGGAAGCTATCCCAACCCTTTCAATAACGGGGCCATTATTTCGCTCGCCGTGGGTAAAGAGCAAAGGGATCAGATTCGACTGAGCGTTTTTGATGCGCTTGGGCGAAAAGTCCGCTGTTTGACACATGGTCATTTTTCACCAGGAAACTACTTTATCATGTTTGACGGTCTTGACGATGACGGAAACGAGCTGACTTCCGGGATATATTTTCTAACCATGCAAGGCGGCGGACAGGCCGAAACCAAGAAAATTACGCTACTGAGATAAATAATGGAGGTTGTAGAATGATTACGAGATTGACTAACCCTTTAGGCGCTATGATGTATATGGCCTGTCTATTTCTGGTCATAATCCCGCCGGGGGCCGACGCGGAACCGGGTGTGCCGAGGGCAGCGGTCGATGCCGACTATCTCATATTTGTGCATCAGGACCTCTACTGCAATGCTGTACAACAACTGGCGGAATATAGAGAAAGTCAGGGAAGAGAGGTGAGGATATTCACGATCAGCGATGGCATGGAGAATACCTACATCAGGGATAAAATAATCTATTACTATGATTACAGCCTCAGTCTACCTGCCTTTGTATTGCTCATAGGAGACGCCGCTGATGATCCAGATTGGAGTCACGAAGCCAACAGCTCCGCTGGAAATTACATTCCCAGCTACAGAGTTTCGCCCGTATACGGGAATGTTCTTTTTACAGATGATATGTACGTATGCGTAGATCCTCCCGATGATCTCGTTCTCCCGGATTTATTCATCGGCAGAATTCCGGCAACATCACAACAGGAAATCACCGACTATGTGAATAAGCTACTTGAATATGAGGCCAATGGTTTGTCTCAGCCATGGAAAAATAATTATCTGATCGTTGCAGGGGATTCTCTGAGGGATACTACTTTTACTGCTCCCCAGCCCGGCTACGTGCGATACATCGCTAACCAGATAAGTGATTTTGTAAACTCTCAGGGATGGAATTCTCAGATTCTATTCTGGTCCGCCTCCAATTCCGACCGGGTAAGAAAAGACTCCTTGGCCGGCGCCATAGATGACGGTAAGCTCTTAATTACGGCCATAGGGACCGGCGCCGATATTCGTAATTTCGTCTATTATGCTTATAGAATGCCCACAGAATTAATCTTCGATGCGTATACTGACCTGCATAACTTCGGCAAATACCCTACGATATTTGGCTTAAGCTGTCACATGGGTTATTTCGACCAGTTTTATTACGACGGCCTTACGAATTGGTCCAAGAACCTTGTTTTACCGGAATCCACCGGAGCCATCGCATTTCTCGCGCCGGCCGGCGCCACTACGCAGGGGTCCGATGTCACTTTCGCGGAAGAGCTAAACAACCAAATATTTGCAGAAAGAATAACGGATATTGGTCGACTCGTGAATAGAACGAAGCTTGAAGTATGGGAAAGCGGATTGGTCGTGCCGGACAATATCAGATCGATTATTCTGTTCGGTGATCCTGCCTTGACCCTTTCGACTAACTCGGGATTCGTCAAGCAATTCTCAGCCACCAGTTTTGAACTCAAAGATCGCGTTCCTTACCAGAACAAGGTTTACAGCTCGTCTGGTCCAGGTTTACGCGGGCCTGTGGCATGTATTTATCCTGAATCGAAAGGTTTTGGAATACCCTGGGGCGAGAGAGCCTACCGGGTTTCCGGCGAGGACAACAGCCTGCAAGATACATACATCTACTGGGAATTGTATGATCTCGGATTTGCCATTGACAGTTCTGTAAGGTATCTATCGTTCTGGCTGTACATCGAGTCTGCGCCTACTGACCCGGGGCACATTTGCATTGATGCCATAGATTCCACCGGTACATATCTGCATGATTATTTTAGTAATGGTTACATAGTTGACCAATTCGGCGTCAGAATTGGCCCGGAATACCATGTTTCGCCAACCGGCCAATGGCAGCATTATTCATTTGACCTTGGCGAATACGGCGGACAAAGACTTTCCAAGCTTCTAATAGGATACGACGATGGGCTGAGTTCCGAGGCGGGAGAATTCACGGCATACATAGATGGCGTAAAGTTTGATTCGAAATGGGGCTACTGTCCGAATATTGATTTCGTCGATGTGCCTTCTGAGATAACCTCCGGTGCGTCCAAAAACATCAAGGTAGTTGCATTTGACCTTGACGTTCTATATGGGTATGGTGATAGCACGAGCTATCTATGGACGAGCATTCTGGGTACAATCAAGCCGGACGATCAGCCACAAGCCCAATACAAGGCCCCCTTTGTATTACAGCCGGTTACGGATACTATTACAATCGAGGTTTTCGACCGGGGCAACAACTGCGCGGCCGAAACTGCATATGTGGTAGTAAATCCGAAGTCCGGTCTGGCCGACGAAGAAATACCCCAGCAGACAGTCGCCAATTATCCCAATCCGTTCAATTCATCAACAGTGATCTCGTTCTCCACGGAGATCACGGAGCCGGTAGAAATCGCCATATTTGATATTAGCGGGAGAAAAGTCAGAAGTATAGACCATCCTGTACATACCGCAGGCGAACAGAGCGTCGTCTGGGACGGCCTGAATAGTGTCGGGAATCCCGTAGCCTCGGGCGTTTATTACTTTTCGATAAACGGAACGAATAGCAGGGAGGCTCGAGGGAAGATGGTGTTGTTGAAGTAAGATTATCTTTTAGGGATAAGCCAAAGGGAAGCCATGACGACTCCCCTTTCTTAATGTCCACGTCAGCCGCAATAGACCATCTCTGGTGTTCTTCTGGCGGTGAGCAGTTGGATAGCCATCCCATAAATCCAGAGAAAATTCCCTGAGCATATTTGTAGCAGTTGCTCTAAGTATTGGTATGAAGGGGGCATTTCTGGGTTCGAATCCCAGTCTCTCCGCCATGAATGGCACCCAGATGTAGTCTTGAATTGCCAAATTCTCCCCTGCCTAGTGATTCACCAATTTTACTAGGGCAGATAGATTATTGCGGCTGTGTGTACGATCAGCATCAAGTCCTATTGGCAACCCCGCTCAATATCAGGGCAATGAAACAATGTTTATCATACAGTCGTATTTGATATTAAGAAATCGGGATGACAGTTCTAACTGGAGGTTACCATGCATATCAGGATTTTGCCACCGTTATCGGTTTTGCTTGTGGTGTTCCTAAGTTCCATATCTCCCATTTGTGCGGATGATGTTCATCGGGCAGTCGAGAAGGGTGATCTTCAATTGGTGTTATCGCTGATTGACAACAGGACCGAGTCGTTAAATGCACAGGATGAAAATGGAAGAACGCCACTGAATCTGGCCACCAAACTGGGGTTTAGTGAGATCGCTGATTCTCTAATTGGTCGACGCGCGGATATCAATTTGACGGATAAAGAAAATCGATCGCCCCTGCATCATGCGGCCGCTAACGGCAATCTGAGCATTACGAGACTATTGCTTGAACATGGAACTACGACAATAAACGATACTTCGCTTACTCGGCGGGGTGGTTTCGTCGGGCGGTGGACGCCCCTACATGAGGCCTGCCTGAACAGTCATCCAGAAATGGTGCAGCTTCTTCTTGATCATGGTGCGAATATAGAAGTTAGAGACGGAGTACAAAGGACGCCACTCATCCTGTCGGTTGAAGGCGGTAGCATGCCGGTAGTGCGGGCATTGGTGGAGAACGGTGCGGATATCAACGCGAAGGCTATGCGTGGGTATACAGCATTACTCTGGGCCGCCCGAAATGGTTTTGAGGAAATGGTAAATTACCTCTTAGATCGAGGGGCAGCTATAGAACCTGATATGCTCCTGACGGCGTTTGAGATGGCAGTTTTAAATGGTATGGACCGGTTATTTGAGTTGGTATTAGAACAGGGATTCAATGTTGAGGAAATAGCTCAACGCCATCCGGAATTTATCAGTCCTGCTGCTGCCGGCGGTTCTGCCAGGATTGTCGAATTGCTGGTCGAAAATGGATTCGTACTCGAGCAGGCCGACAAAGACGGCTGGACACCTCTCCATTACGCGGCATCAGAGGGAAATGTTGATGTAATCGAGTATATGCTCAACGAGAATGTTGACATAGATGCCCGCAACCTGAAGGGAGAAACTGCTTACAACCTGGCTACAAAGTTGGAAGACAAAAAGGCAGCTGATTACTTAAAAATGAAAGGTTGCGATACAAGTGAGGCACAGTTTCCGGTTACCGAGGGACCGTATATGGGGCAACAACCACCGGAGGATATCCCTGAATTGTTTATGCCGGGGATAGTATCGGGTTTTAACCGGGCTCACTCATCCATAGTATTCTCCCCAGACGGAAAGGAGGCCTATTGGACAGAGATGGATCAGGCCGAGGGGGCGGTAAAGGCTTCTCGTATGGTGAATAACCTGTGGTCGTATCCGGTGGTATCTGAATTAGATCGTGATCCATCCATTTCACCGGATGGAAACCGCCTTTTTTTCATAAAGACCAGACCGTTCAAACCTGGCGAAGAGCCGGGAGGCGACCCTGACGTCAAAGAGGAATACTGGTACAAGCAGAGAACTGATACCGGCTGGTCGGAGCCGATCTCGGCCGGAGAGGCGGTCAACGCGATAGGGGTGCACTGGCCGTGTTCTGTGGACAGAAATGGAAACTTGTACTTCTCCGAATTCGCCGATAAAATGTACTGCTCTCAGTATGTCGACGGCACATACCTGACGCCGATTCGCCTCACTGAATTGTTCAACAATACGACTCTTATTGGGCGGAGTCCATTCATTTCACCGGATGGAGACTATTTGCTGTTTTCCGCAAATGACGGTCTGAATATCAGCTTCAGAAAGAAAGATGGAAGCTGGACCAACAGGATTAATCTCGGGGATTCTATCAATGCGTCACACGAGAATGGCTCCCCCCGGGTGACTTTCGATGGTAAATACATGTTCTTTCTGAGTGCGGGACAGGGCAGACCCTGGGGCATCTACTGGGTCTCCACGGACTTCATCGATCGGCTTAGGTCGGAGTATCTGTCGGATCGGTAGACGAAGCCAATGAGCCTAGGCTTTTGTCACATTATATTTATGCCACCATAACTCATGACTTTCCAACGCCTTCCGGCGATTCTTGCATAGTGCAGTAGGATCGGGAACTGGAAAATCACGAAAGTTTTGGGAGAGTGAGGTCGGGGCCGTTATTTACACCGTCGGGATTGTGGCTGAATCCCGTTAGACTGGCTTGTGAAGCTTGAACCGCCGGTTGGGTCGCATGGTTGCTCAGTTACTAAGAACGACTCCTCCCGAAGGTGGCTTTAGGATGATCGGCTTCTTGTGCAGACCCTGTGCGCTATATGCACCGGGGGCCAGAATCCACAGCACGCCGCCGTCAGGTGTGAACATGGCGGCGCTATGCTCTTTGCCGGTCGATATTATTCCCGGGGCGAAGAGCACCGGCGTATCACCCGGCGGTTCCTGGCCGAGGTAGGGGCCGGTTAGTTTTGGAAATACTCTTACTCGGGGAAATAAAGTCACTGGTGTTAAGAGCAGTAAACAAAATATCGTTGAAAGTCTGTTCATTTGAGTGTCTCCATTATTTTCTGTTTTTTTGGCTTCAAGTCCTCAATGATTTTTGCATCAACCCAGTAAATATCCGAGCTTCCGTTCTGTGGACTGTTTATTTTTTTCTCTTTTCCTTCCGAAATTCTGTCGCTTACAAAGAACATGTATTTGCCGTCATGTGATAAAGTAGCAAAATGCTCATTTGCAGATGTGTTTATTTTATCACCCAGATTACATGGTTTTGTCCAGTTGTCGCCGCCGTTATTGAAACTTGCGTACAGGTCAAAGCCACCGAAACCATCATCCGTGCCCATGGATGCGAAAACCATAAATTTTTCATCAGCGTCGACCGCTATTTCAAAAACGGGCATCTCTGTTTTCAGCAATTCCTGAAGACTCTCAGGCTTTGTGTATTTTCCGTTGATATATTTTGAACGGCATCCCCCTCCTTTAATGCCTGCTCTTCTTGTAGTAAAATAAATGTTTCCATTTTTTGCTACTGAGGCGCCCAAATCTCTATTGTCAGAATTTACAGGTGGAGGCATCATTTCCGGATTTTGCCAGTTATCTCCAATTTTATTTATAAACCAGATGTTTTGGAATTCAACCGGATTACCACCTTCCCGAATTGGTCTTAGTGAAACAAAAAACAACTTTTTACCATCACTGGACACACCGGTAGCGCAATCGTAATATTTTCCTGAGAAAGAGGCAACTTGAGGTTTTGTCCAATCGCCGTTTATCTGCTTCATATACATTATTGCAAGAGGATTTGCCGAGTCTTTTGAAGAATAAAAGAATTCTTTTCCATCGGGGGTAAATACGGCAAGAATCTCATTTCCGTCTATGGAAACAATCCCCGGGGCAAATATCTCCGGGGTCATTCCCGGCGAGGTTTGGCCGAGGTAGGGGCCTTTGAGAACCGGGAATTTCTCCTGTCCGAAACATGTACAGTAAATGAGAACAAAAAAGATTATCCAGCAAAAATATTCGATACTTTTATTCAAGAATTTTCCCATTATTTCAACTCCCGTAGTTTTAAATCTTCAATTAGTTTTGTGCTAACCCAGTAAATATCACTATTCGATTCAAAGAACATGTATTTCCCGTCAGGCGAAACGGAGGGTATGTGGAATTTCCCACCGAGGTCGTATCCCCGGCTCCACGTACCATCGTCTTTCCGAAAACTGACAAACGTGCTTTCGACTCGATCAAAAAGCATGAAACTGCCGTCAGGGGAAATGCTTCCATGAGCCTCCCATTCCTCCGAATTCAACTCACCCTCCAGTTTCATTGGCTCAGAGAAAATGCCATGATCGAGGGTCATCTGGCCAATGTCTTTGCTGGTTTCCTCACTCCGTTCTGTTGTGAAATAGAATGTTCGGAAATCTTCAGTCGTAAGGCAATACGCATCGACGAAGAATCGCGGTTCGCCCCATGCGTCCCCTGTTCTTTCCACAATCCATGAGCTCCGAGGAGTCTTGTTCTTTTGAGAACTCATACGGTAAAAGATCATGTATTTCCCGTCCGGTGTGATGAATGGAGAAATATCCCGGTACACGCCTGAGAAAGCAACCACCTGAGGCTCGCTCCATACACCATCTTTCTCTCGCATACCCCAAATCGCCCAATTCGAACTAATGTCCGATGTCTCGGATCGGCCAAAGTAGAATTCTCTACCATCAGGTGTCCAGGTACATCCCATCTCTATAAAGTCTTTCGTGGACAGCACATCTGGTGCGAACACATCCGGCGTCATTCCCGGTGGTTTCTGACCGAGATAGGGGCCTTTGAGAACGGGAAAATCACCCTGTTGAGCGTTAATACAAGATACAAACA
>CBEWDL010000069.1:0-16403 GCA_965555375.1 uncultured bacterium
AAATGGGAGTACGAATTTACCGGCATGAGGGAATCAATGGCGGATGAACCATATTTATAGTTAGGAAAAAATTTTCAAGAAGGTTATGCCTGAAAAAAATAAACAATAAAATCAAAACAATTTCATTATTTGATTTGACATAAGATTAAACTCCATGATAAAATCGCAGCGATAATATGAAAGCTGCAATTGGAAAATCGAGCAAGAGATTCGCAGAGAATCTCGAACAGCTAAAGAAAGAATCAGCCAGACAGATAAAGCAATCATTTGCCTCTATTGTTACGATAAAGGATTTTCTCTCTGAAACAGAATCGATTGAATCATCGGAGCGGTATACGAAACTCGTATCCAAGCTGGATTCTGTGGAGAGAAGGCTTTCGAGATTTGAAAGCTCATTGAACGACCGCGTTGGCAAGCTCATACGCGAATATGATAAGCTTAAGACGGAAGTTGAAGGTCTTGCGAAAGAACGGAATATTTATAAGGCGCTTTATGATTTACCCATGGACATTTCATCTCAAAGGGATCTGGGCGCAGCCCTCCCATCGGTCGTTCAGACTACTGCAGATATCCTTTCGTGCGACAATGCAATCTTGCAGCTCGTTGATGATGATGGATCGATACGGCTGCAATATGAATCATCGAAGAAAAACGTATCCGGCGAAAAGTATGAGCCGTCCAAACAAGTTTCCGATGCCGTTCTGGCCACTGGAGATCCGGTTTGTATTCACACAAGCGAAAATTCATCGAAAAGCACGGTCTGCCTGCCACTGAAATCCGGTGATACGGTAGTGGGGCTTCTGCACGTAGTCAGGTCCGATCAAACATTCAGGCAATTTGATCTTGATTTATTAAAAAGCATCTCGGATAAAATCGCCGTCACGGTGGAATCCAATCGTCTCTTCACGGACCTGGAGGAATCTCGGGAGTCGCTGATTGAGGATCTTCGCGAGAAGTATCAATTCGATGAAATCGTGGGCAATTCCCCCGAAATGGCGCGGGTGCTGGCAACCGTGGCCGACGTTGCCGGAACCGAGAGCGCAGTGCTGATCGAGGGAGAATCAGGAACGGGAAAAGAGCTTCTGGCACGAGCGATTCATTTTAACTCCCAGCGAAAAGATAAGCCGTTCGTGGCGATAAACTGCGCTGCCATTCCAGAAACCTTGCTTGAATCGGAGCTTTTCGGCTACGAGAAAGGAGCATTCACTGGGGCAGTTGTCAGAAAACCAGGGAAGTTCGAGTTAGCTGACAACGGCACCGTATTTCTCGATGAGATCGGTGAGCTTTCGCCGATCCTGCAGGTCAAGTTATTGAGGTTTCTGCAATCGGGCGAATTCGAGTTGCTCGGGGCAACATCGGTTAAACATGCCGATGTAAGAATCATATCCGCCACAAAACGGGATCTGGGTAAGATGATAGAAGCCGGCGAATTCCGAGATGACCTGTACTATAGAATAAATGTTATAGCCATTAAACTTCCACCGTTAGCTAAACGGACGGGCGATATTGAACATCTGGCAAACCATTTCCTTAGACTATACGCCAGGAAAAATTCAAAAAATATCGAATCGATCGATGAGAGTGCGATAAGCTATCTAAAAAGCTACCGCTTTCCGGGCAATATACGCGAACTGGAGAATATTATCGAACGTGCAGTTGTGCTATGTAAAAGCAATACTCTTTCAAGTAACGACTTGCCGGACCAGGTCAAGTGTTTCGGGATGCAGGCCTCGGCGGAGCCCTCGAACATAAGAGAACTGAATGAACTCAAAAAGAAGCTCTGGAGAGAGGTCGTGGAGCCGGTAGAGAGAAATTTCGCATTGAGATTGCTGGATACAAGCGGTGGCAATATCTCCGCGGCTGCCAGACTGGGCGGCCTGCATAGAAAACAGCTCCAGCGGATCCTGAAAAGAAATAAAGAAATAACATAATATCATCGGGGATCGGCCAAAAGAAAGATTCCTGAATACCCGTCTGAGTGAAAAAGTTGCGACCTGGGTGTCGCAGCAGACTTCAGAGGGGATATTTTAATTTTCGTAACCTTCCTAAATATATTGCGACGTGAATGTCGCATTTTTTTATCTTGTTGCCACACAATAGGATTCACCGTTGATACGACAACCCATTGAAATATAAGCGGTTAGGGGGCAGGCTTGATTTTTCTGCGAAATTGGCATCGTTTTTGCGTTATTATAGTTATGGTGAACCTTATGAAGGATGGCAAGTTAGCAATGAAACATCCGCCTTCGACTCCAGAGTTGAGAACGCAGGTAGTTGACTCTGCCTTGGAGGTTCATAAGAATATCGGCCTTGGATTCGGCAGGCAGGAGTACAGCCGGGCGCTGGCTCATGAGCTTGGCCTGAGAGATATACCGTTCGAACGAAAAAAGAGGGTCAAACTGTCATACAAGGGCTCTGTTGCCGGCGAATACGACCTCGATTTCGTTATCGAGAGTTCTCTGGTTGTGATGATTTCGACCGGGGAACATCTAACGGATGCCGATGAAGCGAAGCTCAAGAGCATCTTGAAGGCAATAAAGTTGGAGTCTGGTCTGATAATAAATTTTTCCAAGGATATCTTGGAGATCGATACCATAGAACGATGAATCTTGAGAGGAGGTGAACCTATGCCGGCTAAGAAGAAAGCCAAGAAGAAGACGGCCAAGAAGAAAACGGCCAAGAAGAAAACGGCCAAGAAGAAAACGGCCAAAAGAAAAAGAAGATAAATAGCAGCCAGATTTTTGGCTGATTATATCATTCTTATCAAGTCCGCCATTGGCGGACTTTTTTATTGGCATTTGGTCGCAAATTTATTATAGTTTTCGCCCTTATGCTTAGAGGTAGAATAAAGTCTTATCTTCCGGCCATAGTCTGGGCAGTTTTGATTTTAACCGTATCATCGATCCCTGATCTTTCTACGCCCGGTTTGGGCTTTACAATGACGGATAAGATTGTGCATTTTGCTGAATACTTCATTCTCGGCCTCCTCACGGCCAAGACTGTTAGCACATTTAATAAAGAGCCTTTAAAAATCTTCTGGTTATCATCGGCGTTGACATCCGGCTTTGGCATATTAGATGAGCTCCACCAACTCCTTATACCGGGAAGAACCACCGAAGGACTCGATATGGCGGCCGATATTCTGGGGTCTATTCTCGCTGCGGCCTTGTACGTAAGAATGACGCAGAAACATTCGCCCAGGGTCCACTAATTGCTAAATTCTGGAAGGTATTGAATAATATTGATTTCCGAATGCGGGATATGTTAAATTGGGCTTTGATTAATTTATGTCGAACGAAAAAATAAAGGCAATCTACGGCACCCGGGATATCCTTCCGGATGAGGTTGATCGCTGGCGGAAGATTATCTCCACGGTCTCACGCATATCGGCAAGCTATAACTATGATTTCATCATGCCTCCGATTTTCGAGGCAACCGAGTTGTTCGCCCGGGGGATCGGCGAGATCAGCGACATAGTAGCCAGGGAAATGTACACATTTAAAGATCAGGGGGGGCGATCGCTCACCCTGCGGCCCGAAGGAACCGCCTCGGTAGTCAGAGCCTATCTTGAACACTCACTCGGCGCAACCAGTGGACCGGTCAAGGTCTGGTATGCAGGACCTATGTTTCGTCAGGAGCGTCCCCAGGCCGGCAGGTACCGTCAGTTCTATCAGTTTGGCGTGGAGGCGATCGGTTCCCTGGATCCGGCTTTAGACGCTGAGGTGATAAGCCTTAATTACGATATCCTTAAAGATCTTGGCATGGATGATCTAACGCTGGAGATCAACTCTATCGGTATGCCCCAGGACAGAAAAGCCCACTGGGAGGCTTTCTCCCGGTTTGTGGAGCCGAATCTGAAAAGATACTGCCAGGATTGTCAGAGGCGCTTTCGATCTAATCCGTTGAGGATGTTTGATTGCAAAGAGAATTCTTGCCAGAACCTTCTGTCCGAGGCGCCTGTAGTGTTCGATTATCTCCTCGATGAGAATCGGCAGCACTTCGACGAAGTTCTAAAATATCTCGAGATCGCAGATCTGCCGTTTACCCTCAATAAGAGGCTGGTGCGCGGACTCGACTATTATACGAGGACGGCATGGGAGTTCAAATCGGCAAAGCTCGGTTCGCAGGATTCTGTTTCCGGAGGCGGCAGATATGATCTTTTGGTGGAGCAGCTTGGTGGATCGCCGACTCCCGGCATCGGGTTTGCGGCCGGCGTGGAACGTATTCTGATGGCGATGCCATCCGCGGACGAAGCAAGCGATCGAGAGGAATTCGGGTTTTTTATAGCCATAAGAGACCAGAAATTCAAAGCGGAGGCTTTTAAGCTCTCAAATGCGATCAGGTCTATCGGTATTCCGGCCGATATTGACTATCTGGGGCGGTCGTTGAAAGGTCAGATGAAACAAGCTAATAAAAGCGGCTTGAGTTACGCTTTGATCCTGGCTGAAAGCGAGGTGGCGGCGGGAAAGGTTGCGGTAAGAAATATGAGGAATTCAAAGCAGTTTGAGCTCGCTTTAATCGATATATATAACGCTAAGGACGCCGAAGAACTCGGAGATCTGATTGAAACAGAACAACGATAACATATTCAAAACAAATCTCAGGACGCATACCTGCGGCCAGCTAAGCGATTCTGATATAGGGCAGAAGGTGGCCATCTGCGGCTGGGTCCACGGTCATCGCGATCTGGGGGGATTGATATTTGTAGATGTCAGAGACAGATGGGGAATTACCCAGGTGGTGTTTGATCCCGACATCGTCAGCAAGGAATGTATGGACACGGCGCATTCGGTTCGCTATGAATTTTCAATTCGTGCGACCGGGACGGTAAGGCGTCGACCGGAGGGAGCGGAGAACCCGCAGAACCCCACCGGCATGATCGAGGTCCGGGCGGACTCTATCGAAATATTGAATAAATCCCGGACGCCTCCTTTCATGGTAGAGGACGATACCACCGCCTCCGAGGATCTGAGATTGGAATACAGGTATCTCGATCTCAGACGTCCGGTTCTCAAGGATAAGATCGAGTTGCGCCACCGCGCGGCCCTGGCCGTGCGCAGGTATCTGGATTCACAGGGGTTCGTGGAGATAGAGACGCCTTTCCTGATGAGATCTACACCGGAAGGAGCGCGCGACTATATTGTGCCCTCCAGAGAACAAAAGGGGAAATTCTACGCACTGCCGCAGTCTCCCCAGCTTTTCAAACAGATCCTGATGATTTCCGGATTCGACAGGTATTTTCAGATGGCACGGTGCCTGCGGGATGAAGACCTCAGGGCCGACCGACAGCCGGAGCATACCCAGATCGATATGGAGATGTCTTATGTCACCACCGACGATGTCTTTCGGGTGGTTGAGGGAATGATGAAAGATCTACACCGGAAGGAGCGCGCGACTATATTGTGCCCTCCAGAGAACAAAAGGGGAAATTCTACGCACTGCCGCAGTCTCCCCAGCTTTTCAAACAGATCCTGATGATTTCCGGATTCGACAGGTATTTTCAGATGGCACGGTGCCTGCGGGATGAAGACCTCAGGGCCGACCGACAGCCGGAGCATACCCAGATCGATATGGAGATGTCTTATGTCACCACCGACGATGTCTTTCGGGTGGTTGAGGGAATGATGAAAGATCTTTTCAAGACCGTGCTCGGCGATGATATCAACTTTCCTTTCGAACGGTTAACCTATCGCGAAGCGATGGACAGATATGGCAGCGATAAACCCGATTTGCGCTTCGGTCTGGAGATAGTTGATCTCTCTTTAGAGTTCGCCGGCACAGAATTTAAGGTTTTTTCTGATATTCTTTCCAGCGGCGGGGTGATAAGGGGCATAAATTATAAAGGAGGGGTGTCGATTTCGCGAAAACAGATAGACAATTTAACCGAAATCATGCGTCGGGCAGGAGGCAAGGGTTTATCATATATCGGCCGGACCGAAGACGGTCTCAGATCGCCAGTTGCGAAAAACCTCGATGAAGCCGAAATTCATAAAGTCTTTGCGAAAGCCGGTCTCGAGGTGGGCGATATCCTCTTCATAGTCGCCGATAAATGGGGAGTTGTCTGTGATGCGCTGTGCGCTGTGCGCAAAGAGCTCGGCGAATCGCTGCTACATGCCGGCGATCGCAAATGGGCGTTCCTCTGGGTTTATGAGTTTCCGTTATTCGAGTATAACCCCGAATCCGGCCGTTTCGATGCCATGCACAATATTGTAACATCGCCCTACAAAGAGGATATGGCCAAACTCGATTCAGGTTTTAAGTCGGATCTCGATTTGAGCGATCCCTCTCACCCCTGGGCCAATATTCCGGCCAATCAGTATGATCTGGTTCTTAACGGAGTTGAGATAGCCTCCGGAGGTATCCGGATTCACGACAGAGACGTTCAGGAAAAGGTGCTGGCGGTTATGGGTATCGATTCCGATCGAGCCGAGAAGATGTTTGGTTTTCTGTTGCGAGCCTTGCAATATGGCGCGCCCCCTCACGGGGGTATCGCTCCTGGATTCGACCGGATCATCGCCCTCATGACAGGTTCTGAATCTTTGCGCGATGTTATAGCTTTTCCAAAGACGACTGCGGCCCAATCATTGATGGACGGTTCGCCGGCCGAGGTAGATCCTCACCAGCTGGATGAACTCGGCATTTGCATCAAGCATAAGGATTGCAAAAGCTAAATGGCTCTTGTTCAAAAGACGGTAAATATCGCCGAGATCGATCCGCGGCTCCTGTACGGAGCGCATCATTCGCATCTGAGCTTGATTGAAGAAGAACTCGATGTTCAGCTTGCGGCGAGAGGCGATTGGATCAATATAAAGGGAGACTCCGAAAAGGTCGATAAGGCCGAGAGGATCATTCACGATATAATCGACCATGTGAAAGCCACCGGAGAACTTAACGATCGCTATATACTCTACTCCATCGCTGTTATCAGGGATGAAGGCATTACTCCTTCCCGCGAGGTCGACAGGGACTCGGGCCTGATTATTTCCATTTCCACCCGGAAGGCTATCAAGCCCAGGACCGTTGGGCAGAAGAACTATGTTGATTTAATTGAGTCGAAAGACATAGTCTTTGCAATTGGACCGGCCGGGACAGGTAAGACGTATCTGGCGGTTGCCAAGGCGGTGCAGGCCTTCCGTCAAAAACAGGTCTCAAGAATTGTTCTGACCAGGCCTGCTGTAGAGGCCGGGGAGAGTCTCGGATTTTTGCCGGGCGATATTCGCGCCAAGGTCGATCCCTATCTTCGACCGCTTTATGACGCTCTTCATGATATGATGGATTTTGAAAGAATGAAAAAGCTCATGGAGATCGGGATAATCGAGATAGCTCCACTGGCCTTCATGAGAGGCAGGACGCTCAATAATGCTTTCGTTATACTGGATGAGGCTCAAAACACCACGAACCATCAGATGTTTATGTTTCTGACAAGACTGGGGGAGGGATCCAAGGCGGTGATCACCGGCGATGTTACCCAGATCGATCTCGACCAGAAGAAAGCCTCCGGGCTCCTGCCGGCCCAAAAAATCCTCGGGCATATCGCCGGCGTTGGTTTCATAAAGCTTACCGAAAAAGATGTCGTGCGGCACAGGTTGGTGCAGGATATCATAAGGGCCTATGACAAGCTGACGGCCGCAAAGAGCAGGCCAAAGAGGCGGTCTTGAAAATACCGTTCAAGAAGAAAAACAGCCCGATCATAAAATCGACAGAGGACAGGGACGAGGCGGTAATCGATGAATCGCTGAAGGGACACAATCTAATATTCCGCGTGGCCCTGTCTGCTGTCCTGGTATTCGGAATCACATTCCTCTATCCGATAGGTAAGATCTATCTACCCATAGAGGTTCCTCGGGTGGGCGAGATTGCCACGGAGGATATTGCCGCGCCTTTTGACTTTCCGATATTTAAAACGGAAGACGAATTGAAAAGAGACCGGGATCTGGTGATAAGCAATCTCCGGCCGGTGGTGACTTACGATACCGTCTTAAGCGAAGCCATAAGGGATGGCATAAGAAAATTCTTTGAAAATATCGATTCCATGGCAACCTTAAAACCGGATTCGGAATTATTTCTGCAGTCGCTCAGGTACGAATTTCCTTCCCTGTCTGAGAGCCTGCTGGTCGTTCTCAAAGACTCGTCGTCGGCTGATTCGCTGAAGAATATCTGCATCAGCGCTATCGATTCAGCCATATCCCTGGGGGTAGTGCCAGAGCTCGGGAATCTGCCATTTGAAGAATCGGGGCTTATAACCTTGCGCAAGGGAGAAAAAACAAAGACAGTTGCCAGAGATCTGGTTTTAGATATGGATAGGGCTTCAGGATTTCTCTCGATGAGGGCGGAGCTGGCTTTCGCGAGCAATCCCGAGATGCGTCGGGCGGCCGTCGGGATCATGGGCCAATTCCTGGAGCCAAACTTGAGATTTGATAAAGAAGCTACCGAGCGAAACAAAAAGGCGGAGCTGCAGGCCATCAGAAAGGAAAAAGGCTGGGTATATAAAGACGAGAAGATAATCAAGGCCAATGAACGGATAACCGATATGCATTGGGACGAGCTGATGTCGTTGGCGCGCTACAAGAGAACCAGGCTGAGTCAGAGTAGCATCTGGCGGTTTCTCCTGCCGCCTTTAGGCCGGCTCTTTTTCGTTGCCTTTCCCATCCTGTTTTTCGGTTTTTATTTATATAATTTCCGTCGCCGAATATTCGCCTCGAACTCGGCATTAATTCTTTTCTCCATATCGCTTGCGGGGTTGGTTATCATCTTGAATATTATCATTTCCCAACAGTACCTGTCGCCCTATCTGGTGCCGATTGCAATCGTTTCCATGCTGGTGACTATCGCCTATGATCTTGAGACGGGTCTGTTTCTGACATTCTCCGCGGCGCTTTTAATCGGCATATTGTCCGGATTTAAGCTGGACGTAGCGTTTGTGGGTATCGCCGCCGGGACTGTGGCTACTTTCTCGGTCAGGAAGGTTCGCCATCGCCACGAGTTTTACCGCTCAATCATCTATCTCTCGCTGGTGTATTTCGGAACAGTCTACATAATCGAGTCATTGAAATTAACTCCCATATCCGACCTCTGGCGGCATACCGGCCTGGCGGCGTTGAATGGGTTCCTTTCGCCGATATTGACCATAGGACTGTTGCCGCTTTTCGAAACAACCTTCAGGCTGACGACCGATATTACCTTGCTGGAGCTTTCCGATCTAAACAGACCGTTGCTGAAGCGGCTCGCCCTGGAGGCGCCGGGTACTCATCATCATTCGATCCTGATCGGGACTCTTGCCGAGGAGGCCGCCAAAGCCATCAACGCCAATTCTCTGCTGGCCCGGGTCGGGTCGTATTATCATGATATAGGGAAAATGCTGAAACCCGAATATTTTGTCGAAAATCAGATGGGCGCAGGAAACAAGCACGAGAAACTGGCGCCGTCCATGTCCGCTCTCATACTGGAGGCGCATGTCAAAGAAGGTAAGGAGCTGGCGGAGGAAAACGGTTTACCCGATTGCATTATAGAGTTTATTACGGGTCATCACGGAACAAGTATTATGACCTATTTTTATGAGAAGGCGAAACAGCAAAAAGGCGATAACGATGTCAATATCGATGAGTACCGATATCCCGGTCCCAAGCCCAAAGCTAAAGAAGTCGCCATTGTTATGCTGGCTGATTCAGTTGAGGCGGCGTCGCGCACACTGGAGGACCCCACCCCGGCTCGTGTCAGGAATCTGGTGAGGAAAATAAGTTCGGCCAAATTCGATTCCGGGGAGTTGGAAGGCTGCGATTTAACCCTGAGAGATCTTCACCTGATCGAGGAGAGCTTTACCAGGGTTTTGCTCGGAATATATCACCGGAGAATCGCCTATCCGGAAAAGGAGGAGGAGAAAACCGGAGTATGAGCATTTCGGTTATGCTGGCCGATCGTCGGTTTTCTCTTGATGAAAAGGCGCTGGCGGCAGTGGCCAGAAAGGTATTGAAATCGGAATCGGCTCTTGGAAAATCTATAAATATCATATATTGTTCCGATAGATATATTGAAGTATTGGATAAGCGATTCAAGAGAAGAAAACAAACCACCGATGTACTGGCTTTCGATCTGTCCGATTCCGTCGAACCTGACTTTATAGGCGAGGTTTACGTAAATCTGCAGCAGGCGAAAAGACAGGCTAAGGATAGCAGAATACCTTACAAAGAGGAGGTGAAAAGGTTAACCATTCATGGAGTCCTGCATCTTCTGGGTTATCGAGATAGCCGAAAATCGGACCGCCTGAAAATGTGGGCACGTCAGGAAGGTTACCTGTAAGCATGGAAGTGGCCGATAGCGAATCGGATAAACAGCCGGGGAACTCCAGACCAGGCAGTTTTTCCATTTTAGGGTGGCTGAAAAAAATCTTCAGCCTCAATAAGAAGATAGATCTAACCTCCGAAGAAAGAGAAAAGCAGATTGAAGAATCTATAGAGCGGTTCGCCTCCCAGGTGTCATCGGAGGATAACATCCTGGAGAAGGATGAGCGCGAGATGATTCACGGCGTCTTAGAATTGGGGGGGACCGCCGTGAAGGAGATAATGGTGCCTCGCATCAATATGATCGGAATAGCGATAGGGACGGCTCTTCCTGAGGTTATCGACATAATTAAACGGTCGGGGCATTCGAGACTTCCGCTGTACTATGATTCACTCGACGATATCAAGGGAATACTCTATGCCAAGGATCTCCTCTCTCACGCTCTGAATAGAACGGAACTCGATCTCGTTACTATTGCCCGTAAAGCTTATTTCATTCCCGAGAACGTGAAGATAGATGATCTTTTGAGGGAACTGAGAAAAAGGAGACTGCATATCGCAATCGTTGTCGACGAGTACGGGGGCACCTCCGGGCTCGTTACCATGGAAGATATTATCGAGGAGATCGTCGGCGAGATCGAGGACGAATACGATACCGAGCCTCCTCCCATATTAGAATTGTCAGCCGGCTCGTATATGGTTGATGGTCCGGTCACCATTTCTGACCTCAATGAGCAACTCGATTTGAAAATTCCGGAGGAGAAGTTCGAGACTGTGGGAGGTTTAATCTACGATCTTGTCGGATCTCTGCCGGAAAAGGGGCAGATTGTAAAATATCACAATATTAAGTTTGTGGTTCACAAGGTGGAGGGTCAGCGAATAGTAAAGGTCAAACTGATGGTCGAGAAATGATAGATCGAGAGGAAATAACGGGATTGAATCTGCCTTACAGCGTTACCGGTACGGCTGGCCAAAAAATAATTAGATAAGCCCATCGAATACCGATATACGTCATTGATGTTTCTGATTTTAAGGTGAGAAGCTTAGTAAACTCCGTCACAATAGATTCATACGATCCAGAGAAATTGTCGTCGGCTCTAAAGGTTTTGCTTTCGCCGCTTGGCGGCCTTGAGCGGTTCGTCAAGCCGGGGATGACGGTTCTTGTAAATCCGAATTTGCTATCGGCCAGGACTCCGGATAAGGCCGTGACCACGCAGCCTGAGCTGGTGGCGGCCGTGGTTTCGGCTTGCCTCGGAATCGGGGCGGATGTTTTAATAGGCGATTCGCCGGGCGGCGTGGAGAAAGGATTAAAAAGGGTCTGGGACAATACCGGCATGAGCGCCGTTTCTTCTAATACCGGCGCCCGGCTTGTCGGATTCGAAGCCGGCGAGGTGCAGGAAGCAACCGTTGAAAATCGCCGATATTATCTTTCGAAGTATGCTTTTGATGTTGATTTCATAATCTCCCTGCCCAAGCTGAAAACTCATGTTCTTACCAATTATACCGGCGCCATAAAAAATTGCTATGGTTTCATACCGGGTTTGAGGAAGACGGATTATCACAAGAAGAATCCCGATGTTAGATCATTTTCGAAGGTTGTGGTCGATATTTTCTCTCTGGTGAAACCAGGGCTTTTCATTATGGATGGTGGCATGGTCATGGAGGGCGATGGGCCGGCGTCAGGAAAGCCCAGGTGGCTCGGATATCTGTTCGCCTCGACCGATGGTGTGGCCATGGACAGCTCGGTGATCTCAATCCTGGGAGTCGGGAAGAAGAAAATCTGGTCTACCGAGATCGCCGGCCAGAGGGGTCTCGGTTGCGCTGATTCGCCATCCATTAACAGAAGAGGTCCTGCGTTCGATAACGGCGTTATATCCGATTTCAAGATGCCATCGAATGCCTATATGAATTTCATTCCCTCCTCTGCGGTAAAGATGCTGGAACCATATTTTTGGGTCCGCCCGGCCATTGACCATATTTCCTGCACGATGTGCAAGGTATGTCTGGACAATTGCCCGCAGAACGTGATTTTCGAAAAGGACGGCAGATTGGAGTTCGAATATGATAATTGCATAAAATGCATGTGCTGTCACGAGCTTTGCCCGCATAAATCTGTGTTTTTGGAAAAGAGCCGTCTGGCCAGGCTTATAGGTTGAGTATCCTGCCATCATAGGTTGATTCTCATCAAAAGAGAAGCTCCTCCCCTAACAGGGAGGAGCTTTAAGTTCGATCGTCAAATCCGAAAGCTATGACAGGTGTTTGGAGACCAGCTTGGTCATCTCGAACATGTTGACCTTGCTCCTGCCGCCGAATACAACTCTCAGGGCGGCGTCGGCGTTGATCATCCTCCTGTTGATTTTATCCTGAAGTTTGTTTCTCTTAATGTAGTTCCAGAGCTTTTTGGTGACCTCGGTTCTCGGAATTGGCTTGCTGCCGACCACTGCTGCCAGAGCCCGACTTGGCGTCATCGGCCTCATAAATGCCGGGTTTGGTTTCCTTTTGGCTTTCTTTTTCTTCTTAGCCACCTTTTTCTTGGCGGTTTTCTTCTTGGCCACTTTCCTTTTCGCGGTCTTCTTCTTGGCTACCTTTCTCCTGGCGGTCTTCTTCTTGGCGGTCTTTTTCTTGGCCGTTTTCTTTCTCGCAGGCATCTAAGCCTCCTTTGGATTTGTTACCGTTGGTAACGGTTCGGTTTATTTATTCAGAGAAATTTCGTACCGTTCGAGTTTTCCCTCCTGCAGTTTCTTTTAGTAGCTTTCCTCGCATTGATTTTAGGAGATATTTTGAAAAAATATCAACAAAAAATATCACTTTTTTTATAGAAATTCGATTTTTTTTGAGGAGCCAATAACCGTAGGCTCCGCCTGAATCATCGCAGTTTTATCCCGCTTTTTTTGTCTTTCTTCCCGGCGCCTTATACGATTTATCCTGTAAAGCGCACCCGAGAATATGCTATTCGAAGATTGACATCTATTTCAAGATCCTTATATTGAGACCCGATCCTGGGAGAGGAAGGTGGCTATGAAGGTAAACTACTTTACAGACATCGATAAGATATCCCAGATCCCGGAAAGCGAGCGAGCGGAGCTAAAGCGCAAGGTAACCAAGCATTTTGCATTCCGGGTAAACGATTATTATCTATCTTTGATCGACTGGGATAATCCTGACGATCCGATCCGGAAGATCGTCATCCCCGATATGGATGAAATGACTGCGTGGGGAAGTCTTGATGCCAGCGATGAGGCCTCCAATTATGTTGTGCCCGGATGTCAGCATAAATATGCGACCACCGCTCTGATATTGGTGAACGAGGTTTGTGGGGCCTATTGCCGGTTCTGTTTCCGTAAGAGGTTGTTTATTCAGGATAGCGATGAGGTCTCCAAAGACATTTCTGCGGCCATAGAATACATAAGGTCTAAACCCTATATCAGCAATGTGCTATTGACCGGTGGAGATCCTCTTATTCTATCCTCGAAAAAGCTCGAGTCGATCCTGAGACCTTTAAGAGAAATCAAGCATGTTCAGATAATCAGAATAGGCACCAAGCTTCCCGCGTTCAATCCTTTCAGGATCATTGACGACCCTGAACTGCCGTCGGTAATATCCCGATACAGCACCAGACAGAAGAGAATATATTTCATGATGCATTTCAATCATCCCCGGGAGGTAACCGATAAAGCCGCACTGGCGGTCGACATATTGATGAGGTCGGGGGCGGTCCTGACCAATCAAACGCCTATATTGCAGGGTATCAATCACGATCCCGAAACCCTGGCCGAACTTATGAAGAAGCTTTCTTATATAGGGATTCCTCCTTATTATTTCTTCCAGTGCCGTCCTACAGCGGGCAACAAGAATTACGCTGTTCCAATAACTGAAACTTATACGAATCTGGAGAAAGCGAAATCCATGGTCAGCGGGCTGGCCAAACGGCCCAAATATGTCATGTCTCATGCTACAGGTAAGATCGAGATATTCGGCCTGACCGATCGGCACATCTATATGCGTTATCATCGAGCCCGCGAGCTGGCAGACGAGTCGCGCATGTTGATCTGCCATAGAGACGATAACGCCTACTGGCTCGACGACCTGCGTGAGGTCGGGGAACAGGAAAAGGACCGCGAGATTCCGCATCCTTATAGATCCTACGGACCCGAATAGAATTTTCATTTATCATATAGATGCTGCGGGGGGCGGGTATTCACCGAAGGGCGGAGATCTTTTAGGACATCCCGGTCTGATAGTATCTCCCGGTTGAACATATCATCCGCCCTCTCCCATAATTCCCTTGAATCGACCTCCCGCTGAAGCTAATATTCGAGATTGACTATGGAGACCGTGATATTGAAGGTTAAGATCTACGAAGAACTTTGCGGTCAATGCGGAGGTTGCGTCCCAATCTGTATCCCGCAGGCCATCTATCTTTCTCCGGTTGAACTTCAGATCGACAACGAATTATGCACAGGCTGCGGCGACTGCATAGAATTCTGTCCGGTCGGCGCCCTGGAGTTGGCTGATGAATAAGGACTGTGACGTGGTGGTCATAGGTGCGGGCCCCGCAGGAAGTCTGGCAGCCCTGAATGCTGCCCGGGGCGGCGCCAGAACCCTCCTGCTGGAGAAACACCCCGCGGTTGGCCGTCCGATATGTTGCGCCGGCGGGATCTCCGTTGTCGGTCTCAAGCGGGTGGTGGAGCCCGATACCGATTGGATCTCGACACTGATCGAGAGGATCACGGTGGTTAGTCCTTCGGGAAGAGAAATTACGGTTTATTATCCAGAAGCCGGGTATGTTCTCCACAGGGATAGATTTGACCAGGGATTGGCGAAAATGGCCCAGGATGCCGGCGCGGAATTGGTGACATCGGCGCCGGCCAGATCTTTCAAAATAGATGCGCATGGAAATATAAATAGCGTGATTATCGAAAATGGTGTTTCGAAGGTTGAAATCGAAGGCTGCATTTTTATAGCGGCTGATGGCGTCGAATCGCGTGTAGCCGCAATGGCCGGGATAAACACTTCTCTTAGCATGGACAACGTAGATTCGGCCTGTCAGTATTTAATGGACGAACTGGATATCGATGATGATCTGATAAAAATATACCTCGGCAATGATATTGCTCCCGGTGGTTATGCCTGGTTGTTTCCGAAATCCAGACATTCTGCCCAAATAGGTCTTACGATTCTATCGAGTAGATCCAACGGCAAGAGCGCGAAATGGTACCTGGACAGGTTCGTATCTTCGAATTTCCCCGGGCAACACCATAAGGAAATAATGATGGGCGCCTTACCGGCTTTTCACCCCCGTCTCCCGCTTGTCAGAGGCAACTTAATTATAGTCGGCGATGCGGCGCGACTTCTGGATTCTTTATCCGGAGCGGGGATCTCCAATGCCATGATCTCAGGCTCCATTGCGGGACGCGTGGCGGCTCAATCGCTAATTGACGGAAGCGGGCTCGGGAGATATCCAAAGGAATTTATGAAACTCAAATCGAGGGAGCTTTACGCGTATAAGTTGTTTAGATCTATTTTCGTTAAGGCAAAAGACAGCGATTTTGAAAAAGTCGTCGACGCTCTGGATGCGTTTTTTCCAGATGGGAGGCTTGATTCATTGGACATACCGAATCTTGCCTTGAGGCTGCTATTAAAAAATCCGAGCCTGCTCGGATTGGCGCGCTATATGGTGGCGGGATGATGCCTTCAGGAATTCACTTTTTTTGCGAGTTGCGATTTGATCCTGGCGGCTTTTTTCCCGTGGATAACTCCTTTTCGTGCGGCCCTGTCGAGCGCGCTGGTGGCCGCTTTGAGATTGGCCGATTTTTTTTCGGGATCTTTCTCGGTTTGCGCAGCTTTCACCGCACCGCGAATCGCCGCTTTCAACGGACGATTCCTCCGGCGGGCCTTTTCTGCGGTCTTCATCCGTTTTGCCGCCGATCTGTGCTTGGGCAATCAGGTCTCCTTTTCGATAAATCTAAACGAGTCACAAATATAACCAGTTGAGATAAGTTGTCAACCGAAAAAAAATCCTTTCTTAAAAAAACGGGACGATTTTCGCTGGCTACGGTTATATCCCGGATTCTGGGTCTCTTGCGGGAGGCATCGTTTGCCGCCGTGTTTGGAGCCACAGGCGGT
>CBEWDL010000070.1:0-16389 GCA_965555375.1 uncultured bacterium
ATACGAAATCGTTGCCGCCGGTGGATCTGGTCGATTTTGACGCTGATTATAGGATGAAACTCAGTTCTATCGAGGTAATACTCGGCATCGCGCTTACCAATATCGGCGATATCCAGTATGAAATCCTGGATCGTCAGCCGGAACGGCCAAGAGAATACAAAGTAAAAGTGGAGATTCAAAAAATGGGAGGATTTTGATGAACAGGTTAGCTTTGTCGATGTTGTTATTGATTTCTTCGCCTGTGTTTGCCCAGAGGCAGGCCTATGTGGTCAATAACCTGGCCGAGACGCTCTCGTTGATCGATCTGGAGGAGGAAACGGTCGAAAACCATATAGTCGTTCTGGGCGAAACCCCGAATCAGGTGGTCTATCATGACGATTATCTTTATGTCGTCAATTCGATTTCGGCCGACGTGCAGAAAATCGATCAACATACTCATCAGCCGGTAGCCGATATTTATCTGCCTATCGGATCGAATCCCTATTTTATCGCCTTCGGCCAGGATTACGGATATGTCACCGGCTGGGTCTCGGGGAAGGTCTATGAGATAGATCTTTCATCAAACGATGTGAGTCGAGAGCTCGAAATCGGGGGTTATCCCGAAGGAATCATCTTCGACGATGGTCGATTGTATGTCACCCAGACCTATTTCAACCCGGATGATTTCAGCTACGGTCAGGGAAAAATCGCCATCATCGATGCGACCGCCTTCAGGCTTGAAGGCCAGGTTGATGTTGGCAAAAACCCGCAATGGATCAGCCGAGCACCGGATGGCCGTCTTCATATCGTCTGCACCGGCAATTATTTCGATGTCGAGGGCTCCGTATATATTTTCGATCCGGTTTCCGAAGCTGTAGTCGATTCCATCTTGATCGGCGGACAGCCAGCCAACCTGGCGATATCTCCTCCGGGGATGGGGTTTTTAGCGGCCGGGGGTTGGATCGACGACGGCTATATATATTCCTATGACATTCAGTCAGGAGATATTATCCGGGGCCCGTCGAACCCCATAATAGCCGGACTTGGCGTGACCTGCGTGGCGGTCGATTCTCTGGGCTTTATTTATTCCTGCGATTTTGGCGATGATACGGTTTCGAAGCTCTCGCCATCGGGCGAGATGCTTGGCTCTTTCAACATGGGCGATGGTCCCATTTCGATTACCATTGTTGATAACGCTATTATCGGGACCGAGCCGGAGGAAAATATAGTCCTGCCCGACAAACCCGGGCTTCTGGGCAATTATCCCAATCCTTTTAACTCCGGAACGCTCATAAGATACGAATTGCCATCTGCCGATATGGCGCCGTCGACGGTTGAGATATACGATTCGATGGGCAGGCGGGTGAAATCGCTTCGATTGGAAACCGGAGACCGGAGAGGTTTAGTTTACTGGGATGGCACCGACGATACAGGTGGAGAGTGCGCCAGCGGGTCCTATTTCGCCCTGCTGGCAGGCACACACAGTTCAGAGGATGAAATGTCTTCAGCAGTTGCTGTAAAGATGACGATGATCAGATAGGAATCCTCCGCCGAGGTCGAGAGTGGGCGGTTTTAAGAAAATATAGATTGCCCGGAATGCCATATTGGTTATATTAATAGGTTAATTGAGATCTTGAAGGAGGATTGATTGAAAGCTAAGATTCATCCAAAGTATTACGAGACGACCATTAAATGCGCCTGCGGAAATGTCATAGAAACGAGATCTACCGTGAAGAATATTACGGTTGAAATCTGTTCCAGCTGTCATCCGTTTTTTACCGGCAAACAGAAATTGGTCGACACAGCCGGGCGGGTCGAGCGGTTCCGCACCAAGTACGCCAAGCACTTAGATTTAAAAAAGAAGAAAAAGTAAGGGGCTCTCTTTTCAGGCTTACAGGAGATCTGTTTTCCATATGTATCGCCGATTATTCAAAAGCAACCTGCTACCGAGGCTGCCGCTGATACTGAGTGCGGCTTCCTCGGTGGATAAGAACGTCGGAGGGCAGGCGGTGATAGAGGGGGTCATGATGCGATCTCCGGAGAAGGTCTCAACCTCTTTGCGACTTCCCGATGGTAGAATAATCACCAAGACTGAGCCGTTTATATCTCTTACGAGGAGAAAAAAGCTGCTCGGTAAGGCGGTTATCAGGGGGATCGTGTCTTTTTTCGAAATGCTGATTCTGGGGATTAAGACCTTAAATTATTCAGCCGAGATCGCGGCGACAGCGGAGGATGGGCCGGTTACCGAGAAGGTAAACTCGCAATCCGGCAATTTTAACCTGGCGATCATCGTTACGGTAACGATATCCCTGGGTCTGGGCATGGCAATATTCTTTTTTCTCCCGATTCTTATTACACAGCTTCTGTCGATCAACAGAGAGGCGTTAGGATTCAATCTTATGGCGGGATGTATCAGGCTGGCGATATTTTTAGCGTATGTCTGGATTCTCTCCCGGTTCGATAGCTTTAAAAGAATATTCCAGTATCATGGAGCTGAACATAAATCAATTTTCGCCTTTGAAGCCGACCTGCCGCTGGCCGTGGAGTCGACCCATGGTTTCACGACCTATCATCCCCGGTGTGGCACCAGCTTTATTCTGATAGTAGCCATGCTGGCGATTCTCACGTATTCCGTCTCCGATACGGTTTTTGCAATTGTATTCGGACACCCGCCCGGAGTCCTCGAGAGATTTGCCACGCATCTGCTTTTCCTTCCGATTGTGGCTGGAACGTCATTCGAGCTATTGAAACTCTCGGGTAAAACTCGCGATAATCCCATCACCAGAGTATTGATTGCGCCGGGACTCTGGCTGCAGCGAATCACCACCAATGAGCCGTCGGATGATCAGGTGGAAGTTGCCATAACCGCACTAAAAAGCTCCATAGCGGGCACCTCTCTGGATCCCGAACCGGCTTAAGGTCTCTTAACTCGAAACCAGGATAATATGCCATCGGACTTATTAAAAGTATTGGAACAGGCAGAAAAGCGTTTTTCCGAACTCACGGATACTCTCTCCGATCCGCAGACGATCTCGGATAAAAAACGGTTTCGCGAGCTGGCCAAAGAGCATTCGGATCTGGGGGAAACGATCCAGAGGGGGAGAGAGTATCGCAGGTTGTTGAAAGAGATCGATGAGAACCGCGAGCTTCTGAGATCCCCCGGTGATCCCGAACTGGCCGAGATGGCGAAAGCCGAAGCCGAAGAGCTTGAAAAAAAACTAAATGGCATACGTTCGGAACTGGCGCTCCTGTTGATCCCGAAAGACCCGGACGATTACAAAAATGCCATCGTCGAAATCCGGGCTGGAACCGGTGGGGAGGAAGCGGCGCTTTTCGCAGCCAATCTCTACCGGATGTACAGCAGATTCATCGAGACGAGGGATTGGAAAATCGATGTTATGAACACCAACAGCACCGGTATCGGCGGTTTGAAGGAGATTATTTTCTCTGTAGAGGGCAAGGGAGCTTACGGAGAATTGAGGCTTGAATCGGGGGTACACCGGGTGCAAAGGGTTCCGCGAACCGAGGCCTCCGGCCGGCTCCACACGTCGGCGGCAAGCGTCGCTGTCTTGCCGGAGGCGGGGGAGGTTGACCTGCATATAGATCATCAGGATCTTAAGGTAGATGTCTATCGGTCCTCAGGACCGGGCGGGCAGTCTGTTAATACCACCGATTCGGCGGTGCGAATTACTCACCTGCCGACCAATACCGTTGTTACCTGCCAGGATGAGAAATCGCAATTGAAAAATAAGAATAAAGCCATGAAAATAATGCGGGCTCGTCTGCTCGATAAGGCAATGAGGGAACAGCATGATAATATCGCCCGCCAGCGAAAAAGCCAGGTGGGATCGGGAGATCGTTCCGAGAAGATCAGAACATATAATTTCCCGCAGAACAGGGTTACCGATCATAGATTCGGGTTGACTCTGTATGATCTGGGAAATATCTTGGACGGCGATATTGGCAAACTGATTGGCGAGGCCAGGAAGGCGGCCTACGATTTGCAGTTGAAAGAGGAAGAGTAGTGATAGTGCGCTTCGTGGTGGCTTTTGTTCTATCTGTTTTGATGCTTCTGCTGGCCAGGATAACGGCCACCAGTAATCCCCGGAATTACGATGTTGAAATTAACCATATATCCTTAAGCCACAGGACCGTAACGGAGAGCTTCGGGGAAAATCCAGAACTCTTACTGAAAGCGTTGCCTGCCGACGTGCTCGAACCTGTTGTCTACTATACGCAAACGTTAGGCGGGCCTTATGCCGCGGATACTATGTCGCCTGTCGACAGCGGCTTCGTCGCGACTTTGCCGGTTCTGCAGAAGAACAACAAGTGGTGGTATCGTATAATGGTTTTCAAACAGGGCGAGCTTCTGGCCGCTTTCCCCCCTGGCGAGGATCAGTTTATAAAATTCAAAGGCCATGTCGCTCCTTTCATCCTCATATCGCATATAATCTTTATGTACGCCACCATATTTGCAGGGGTATTGGCCCTGCTTTCGGCCATCGATATCGCCACGGGAAGGGGAAACGCAAGAAGATCTATAAAATATGTGATGTGGACTCTAATCCTGGGCGTTATCGGCGGATTCGTATTCGGGCCGATGGTTTCATATCAGACGCTTGGCATTCCTTACGAAGGGATTCCTTTCGATAACGATATAACCGACAGCAAAACTTTGATATTTATGCTTTTCTGGCTGTCCACGTTCCTTATCTCGAGACGCAGTCTAAAGGGAGAGAAAATGGGTATCTCCAGAGGTGTTTATGCGTTCTTTGTTATTATAAGCTTTATAGTAACGTTCGGGTTGTTTCTAATTCCTCATTCTATTTAGCAATATGGCTGATACCGAAAAGATATTGCACGTAGCGATAGAGAAAGCCGTAACTCTCGGTTCCAGCTACGCCGATTGCCGGTACGTAGAAATCGATGATGAATCGCTGTCGTTCTCGGATGGCTCGCCGGAATCGGTCAACAGATCGACCGATAGGGGATTCGGGATTAGAGTAATCGCCGACGGCGCCTGGGGGTTTTTCGGATCGTCTATATTATCGGAGAGTGAAGCCCTGAGGGCGGCGCAAAAGGCTGTGGAGATCGCTAAAGCATCTGCCCGTCTGAATGATGCTCCTGTGGAATTGGCGCCGGTCAGTTCCTATTCCGGCAGTTATGTATCTAACTTCAGGATCGATCCGTTCACAATAAACCTGCCCGAGAAGATCGATTACCTGGAAAACCTCGACCGTCTGATGGCGAAAAACGACCAGATTAATAGCCGCACCGCCCATATCGATTTCAGAAAAACCTCGTCATATTTTGTGTCATCCATAGGAACAGAAGTCAATCAGACTATCATCCAGAGCGGCGCGGGGATTGAATTAGGTATCAGGAAATCAAGAAGAGAGCATGCATCGAGAAGCTACCCGCAAAACGGCGGTCAGTATGAGTGTAAAGGATTCGAGCTTCTGTCCGAAATCGATTTCGATAGTGAAATACCCCGGCTTACCGATGAGGTCATCACTCTATTGAGTGCGCCCGACTGTCCGTCTGTGACGACTTCCCTTGTTTTAGAGGGATCGGTTGTCGGGCTTGTTATTCACGAGCTCATCGGGCATCCGCTGGAGCTGGACAGGGTGTTCGGTTCGGAGCGTAATTTCTCCGGGACCAGCTTTGCCACAACCGATAAGCTCGACAGGCTTCAATACGGCTCGCCTATAATCAACGTGGTGTCCGACCCGACTCATAGTTATGGGCTCGCTTCTTATGGTTACGACGACGAGGGCGTGAAGACTCGCAAGGTCGACCTGATAAGAAATGGCCTTCTGGTCGGCTATCTGTCGTCGAGGGAGACGGCGGCCAGGATCAGAAGGCGATCATCAGGCGCCATGCGTGCCGACGGCTGGGGAAATATCCCGATTGTCCGGATAACCAATGTCAATCTTGCCCCGGGAGATAAGTCTTTTGATGATCTCGTATCATCGGTTGACAACGGAATCTACATGTCGACTACGGCCTCATGGTCGCCATCGGATGACCGCTCCAGCTTTGAGTTTGGCTGCGAGATCGCCTGGGAAATCAAAGGCGGCAAGCTGGGGCAGGTGTTTAAAAATCCGACCTTTTCGGGCCGAAGCGTCGAGTTCTGGAATTCGGTGGAGGCTATCGGGAAGGAGTCGCTCTGGAAAGTCTGGGGGACTCCGAACTGTGGCAAAGGTCAACCGGGGCAGAATGCCCGGACGGCGCAGGGAGCATCGCCCATTCTGGTTTCAGACGTGAAAGTGGGTGCTTGATGATAGACGAAAGGATCATCGGAATCTTTGGAGACGCCATCAAGATCTCTCCAGCGGATCAAACCGAACTGGTGTGCGAATCGGAGGAATTCTACCTTACCCGTTTTGCGGAGAATCTGATTCATCAGAACATGGGGCGCTCCGATTCTACAATATGGTGCCGCGCCGTATTAGGAAAAAAAATCGGGGTTGCCCGCTCGAACGATTCCAACCGGGAAGGCGTTCTGGAGCTGATCAGAGTCTCTTCCGATATTGCCAAAAATCAAAACGAAGATCCCAAATTCGAAACGCTTGCCGGATCGCCCGATAAGGCGCAGTCGGTCGGTTTCTATGCCAATACGCTGGAGCTCCCTGCTGCCGGCAGGGCGGAGGCTATCGCCGATATTGTCGGTCGGGCAAAATCGGACAATCTCACTTGCGCCGGCACCTATCAGACGTCGGCCAGGTCATTGGCGGTGGTGAATTCCCTGGGCACGGAAAAATTCGCACAGAATACCGAATACAGGTTTACGCTGACCGCTGCCGCTTCCGATGGCAAATCAGGATGGGCTCAAGCGGCAGGGCGCGATATAGACGGATTTGATTTCAGGTCGGTATCTCAGCGAGCCCTTAACAAAGCCGCTTTCGTCGGCGAACCAATTAAACTGGAGTCGGGGCAATATACGGTCATACTGGAGCCTGATGCGGCGGCGAATTTCCTTCTGTTTCTGGCGTTCCTCGGTTTCGGCGGGAAGACGCTTTATCAGCATCGCAGTTTCATGAGCGGCAGGATCGGGGAGAAGATCATGGGGGATAACATAACCATCAGCGAAGATCCCTTTCATCCGGCAATCGAATACATGCCTTTCGATTATGAAGGCGTCGCCAAAAGAAAAATCGATATTATCGAAAATGGCGTGGCCAGAGCGGGCGTTTATAATAGCTATTATGCGCACCTTGCGGCAACGGAATCAACCGGGCATGCGCTTCCGCCCGATAACAGTTACGGTCCCTATCCCAAAGCGATGGTTCTGGGCGCCGGCGACAAAAACGTCGATGAGATGATCGCATCGACGCAGTCTGGCATATATATAACCCGGTTCTGGTATTTGAATTTTCTCAATCCAATGAAGACTCTGGTAACGGGCTATACTCGCGATGGGACGTTCCTTATTGAGAACGGCAAGATTACCAGGCCCGTGGTCGATATGCGGGTTCAGCAGTCTATGCTTGAGGCTTTCTCCAATGCGGAGATGATCTCGAAGGAACAGAGATTGATTCCGCAGTACGGGGCATTGATGCTGGTACCGTTTATGAAAATAAACAATTTTAATTTGAATGTGACCTGATCATGAAAGCGACTCTCCTTCTGACCAATATTTTACTTCTCTGCAGTTGCCCGGTACTCCGGGCATTTAACGGCGTATCAGCGGGGATGGCGATGGAGTACAATCCAATAGCAAAATTGAGTTACCCGAATAGCGGGGATACAGAGTATGAGATCGTGGATAATATAACATGGGAGCCGGGCGTATATTACAATTTTTCGACAGGATTCAGAGCGGGTTCATTTTTCAGCCTTTATAATAAGACGTTTGACTCTGGCAGCACGGAGCCGAGATCCGAGCTGTCATCCTGGGGTATAGGTCTGATAGGAGATTACGCTTATGAAATGACGGACTCTGGCAGATCTCTCCTGATCGGTGGTATGGAAATTGGCTACGGTGAGTTTACTTTTGATAATGCAAATGCCAGGCGTTCGAGCGGATCAGTGTGGGTCGCCGGTATCGGCGGCCTGAGGTATTATTTCACATCCAGTTTTTCAATGGAACTTGATTACCGAATCAAATGGCACCAGTACGATTTGTCGGGCGAGCCGGCCAAAAGCTATGATTTTTCCGGTTCGACTATCAGAATATCAGTGGGTTACGGCCTTTACTCTTCGGAGGGGAAAGGGGACAATTTAAGATTATGAGGAGACGTCAATTTATAGAGTTGACCGGTTTTATGACGGCCGTATTCTGGGCCGGAGGGTTTGTATATCCGTCCAGGCCGCAGGATTTATCTAAGAGTCTGGATGATGATCCCTATGGCCATCGGCATTTCAGGCCCCGCATGTCCGGCGGAAGGTGCCATGACCACCGGCTTTTAACGGACAATTTCCCGGCCCCGTTTGAGAGGGAGATATTTGGCGTCTGAAGATGATCTCGATATCGAGGAGTTATTGAGATGGGGCAGGGATCGTCTTAAAGCCGCCGGGATTAACGACTACGAGATTTCCGCAGAAATATTATTAAGGGATCTTTTAAATCTCAGCCGTTCGGAACTGATCTTACTGACAGATAAAAGAATCGATTCTGATAAGATCGACGATTATAAGAGCCTTATCGAGAAGCGGTCAAAGCGCGTTCCGCTGCAATATCTAATTGGATTTATCGAGTTTTACAATATCAAGCTCAAATGCGATCCGAGAGCGATGATACCGCGACCGGAGACTGAAATCTTAGTTGATACCGTGATTGAGCGACTAAAGGATAAGAACTCACCGGAGATTCTCGATATCGGCGCCGGTTCCGGAAATATCGCCATTGCTCTTGCCAAGAATATTCCGGATTCAAGGGTGACCGGAATAGATATCAGCGAGGAAGCATTAGGACTTGCCGAATTTAATGTCGGGTTAAATGATATCCGGGGCAGGCTGGATCTGTTGTGCGGCGATATTGAGGATGAAAACTTCGCAAAATCTCTCGGCCGGTTCGATTGCGCGGTCTCAAATCCGCCTTATGTCTCGGAGGATGAAATAGACAGGCTTCAGCCAGAAGTGGTTGAGTTCGAACCGAAAATTGCCCTGATCAGCCCGGAAGATCCTTTAGGTTTTTTCAAGACTATTGTAAGATTTATTGATTATATTCTGAAGCCAGGAGGGCTGCTGGCTCTTGAGGTAGGCCTCGGACAGGCCGGGGATGTAAAAGCTCTAATGTTGAATAAGCATAAGAAGATCAATATCGTCAGGGATCTGGCGGGCATTGATAGAGTTGTGACTGGAATATATATCGGGTCAGACGAAATATAGAAGGCGAATGCTCAGTCAGGTTTTTTGGGAATTTTCGCAATTGCCGGATTTTCATAGCCTGGAGCGATTGAGGCGAATTCCGTGATTGCTTTCAGCACCTGTTCCTCTGATGAGAGGAATATACAACTCTTTTTGCCGGTGTATTCCTGTATCTCTTTCAACCCCCTAAGATTGAGCGGGTCGGCGACAGCCAGGTGGGTTCTTTCCATCACCTTGAAGGCCGGGATTATGCGATGGGTCATAGCCAGGGTCGCCGGAACCAGCCTCACTACCGCACGATTGAGGACGATATCATCAAGGTCGACTGTCGTAAGTCCGAAGTGGTCATGGAAAAACGTCTGTACCTGTCCCGATGTCATACCGGCGTAGTTGACCAACACCCTTAAGATCTCTATCCTGCGCGCCCGGCATGTTATGATGACCTGAGAGAGAATCGATCGGGTAATTATTCCGGTCTCGAGCATTTTTTTGATAATATGGACCCTATCAATCAACATACCATTAATCCTCTGATTACTTATCGATTATTGCCACGATTTATTGTATAGAAAAATAAAGGAGCACCCTGATTATCCTGCAGGGCGTTTAATAGCGCAACGAAACTGCTTTTTACATAGCCGAACGAAATGGCCTATATTTTGTCAAGAGCAGTTTTCAGATCATCGATGAGGTCATCGGCGTCCTCGATTCCTATCGAAAGCCGTATCATGGAATCGGTGATGCCCACCTTCTGACACATATCCTCAGGAACCTCGGAATGCGTCATGCGGCGGGGGTGTTCGATAAGAGTTTCGGTTCCGCCGAGGCTGACAGCGAGTCTGCAGATCTCAACGCCGTTTAATACAGCAAAGGCATCCTTCTTTCCACCTTTGACATAGAAAGTTATCAAGGCCCCCGGCCCGCTGCACTGTTTCTTATAAATATCGTATTGAGGATCGCCCTCTTCTAATAAAGTGGGGTATACTACCCTCTCCACTTTCGGATGATCGTTTAGAAACTCGGCGATCTTTGTGGCGTTTTCGGCGCATTTTCTCATCCTGATATCGACAGTCTCCAATGATCGTGAGATCAGCCAGCAGCAGAACGGATCGGTTGTGGCGCCCGTTACCGACCGGTAGCTCTTGACGGTTTGTATGTCGGCCTGGCGTCCGAGCACGAATCCCCCGATCAGATCAGAGTGGCCGCCGATGAATTTGGTAGCCGAATAGACAGCGAGATCAATACCAAGGGGAAAGAAATTTTGGAATATCGGCCCCATGAATGTATTATCAACGGCAACCAACACTTTACCGCTGGCGCCCCTGTAGTCTTTCGCAAGGTCAACCAGAGCTTCGACATCGGTATGAACGATAGTGGGATTTGTAGGTGTTTCAATATAGACCATGGCCAGCTTATCCTTGTGGATATCCATCTGGCGTTTGTAATCTTCCGTACCTGGAGAATATACCGGCACGGCAAGGATTCCGAATTTAGGAAGGATGCCGCCGAAGAGTTGCTCTGTGCCGCCATAGACGGGAGCCGAATAGACTATGACATCCCCCTGGTTTAAAAGCGATAGACATATAATAGTGATGGCGGACATCCCGGAAGGAAGGACGGCGGCAGCCTCTGCTCCGCGCTCCATAACCACCATTTTATCCTCGACTATCTCCATATTGGGGTTGTTCATGCGGGAGTAGATCAGGCCCAAATCCTCACCACTTTTCTTTTCATCGGGATGAAATTGTAGATGGAAGAATCGTTCTCCTTCCTCGGCGGATCTGAATAAAAATGTAGATGTCGGAAAGATCGGAATTTTGGCCGACATCTCAGAAAATCTTGGATCGTATCCCGCAGTTAAAACCCTTGTTGTCGGTTTACAGCCGGGTAAGGCATCCTTCCACCAGTATTTTTTCCCATCACCGTGCACAATGACCTCGCTTTCTGTCAGCTGTTGTCCAATCCATAAACCGCTCTCGCTTCCAGAAAGGAAGCGCAGCAGAATATACCCATCTGAAAGATCATGGGCAATCCAAAATGGAAAGGATATGATATTATCTTTCAGGCGCTTAGATAAATTATGGAATAGATAGAGCCTGCCTTAAAACATAAAGCCTGCGGAAAATAGTGGATCTTTCCCGGTTTTTTTATATATTGTTGAACTTTGAAAATCGACGGCAGTATAAATCTGTCTTGAAGATTGATTTTGAGTTGGAGAACTTATCGGAAAAGAGGGATTTTGCATGGTTGAAGCCAGTGAATTATGCATGAACTACGGGCCGGTGGTGGCCGTCCTCAATGCCTCATTTAGAGCCGTCAAAGGAGAAGTACTGGGGCTTCTGGGGCCTAATGGCGCCGGAAAAACCACCATCATGAAGATTCTGACCACGCAGATAGTGCCGACGTCGGGGAACGCCAGCGTGGCGGGCTTCGATATGTTGAAAGATCCGATAGAGGTTCGTCGCCGGGTGGGATACCTCCCGGAGACGCCGCCGCTGTATCCCGAGATGGAGGTAGCCGAATATCTCGATTTCGTCGGCAGGGCACGCGGTCTGTCATCAACGGCACTTAAAAGAAGAATCGATTATGTTGTCAACACCTGCGGGCTGAGGGAGGTCTACAGGATGACGGTGGGAACTTTGTCCCGGGGATATGCTCAGCGCACCGGGCTGGCACAGGCGTTGATACACGATCCGGAGGTTCTGGTGCTCGATGAGCCGACCTCGGGTTTGGATCCCATCCAGATCGTAGGAGTCAGGGATCTCGTGAAATCATTGGCCCACGAAAAAACCATCATTTTCTCAACTCATATATTGCAGGAGGTGGATGCTATTTCGGACAGGGTTGTAATTATCACCGAAGGAGTAATCGTGGCCGACGGCACCGTAGAAGAGCTGCAGTCAAAGATCCTCCAGAAACAGAGGTTTACGCTAATGGTGGGAGCATCCCGGACAGATCTCAAGGGCGCCCTGGATGAATTGGCTGTAAAGCTGGCCCTGGATTACAGCATCATTGAAGAGGATGATCATTCGAAGGCGACGATTGAGACTGATGGCGGGACAAATGCTTGGGAGGCGCTGACGGAAATGGTTCATAAGAATGGCTGGCCCGTCAGACAATTTGTCTTAGAAAAAACTTCTTTGGAAGAAGCGTTCCGCTATTATGTGAAGGAAGGCAGCGCTAAAAAGGCTATGGAAGAAAAGGCCGCTTAGGAGGTTTGTTGCATATGAAAAATGTTGCCACCATATTCAAAAGGGAGTTTTTATCCTACTTCAATTCCCCTATAGCCTACATCTTCATAGTCGCCATCCTGGCCATCTGTTCAGGATTTTACATGTTCTTTCTATTCTTCCAGGTCGGGCTGGCGGAGATGCGAGATTTCTTCTCCATCAACTCCTGGCTGATGCTCTTTTTCCTGCCGGCAATTTCGATGAGGCTATGGGCTGAAGAGCAGAAGACCAGTTCAATAGCTTTGCTGCAGTCTCTGCCGATGAGTTCATATGAACTCGTTCTGGGGAAATTTCTGGCGGGATTGGGATTTTATGCTGTCTACCTTTTGGGCACCTTGCCTATCCCGATTGCCATATCATTCCTCGGAAATCCGGATACCGGTCCCGTCATAGGCGGATATCTGGGGCTTTTCTTCCTGGGGGCCTTATACATATCAATTGGCTTGTTTTTCTCCGGGCTTTTCAAAGATCAGATAACGTCCTGGGTAATGGCGGTCATTGGTTGTCTGGCATTACATTTTTTAGGGTGGCTGCCGGTGGCGGCCCAACTGGATTCCTGGCTGGGCGGAGTGGGAACATTCTTGCAGAGGTCGGTTGGCTCGGTCGGGCATTTCGAGAATATGTCTAAAGGAATCATCAGCATCAACGACATCTTCTATTTTCTGTCATTCATCGTTGCCTTTTTGTTCTTAAATGCGCTGACTGTCGAGCAGAGAATGAGACGGCAGGCCGATTTGACTTTCACGGGAGTCGCCATCGCCACGATTGCTGTCGCCGCTGTGTTCAACCTGGTGGTCTTCCAGCTACCGCTCGGAAGAATAGATACCACTGAGGGCAAGCTATACACGGTCAGCCAATCAGCTGAGAATATTCTTAAGAATCTCAAGACCAAATTAACGATTCGTTACTATGTTACGCCCGAAGAAAAAATGCCTCCCGGGATGAAAGATATACAACGTAACGTGACCGACAAGTTGTCCGAGTTCGCGCAGATCTCCGGTAAGGTCAAATACGAGGTAATCGATCCCACCGGTGATGAAGAACTGGCACAGTCGCTGGCGGAGAAGGGGATATCGCTATTCACCTTAAGAACGACAGAAAAAGACGCCATAGGGATCAAGAAAGTCTACTCGTCTCTGGCCATATCATATCTGGACAAACCGGATGAGATAATTCCTCAGGTTTTGCCCGGCAGCCTGCCGACTCTGGAATACGACATCTGTTCCAGGGTATTCAGGCTCGACCAGGGTGAACCGCCCGGGGTGGCGGTCGTTGCCCCGTATGAACCTGTCGATCCCCGCTATAACGATCCCCGAATGCGACAGATTATGATGCAGATGGGCCAGGAGATCCCGGATAAACAGGATCGATTCACGAACCTGACCAATACTCTCAGACAGCTGGGCTATAACGTCTCCAGAATCGAGTTATCATCGGAAGAAACCCTGCCTGATAATGTGAAAACCCTGATAGTCCTCGACCCCAAAAGCCTTTCGGATAGGCAGAAATACGAGATTGCCAAAGCACTTTACTCCGGTAAGGACGTTATCATGGCGGCCCAGATGTATAAATACAACTACAACCCCGGTCGTGGCGGCAACGTTATGGTCATGCCCGCTGAGGCCGATCCCGGGGTCAACGGGCTTTTGACCAATTATGGTGTCTCGCTCGATGATAAGATGCTGATGGATGCTCAGAATCAAATCATCAGCATTCAAACGCAGGGCGCCGTGCTGGGAGGCTTTTTATCATTGCCCGTCTCATTGGATGTTCAGTCTCCGGTGCAGGTCAGGGTCTCCCCCGATAATATGAATCAGGATTTAGCTTTCACGGCCAATCTTGGCCCCATGGTTTACCTCTGGGGATCGCGTTTGGTAATCGATTCATCGAGGATTGAAGAACTGGGTCTTGATTTGACCACGCTGTTTACGTCGAGTCCCAACACGTGGGAGATGGAATATACGGGTTTACCCTTAACTGTTGAAAACACCAGGCCGAATAGAGATGATATAATCGGACGTCAATCCCTCGGGGCGCTATTATCCGGGCAATTTCCAAATCCTTATGAGAATCAGCCCCCTCCAAGATGGCAGGATGTTTTAGATACTACTGAGATATCGGGGGATGCCGAGACTTTGTCGGCCGCTCCGGCCAGATTGATGTTTATAGGGTCCAGCGAGATCTTCACCGATCAGTTCATTCCCGAAGCAAGATTCCAACGTCAAAGACCATCGCATGCGGAACTTATTTTTAAAGCGGTGGAAGGATTCACATTGAGCGAGGATCTGTTGCATATCAGGAGCAAGGCGATACAGATGCGTTTTCTGGAGGAGACCTCGGCGCTGGCCAAGGTTCTCTGGAGGGTGTTTACGATACTTGTGGCGCCCATTGTCATAATTGCCTATGGCGTGGTCAGGATGGTAATGCGGCGCGACAGGCGGCGGGCGTATCGTAGGCTCTTAGAGCAAGCCGGTGGAGGGATGGAATGAATAAGAAAACAATTTATACCCTATTAATTGTTCTGGTAGCTTTGATAGTCGTTTCTTATGCTCTGAAGGGCCTCGACCGAGCCACGAGATCCTCGGAGAGCCTTAACGAACTTCGAATAGAATTCGATCCGGGCGAGGCGGTGAAGATCGACGTCCACAAGCAGGATTATCCTGATTCCGGTCTTCATTTCGCCAGGCATGAATCGGGGTGGGTCGTTGTCAACGCCTACAGTTCGCCCGCCAAGGAGGAGGAGATCGAAAAACTTATCACCGATCTCAAAGAGGTAAAGGGCTCGGTCAGGGGGGAGTCTGCCGACCTTTACGAGGATTTCGATATTACCGACGAGAGAGCTTTGCAGATAGAGCTATTCGATTCCGACGATTCGAAGCTTTTGCATCTGTATGTCGGCAAAGGCTCCGCGGGCCGGGAGTGTTTCGTGCGGCTGGCCGGGTTGCCTGTCGTCTATCTGGCGGATGAAAATTTCATCTCCCGTTTTGCCGCCTGGAATGCCCCGCCCGAGAAGAAGTTGCCGACGGATCGCTGGCTGCAATTATCATTATGCGATATCGATCGCAACGCCATGACATCGTTTAAGATCGGCAAAAAGAAAATGAATTACGAGTTTGCGCTCGTCGAGGAACCGTCTGAGGATACCCTGACGCCGCCTATCAAAGCCTGGAAACAGATCTCACCCGAAAAGGGAATGAAGCTGGAGGAAAGCAAAATCAAAAGCCTCTCCTCCAGCCTGGCCAGTATCAGGGCCTCGGACGTTGTCGATCCATCTGAAAGAAGTAAATATGGCCTTGACAAGCCGGGTTACATATTATGGGCCAGTGATGATCAAGGGAATACAGCCCGGATCGATTTCGGTAATAAGATTGACGATGGCGAAGATCGTTACGCCGCGGTCAAGGGGCGCGAATCTGTGTACAGGGTCGATAAATCGACATTTGAACGGTTTCTTGTGCAGCCGTTTGAGAAAGGGAAGTAGTCTTTTAGGCGATATATTCCGAATATCGCCGGATTTTTGCGCCAGTTAAAAAGTCCAGACAACAGAAAACAACAGGCACTAACCTGCATTAATAGCAAAAACTTACGAGAAATCCAGTGTCTGTTGCTTCGGTTAATTCGTTAGAATTATGTAAGAAAGCCGAAATATAACGTTGGATGTTCCCATCAAAAACAACACTATGCAATATATTCTCAATTTACAGATTTCGGGACATCTGTAACCAGTTCATTGTTAATAACTTAAGCGGGACGATCTATTTACGATCAAAGGCTTGACTCTATTTGATCTTTTTGTGTATATTACTGTTGAAATTTAGTTAAATTCATTTAGGGGAGACAGAATGAGGAAGATATCCTTGGAGCAGAT
>CBEWDL010000071.1:0-15898 GCA_965555375.1 uncultured bacterium
AGCGTTATTATCGTAATAACTTTCACCGCCCGAGCCATCAAGAATCTTCCTTCGAGGATTTGGCTAACTGGACGATATCTCCTTCAATCCGCCTTATGGTTTCATCCAGTTCGAGAAATGTCTGGTTATATTGATCGAGACTGCCTCCTATGGGATCTTTGACGCCGTCCTGTGAAGACGCATATAGCTTCGGAAATGATTTCAACAGGTAGATCTTGCTCATCGCGCCGGGCTCTGTCCGCGATATATAATCAGCGTGTTCCGGAGACATGGCCAGAATTAAATCCGCCGTTTTTATCATATCATAACTCAACTGCCTTGCTCGATGGCTGGAAATGTCAACATCCCAATTCTTTGCCGCTTCGATGGCAAATCCGGAAGCCGGATAATCCTCGAGACCACCTATACCCGCAGAGGATACGATTATATTGTCCTCTCCTCTCTGCCTTAACAGTGATTTCAAAATCCCCTCTGCCATCGCCGAGCGGCAGGTATTGCCCGTGCAGACCAGAAGCACCTGGAATTTTTGCCGATTCAACTTTCCTCCGCAACGGCCTCGTAAATATCACGGGACGGGATAGCGCCCTCGCGAATGATCTTAAGCTCCCCGCCTTCGAGCTTGACGACAGTTGATGGCAGCCCGATCGGCCTGGCGGGAATATCGAAAGTGCTATTGACTTTCTTTACTATGGAGGCGTCAACCTCCTCCATCCTTCCTGGAGCGGGCCGGCCATGAAAATTAGCGCTGGTGGCCGCCAGCGGCACACCGGCCATCTCTATTATTTTACGCAGATAATCCCCATCCGGCATCCTCAACCCGAGAGTATTACCCGCTCCGCTGCACGGGAACCGATCCTCTGATGATAAAACCAGAGTGAGCCCCCCGGGCCAGAATTTCTCCGCAAGCAGCCTGGAAAGGCGACTCCTGCGGATCCTCAGGATATCAAGTTGCTGCAACGATGAGATCAGGACAGCTATGGGATCGGCATCTTTGATACCCTTTATGGCGCGGAGCCTGGCAATACCTTCTTCCGAATCGAATCGGCAGCCGATGCCTACAACCGTATCGGTTGGGAAAAGGACTACCTCTCCCTTCTTTATGAACTCCGCGTATTTTCTGAAAGCGATCTTGCCAGCCAATCCCTTTCAATCTCCGATTTCACCGTATCCAAATCCTGACCAGCCAGGCATTGGGGAAATTCATCTCCTTAACTTTTTCCAGAAGAGCTTCTGCTTCTTCCAGGCCGGCACACCTGCCGATTCTCACCTTATAATAAGGCGGCTTATAATCGGTTCGCACCTCCTCATCGAACATGGGAGCGATTGAGTATTCGAACTCCTCCGCCTCCTCGCTCGATTTAGAGGCGAATACCTGCACCGAGAAGACCACCTGTACATCTTCTTCTCCGGCGGTATATTCCGGAAATGAAATAAGATCACTTCCTTCTCTGAGCGTATCATTGACAGCGGGAACATCGGCGGTTACGACATCATCGTCCCCGGAAAAGCCCAAAAGATTATAACGGGATTCCCTGGTGGTTCGACGATCTTCTATGGCGTGCCTGGAATCAGGGCCGGTATACCGGGTGCAGGAAACAACCCATAAAACCGCTAACAACAGCAGCGGTAAAGCAGTCTTAAAGATATTTTTCGTGTTTTTCATCTTTGGCCATGCCCGTTAGAAGATCCTTAATTTCATTCACCCGGGTTTTATGTGCTACCATCACAATATCACCGGTCCTGACTATTACCAGATCTGAAACTCCGAATCCCACGATAATACCGGCGGCATCATTAACTACTATATTCTCAAAACTACCCTCGAGAAGGACGTCCCCCACTTTAACATTGTATTGCCCGTCACGGTCGTGAATACGGCCCATGGCCAGCCAGGATCCAATATCATCCCATTTTATGTCTCCCCTGACCGTCAGGACGTTCGACGCTTTTTCTAAAACGGCGAAATCGATCGATATATCGGTGCAGTCACAATATAACTTGCATCGGGCGTCATATTCCCCGGAAGCGCCAATGCTCCCGTTATATTCAATCAGGCATTCATGCATTTCGGCCATATTTTTCTCAATCGCTCTCAGGATTGAATCCGCCCGCCAGACAAACATGCCGGAATTCCAGAGGTGATTTCGATCCAGGTAGTATTCCTGCGCCTTCGCAGGGCTTGGCTTTTCCTTGAATTGCTTGACCCTGGAGAAGTTTATGCCCGAGACCGTCTTGAACTCCTCCCCGAGCTCGATATAACCGTATGCGGTTTCGGCGCGGGTCGGCACCACACCAATTGTGATCAGATGATCTCCCTCCGCCGCAACCCGGGCTCCGGTTTTCAAGATAGAGATAAGTCTTTCTGTCGGCGTTATCATGTGATCGGAAGATAGAATCACCATCACACCTTCCGGATCCTCTTTCAAAATATGAACCGCCGCCAGGCCGATGGCCAGGCAGGTGTTTCGACCCTGCGGCTCCAGAAGCAGATTTTGATCGGAAAGATACGGGACGGCCTTCAGAATCTTTTCCTTGAGATGCTGCCCTGTTACGACGATTATTTTATCTTTCGGTATGAAGCCTTTAAGACGTTCTATGGTCTCCTCGATCATGGTTTTTTTATCCGATGTCAGGGTCAGCAGTTGTTTTGGGTGCTCACTCCGGGAGAGGGGCCAGAATCTCTCGCCTCGCCCGCCCGCTAAGATAACTCCATAGATCATCTGGTCTCTTTCGATTGATTCAGTGGTTCCGCTTTATGCGTGAAAAGATATCTTTTAATTTTTCTGGTTGACGTTTTCTCAAACTCCTCTATGCGTATCTCCACGTATTTCACCCGCTTGAAATCAGCCAGGGAACTGCACCGCTCGCTGACCTCGCTTTTGATAGTCTTCTCTATTTTCTCCTGGCTGAACTTAATTCCCTGTTCAGCCCCCACGGCATCGAAATATTCAAAATCCGGAACGATGACAGCTTCTATCTCCTCGCCCCGCGTTCCCCCTAAGGGTCTCCCCCTTACAAGCGATTCCAATATATACGGAGATCTATTTAGCTCGGCCTCTATCTCCTCCGGATACACATTCTTACCGGCAGGAGTAACCATAACGTTCTTCAACCGCCCGGTGATATAATAATACCCCTCGTCGTCAACCCAGCCGGAATCGCCGGTGTAAAGCCAGCCATCCTTGAGAATCTCATCGGTAGCCGTCTGATTTTTATAATAACCTTTCATTATCATCGATCCTTTGGCCAGGATATGCCCTATGCCGCGGTTGTCTTTATCGATGATCTTCATTTCAGCGCCGGGAATGGGAACTCCGATAGAGGCGTCTTTGCGCCTATTTATCGGGTTGACCGTCAATACGGGGGATGATTCGGTCAATCCATAACCCTGGATGAATATAAAGCCAAGAAGATTAAACGCCCTGGCGATCTCCGGCGGCATGGGCGCGCCTCCTGCCACCATCAGCCTGATGCTTGATAGCCCGGCCTTCTCCCGCAAACCGTGGAATATTTTCTTGCCCGCTTCAGCCTTGAAAAGATCCTGCATAATCCTGCTGACTCCGTAGGAGGCCTTGAACATCATACGGGTAACCGGAGGTTTCTTGGAGACGGCCCTGAGGAGCCCGGCGTGCATTTTCTCGAATAAAAGCGGCACGCCCAGAAGGATCGTGGCTTTATTGTTCTTTATGTCTTCGACTATCAATTTCGATGCCAGTCCTCGCGCATAGGTTATGCAGCCCCCCCCGGCGAAAGGGGTTAAAAAGCCACCGGTGCATTCGAACGTATGATGAATCGGCAATACCGACAGGAAATTGTCATTTTCCTGAAGCTCGATGACCTGGAAAACGCCATTGATGTCAGAGACGATATTGCCGTGGGTCAACATGACGCCTTTAGCCTGACCCGTAGTTCCGGAAGTATAAATAATGGCCGCCAGATCCGATAATCCGGGCTCAGGCATTTCGCCCTGGAATTGAGAGCCTTTGTCCTCCAGCTCATCAAGGGAGATAGCTATAGAATCGGGACCCGGATTATCCATGCAAATCAGGAATTTCAGATCCGGAAGGTCATCGAATATCTGCTCGAACTCCGGCAGCAAGTTCTGGGAGACAATCAGCGCTTTGGCCTGCGAATCGCGGAGGATGTGGCTCCATCCGGCAATCTTCAAAAGGGCATCCAGAGGCACATTTATGCATCCGGCAGACAGCACGCCGAAATACGATGCCCCCCATTCGGGCCGGTTTTCGGACAAAATGGCGACTTTATCCTCAGCGGAAAACCCCAGGGATAGAAGACCTTTTCCGATGCGGAACGCTTTGTCGGCAAACTCCCTGAAGCTGATGTTAACAAATCTCTCGCCGTTGAACCGTTTCATGCAAGTCTTATCGCCGAAAACGTCGCGGCTCTGCCTCAGTATTTCAACAAGGCTCTTGTTTTCGATCTGAATTGCTGCCATGATCTTCTCCCGGAATGCGTCGGCACCCGCCTACATTGATCCGAAAATATAAGGGCTAAGGCCAATTCTGGCAAGGTAGAATATCCGGCTGGCTTCTCATAGTCCCGAATTGTGGAGAATATGCCTCAAGCAAGGAGTGAGGGCAATCCCCACCCACCGAAAGGAATAGATTGCCTCATGGGCAACGGGCACATTGACCAGAACACCGGCCTAATGGCCTGCGGATTGAAGACACTGCCCCCGCGAACAGATCCCGGGCATCAAAAAACCCCGACTGATGCCGGGGTTTAGGTTCTCGAATTGTTCGGTTTTCTCAGTCGTTGAAGGCCTGCACCGGCTGAGCCACGATGGTCGGGGTGACGAAAATGACCAGATCTCTGGATATTACCTCTTTTTTGTCGTAGCCGAAAAGGAATCCAATGATCGGGATATCTTTCAGGATAGGCAGGCCGATCCTCAAATGCTTGACCTCCTGGTTTGTCAGGCCACCGATCACCGCCGTTTCGCCGTTTTCTACTACGACATTGGTCTCGGCGTTCTGGGTGTTGATGATCACGCCGTTGGGATCGAATTGATAGGAACTTCTCTCCGGTACCAGGTGGAGCAGAACTCTGTTCTCCGATGTGATATGCGGCGTCACTCTCAGTTTCGTGCCAACATCGTAGAACGTTATGATGGTGTTCCCCGAAGGGTCAAACTGCTTAATGGGAATCTTCTGGCCCATCTGGATATAGGCCTCGACGTTATCAAGCGTCGTTATCTCGGGATGCGCTATGATCTTGCCCTTGTTGGAGGACTCGATGGTGGATAGGATAGCGCCAACACTATAGTCGCCCTCGGCTATAAGCCTTGCGAATGAAAACTGCGCCAGCTTATCCCCCGTTACCTGTCTCGAACCGAAGATCCGGCTTTCTTCTTCAGCGAAATTCTGCCGTTCAGGATTGGTCGGGTAGAGAGGATCGAGGAGATAGTCAAGCTGATCCTCATCCATAGGGGCTTCTTCGACGAATGACTGGTTTACGATTCTCCAGTCCACGCCGATTTCCCTCAAAAATCCCGACTCGACCTCAAGCAGTTGAGCGGAGATTTTCACCTGCCTCGTTTCCTTATCCAGAACTCCTATAAGCTCGTCAATTCTCCCAAGGACCTCGGGCAGATCGCGAATGATCAGTGAATTGGTTCTCTTATCGACATCGACCGTTCCTCTGGGCGAAAGCAACCCCTTCACTGCCGATTGAATCTCATCGGCAACGTTGTATTTGACCGATATGATGTGGGTTTTAAGGGGTTTCATTTGCTCCTGTTCCTGGAGATGCTTTTCCTCGGCCGATCTTTCCAAATAATAGTCCTCGGCGTTAATTACCCTGATGTAATTCTTCGACTCAACGCCCACCAGATTATAGGTATTGAGAATTATATCGAGAGCCTCCCTCCAGGTGATGTTTGAAAGACGAACTGTAACAGTGCCTTCCACCCTGGGCGAAGCCACGATATTGACGCCACCATAAGAAGACAGATACATCAAAACAGACCTGATATCGGCGTTGGTCAGGGATAGAGTTTTAATCACCCGCGGGGCGGTCATTTCAGTTTCTGCAATTTCTATCCTCTCCTGGCTCTTGAGCGCTCCGATATTCACGAACATCAGGCAGCCTACCGCCAAGGCCGCCGCTGCAAGGTATGATATTCTACGCATATTCAACTCCCCTTTATTCCAACTCCGGAATCTTGAGCTCCAGAGCTACTGTGCGAGTCCACCCGTATTCTGTTATCTGGAATATTGCTTTTTTCTTCGTGACGCTTACAAGGTAGCCGTTTTTGACCTTATCATTTGGCATAAGGATATAGCCGTTGCCCTCAGAATCTTCCAGCAGCGCTCTATTGCCATCGATATCCTCGAGTATCCCGACCAGTTTCAGGTTTTCAAGGACCGGCAGGCTGGACGATAATGTCCCGCTGACACCACCAATCAGGGGCATAAATGGATCCCTGAAGCCAGCGGTCCCGTATGTTACCAGTTTCCTCTTGGGATAAGACTCAAGCATTACTCCAGCCGTCGTCTTCTTAGGAGCCCTGGCCTTTTGTATTGGAGCCTCTGCGGTCTTTTGCACCACCGCCGGGGCGCCTTTCGTCATGGCATGCCAGCCTGGAAAATCGCCTTCACCCTCTATAAGGGGAAGTTTTATGATTATGTCATTATCCTTTCTAAAATCTCTAAAATCTATCGGCCGCCCGATATCGAGCACAACCCGCGATTCGAGAACCGGGGTCGTTCGATACTGGCTGGTTCGAATTGACTGGATCGACTTAAAAGGGAGTTCCATGAATCTTTTCTTGGTCCAGGAATTGGTGACCCCTTGCAGATCGATTACAATGCGTTCCGGCTTACCGTCGGTCAGGAACACCTTATATTGATCGGCCCGGGTCGTGGAGATTATTACCACGGCGGTGTCGCCCGCCTTCTGGACGCTGATATCCTTCAGGTAGTTGGCGCCGTTGGCAGGAAATGCGGCCCCAACAACCGCAATCAAGCCGATCGCTATAACTGACTTATAAAACCCCGCAGTCTTCATCCTGACGCACCCTGTTTAACGTTATAAGTTGAGAGCCTAAAGGTCGCGACTACGGCCTCATCGGGCTCTATTTTAACGGATGTTCCCAGCATGGTTCCTCCCACCCCTCCGGCAACCACCGGCGATTTCAATTCGAGATCAGTAAGGTTGACGATAAACGGAAAATTAGCTACTTTGGCGAAGAACTTGCCGAGACCATGATAAGATGATTCAACTTCAATGGTATAGCTGTTGGTATTGTAGAAATCGGATTCCCGGGTTCCGAGCGGGGTAATTTTTCTCACGATCGAATTCGTCAATTGCGCCGCCGCATGGATCTGGCTTAAGAAGGCCTCATCCTCTTTTTTCTCCGGCAGAAGAAGTTCTACCCTCTTATATTTCAACTGCAGTTCCTTATATTCTTTTTCGAGCTCCTCTAATGTTTCCGCCTTTGCTATAACGCCATGCAGTTTGGTTAACAGGGTACTCCTGGTGACTTTCAGACCATCGATTTCATCCTGATAGGAGGTAAAAATCTTGGTAAACCAGAGATAATATATGACAACAAATAAGATGACGACAAAAATCGCTATTTGATTTTTGGGATCTCTCAAATTCATGTATCCCCTCCCACATGAATTCGAGCGCCGGCCCGAATGGGACGTCGCTCTGGGGTTTAAAACCGACTGCTCGTCGCTCCCGGAGCCCCGGCAGTCTCCGTTACCGGCGCTACCGTCCCGGGAGCCTCAAGATTGTATGTTAGTTTAAAAGAATAAGCTTTCGATTCTTCGTTCTCCTGTAACACGATTGATGATAATTCCAGGTCCTTGAACATATCCGACTTCTTCAGCCTTACAAGGAATGTAGCCAGAGCATTCAAAGAAAATGAATACCCGTCTATAGTCGATCGAGCAGGAGCGAGGGGGGCACCTGTTGGCTGTGCAGGTTGTCCCGCCGTGGGCGCCTGCTGGATAGACGTTAGCCAGACATATTCGGGAACACGCCGAACCAGATCCTCCATTAGATCAATCCAATAGTCCCGGTTTTGATCCAGAAGCTGGATCGCCGACATCCTGGCCAAAATTTGAGTTTTCTTCTCGGCGATCTCGTCTATTTTTTGTATCTCAGCGGAATATTTGGACTCCTCTTCCCGGGCATCGTTAATTTCTTTCTGCAATCCGGCTATGCTACCCGCCTGGTAAATATAACTATAGCCCGCCATGCCCAGGGTGATTACGATCCCGACCGCCAGGATAATCAGAATATTTTTATCCAGGGCGAAGCGAAATCTTTTCCACTGTAGTTCTTTTGGTAGAAGGTTAATCTCAATCATTACAGTCTCCGGGCTGCCAGTCCGATGGGAACCGCCAGCAGCGGCGCCACTTTTTCAGGTTGATGCTCGGCGAAAAGGTCGGGGTCATATTCTATGTTTCTCAGAGGATTGAAAATCTCGACTGGAATTCCCAGTTTATTCTGCAGGAGTTCCGGAAGATATGGCACCAGTGCGCCGCCCCCCGAAAATACCATCCAGTCGATATCCTCGGCACCCGACGAGCTTTTAAAATATGAAATAGCCACCTCGATTCCCGCTGTCAACTCCTCAAAGGAAGTTGCCACCGTGGCTTTGAACATATCCTGATCAATCGATCCATCCATATCGCCTCTCAGCGCCTTCGATGTCAATTCCTGGTTAAGGCGAAATTCCCTTCCGACGGCTTCGAAAATCAACCTGACGCCGTTGGAAACGTCCCTGGTGGAATGGTATAATCCGTCCTTGATAAAGATTAAGTTGGTGGTATCGAAACCGATGTTGACCAGGGCCGTTATTCTGGATGGATCAGTTTCGTAGTTGATATTATAGGCGTTCAACATAGCAAAGGCATCCGTATCCACAATAACCGGCCGCAATCCGGCATCGAGGATCAGGTCTAAATAATTTTTCAAAAACTCATTGCGGGCAGCCACCAGCAAAACCTCCATCTTGCCAGCTTCCTCATCGACCTTGATGATGTGATAGTCCATGGTCACATCTTCGACATCGAAGGGGCTTCTCTGTTCCGCTTCAAAGAGGATAGCCTGCTCGGCCTCCGAGCCGGTCTTTTTGTCCATAAGGAATTTGTCGGTGATGACACCATGTCCGGAAATCGAAATGACCACCTCTTTGATCTTGGGGTCGGTCTGATCTACGAGGTTCTGGATATCGAAAATAACCGCATCTCGATCCTTTATCTCCTCGGAGGAGATAGCGTCGAAAGGCAGGTCTTTAATCCCCATAGCGCGCAGAGCATACCCGCCGACCTTCTCCTGAAGCTTGACCAACTTTATGGAACTTGCGCCGATATCCAGACCAACGGCCAATTTAGATCTTTTTAGCATGCCCATATCAGGTCTCCCCCACTACTCGCTTACAAAGTCTGCAAATCCATGCGCTGTAATTTTATCGGTTTCTATCTCGTATGTCAAGGTTTTTTGTTTCACACAACCTATTATCGTCTTTGTACGCCAAAAGTTAACTGTCACTGGAAAAAAATTTGATGGTTATGATAAATCTTTAAGAAATTGCAGACTATTGCATTTTCGACTTCCCGGTGGAACTCAATACGGATACGGTGTAGCTGGAGCCCCCATCGGTATTGTCCAGGGTAAAAGATCCCGATTGGGACGCCCCGCCTGTTGGCAGGAAGATCACGCAGTTGTTGGCAAAAGTGGAGTTTGTAAGAACCACATCCGAATCCAGGATTTCCGGACCAACGACCACCGAATCTCCGTCATTGTATATCATCTGGGCCGGGTTGAGCGTATCCTTAAATAGAATATACCGCCTGTTATCGGTATCTACATAGACCCCGTACTGAGCCCCACCCGAAACGGCCTTGCTGCGGGCAAGCCTGATGAAGTTTAAAATATTTCTTGCTTCGGTGCGGGCTTTGAGCCTGGGTATAGTGTTGTAAAACGATGGCACGGCCATGGCTGCGGCTATTCCTATAATTACGACTATAATCATCATTTCAAGCATGGTGAAGCCCGCAGTTCGCTTTCCGCCGCCTTCGTATGGCCTCTTTTTAGTTCTTATCTCAAACATTATTGTTCTCTCGCTTCCATCTAAGTCTATTTTATCCTGAAATTTTTATTCCTCTTGATATCCTTCTCACATATCGGCAAACCGTTAGTGTTAATTAGCCTTATTATATGCGATTAAGTCCCCACTTATGAAAAGCTCCTCATTTCAACTATCACCGAATAACTCCTCGACATGGTCTCGATCTCATCCCTATTCTCGCGGTGATGCTCGGCGGAGGAAATCGTAACCACCACTGTATTCTGTCCTACACGCACCGTCCTTATAGAGTTCAGATTTTCTGCTATTACTTTTTCAGTCGATTCGACCTGCCTTATCAGATTACCATTGCTATCGACAAAATATTCGTAACAGACGCCATTATGCCGGATTTTTATGATATCCGACTTTTGACCTTTTTCAATCATCAGAGGCTCGCCATCGGTCTCGAGCTTGTAGCCTGCCAGACGAAGGTGGTATCTGATTTCCTCCAGCGCATTCTTGATTTTGCTTCCGACCTCCCCCTTGGCCAGTGGCTCCTGCAAAGTGTCAGTTTCTCTTATCTGAGCGTTCCAGGCGCCGGTGGCACCGACCGAGATCGAGATGACCAGGATCATCAGTTTATCCAAGGCGAATCCTCTGCTGGAAAATCGGATCATCAGTCCTCCAAGATCTTTAAGCCTATGATTTACCCGATCCTAATATTCGCAAACCGCATGCCCGATAGGGCGACCGAATGCTCTCAGCGTAAGCCAAAGTGAGACATGGTGTTAGCCTGCCGATCATTATCTGAGCAGGCTGCCGAACAGATCCCTAAAGATGGGAGCAAACCGAAACCTATGGGATCTATCCAATACTGTTGGGTCTGGATTATTTAAAACGTGTTTGAAATTACGGGGTTACCGAAACCGAGGCCCCCTCATAGGGGCGAATTGCGATTCGCCCCTACTCTTTTTTTTGCTATCTCAGCAGGGTCATCTTCTCCTGTCTGACGCCTTGATCTGTGGATAGCCGGTAGAAATAAATCCCCGAGGACGCCTCTTTGCCGCCGGCGTCCCTGCCGTCCCAGGTAAGCGTGTAGCTGCCGGCGTTTATTTCCCCATCGATCAGTCGAACCACTCTCCGACCCAGAAGATCGAATATATCCAGGCTCACATGCGAATCCTGCGGCAAGGCAAAAGAGATTTTGGTTTCCGGGTTGAAGGGATTCGGATAGTTTTGATCCAGTGAAATCTCTCCCGGCAGTTCAACCGCCAACTCATCCACACCGGTCATGGGGCCGATGGCCCAGCCGATGTCATCGAGTATGACAATGCCGACATTAGTATTTTCATCGGAAACAAATCTGAAGCCAATCCTGTAATCATGTTCATCAGGATCTAAGGCCGTCGATATATCATACTCATCATATATGAAGGAACTGCCCGGCCGGCCGGTAATTCCTCCGACGGTATACCATGTCGACCCGCCGTCATTGGAGATTAAAACCAAGCATGTATCGCCATCTGGCAACCAATTCCTGTGGAAAAGAGTTATACGAGCCTGACTGTAAGGAGACATGTCGTATCCGAAATCCATGTAGGCCAGATCATCCGCGTTATTTGGATACTCCGTTCCGTATGCGAGAGCGCTGTCGCTGTTATGTCCGAGATCAGATAAATACCAATCACCCTCAACTAACCAGCGATCGATGCCAAATTCCTCGAAATCCTCAAAGGTCTCGGCCTCGGCCATTAAAAGCTCGAAGGTACCTTCCTCAGGCAACCTGCCAGTATTAGGGCTATTGGCTTCATCGAGGGCGGTGAAATAATAGTGGACGATATCGCCGGTATTCAACTGACGTCCCAGGTCGAGCCAATCGAGGCCATACTCGTTTTCGTTGCCGGTGGGAGCAAGAGCGATTTCACTTTCGATCTCGTCATTTACCCGGTAATACATCAAGACTTCGGATTGATCGATACCATTAACATCCCAGGCGGTGATTGTAAACGGTCCATAAGGACCGAAAAGGTCGACCGTATTCGGCGGACCCTCGACAAGCGTCATGGTTGGCGGAATCACATCGACACCAACATAGAAGCTGTAAAGGCTGTCAGGGGCATTCTCCGGGGCGGTGCTGGATAACCCCGCCTCGTCAATAGCCTCGATATAGTAATTAACGGTTGTTTCATAGGGCGGGGTGGGTATCTCTCCATACCAGGTATCGCCCGATGTATTGACCATCTCGATCTCTTCAAAATCGCCGCCGAAAGTATAGTAGGTCGTAACAGAACCGTCCTCCATCGAAAAGAAGCTGGTCACCTCCGCATAAACGCCGAGGATAGCGGTAGGATCCTCGGTATCGACGAGAGGGGTATGATCGATCTGAACCCCGATTCCCGGATCCATGTTGTGAGCGAAGACGAAACCGGTAACTATCTCCATTCCGTGGGGAGTGCCGTTCCAGATATTTTCATCGTCATCATCAAGCGTTAGATAATCGATTGTGATGGAAGGAGTGATCATATCCCCTTGATGCTCCAGAATAGCGTTTATGGCAAGGTTGGAAATGATATCGATGTAATCATCGGGATTGCTGATCGCCAATTCGTTGCGAGTATCCCAGACGCATCCTGAGAGCAATTGACCGCAGTAATGGATCTGGCCGTCGCAGGGATACTGCATATTGTTATCCGCCGATCTCATAAATTCGTCGCAGTTGTTGAAAAAGCCGTAGGCCAGATGGGGATCATCGGTGATCAAAACTCCCATAACGTCTGACATGCCTTCGCCATACTGCCCCTGGCCGCTTCCACCGACGTTAACCAGGTGATGTCCGTACTCATGATGCACGACGGTCGAAAAAGCAGTGTTGGCGCATCCACCCCCGGAAGTGTAGAAATTTATTGAATATCCGTCATAATAGGCGTTGCAGTTGTCGCTAATATTGACGTTAACCGCGAATTGCGTCTGGCTATGGATTACAGGATATTCCGGGTTATAAATTAACGTAAAGTCGCGGACGATATTGGCCTGGACATAACCATTCACCTCCGCCCTATTGAACTCGCTGGTGTTTTCGGCATTATGAAGGAAATTGACCGGACCGGGTGGAGTCACCGTCTCCGAAAGCTGAGCATTACCGCCGCTCTGGTTGAAAACCCTGAACCACTCTCCTCTGATGTTGGATATTACGGTGACCGCCGTGTCTCCATCGTTGGGAATAACGAAATCGCCGTTCTCATCGGCATAGACCGTGTTTCCCCCCTCGATATAGACCCGCGCATACGGCAGTGGAGTCGGTTCTTCCGGTCCGCAGATGTCAGCGCCGTTTCCCTGCGTAGCCATACCACTGACATTGCCGGCAACATCCAGATCGAGGATAAGATCTTCAGAATATAGAATCTCGCCGGTCCGGGCATCGACCAGCAAAAGCCATCTCTCATAATCGGGAGTAGCCTCCATCCCGTTGTCTGCTATAATCTCCATGGCGAGGGCAGGCGCAACTTCCATATCATTGATTCCCGCCCAGATCACCAGCCGGGGTTCGCTGAAGCTGTTTAGACTTGCTGAAAAAGACTTAGCGGCGTTCTCGGCCAGGGCGGGATTGACAATCACGCCGGCGGAAACGGTGAAATCTCCTAGATTCCGGAGGGCGGAAGCCGCCAGAACCAGCGGATAGCCCGGCTCGTTGCGAACAAGAAGCCGCAGATCCGATCTGAATACTGAAATCCCATCCTTATATTGGGAATAATAGACGAGAGTGAATTTATATTGGCCGGTGTCTCGATTATACATAACCGGCTGAGTGTGCCGCCCATCGAATAGCATGCTGACCGGATTTAGCTCATCCGGCCCGACATTGAACAGACCGGTGTAATTCTCTTTAAACTGTTCCGCCGCATCCGCAGGGCTGGAGCCGGTTCCAAATGCCCGACCGTAAAGGCGTACAACACGACCGCTTTCTTGATAAGCTCTTATCCCGGGATAATCAGTTTTGAGTTCTTCGAATAAAGCCTTCGACAACGAATTGTCTGCCGCATTCCCGGTTACAGCCAATCCGAAAAGAAATACGAAAATACAAATGACAAACCAGGGTAAAAATGACCGTTTCATTTAGCTTCTCCTTTTAAATAATTAGTCAAAGTCAGGTGATTCAACTTATGTAGCTCTTTCTCATTTTAACAACAATTTCCTTTCTCCATACAACAATATTGCTGTCATAATTTGTTCCTGCGAATCGGTTTGCTACTCTTTTTGTCAATCCTGGATGCGAATCGTTCTATTTCATCAGAAGCGATTTTGTTACTGCAGAATTTCTTGAAGTCTCTGCTCTTATAAGATAGATGCCGGAGGCCAGAGGCCGTCCATAATCGTCCGTGCCATCCCAGACAGCGAAATCCTCTCCCACGCCGACTGCTTGCAGGGATCTAACCTGCCGGCCCAGCAGATCATAAATATTGATATGAATCGGTTCGTCATCGTTAAATCCGTTTATATGTATTGTCGCCTGAGCATTGAATGGATTCGGATAACTGGCGATTTCGGGCTCCGTTTTGACCTCCGGCAGAAATCGATCATCATAGCCAACCGGTATTTCCCGATAAGATTCATATACGAGCCGCGCTACGATCATTTGAGCGTCGGCGACATCTTCGGGAGAGGGTCTGTCGTTGAACCAATCGTTCACGAATTCTTCGGCAATCTCTATGGCCTGCCTTTCCAGGGGTAACGTATAAGAGTAAAATCCGCCGCCATCGAGATTGACCAGATAAAGGCTGTTAAGATAGACGTTTGCTTTGGGAGAGGGATAAAGATGAGCGCGGTGCCTGTTTGTTAATGTATACATAGGCACCTCAAGCCCCATATTAAGAACCGGCGGAACCTGCCTGGCTCTCACCCAGAGCGGAAAGGCGACCGAAACAACCGGAGCCCCGATGGTGCAGAATGATGTTGACAGCGAGGGGTCCTCGCCCGGTTTAGTTCCCCTAATCACCATGGAGGATCTGGAGAGGAAACGATTGATTGTTACCATCTGCGTCAGAATAAAACCTTCGGGCCGACCATTTTGCATACCGGTATAAGGCAAAGGATATGGGTCTGCGATCGGATTGGCCAGATCTCTGGATAAAACCTGCAGGACAAATTCGGCATCCAGCGGCCTCTCATTGACTCTTTCATGAACAAGGTGGTTAACTCTCTTATATCGCTCGATGCCGACTCTATTCGGCCCGCCCGAGAGGCCGAATGTAGCGCGCAGAATAACCCCGTTTGTGGCATCATCGGGGTCGTTAGCGTCGAATTTCACGTACTCATAATTCGAGCATTCATAAAGAGCCGCGTTGCCGCGGGCATCAAATGCGCCGATATTCCAGCAGTCTTTCCGCCCCTTTTCCGCTGTAAGGTCGAGCAGAGACTCGAAATCCTGCAATGTCTGGCACCGCTCCAGCGCCATCCTCATCAGATCCCCGTCATTGATACCATCCGGGAGGCTGTCTCCCAGATTATAGCTGTTGGAGTTTATTATGGCAAAACCGACCTCGTTTACACCCATATAAACGCTGTTGGTATCCGAGGAATAGACGTTCCCCAAAAACCCGTAGGCGGGCCGGTCGGCATCCCGCGGAGGCTGGAAATAGCAAAATTTCTGAACAGCATCGGTCACATCGCGATTCTTCCATAGCATTGGCCGGCCATCGACCGTTGCGCTGCCGGAAAATACGCCTATGGTGCATCCCCCCAGACCTGGCGGAGGAATAAACGCAAGCCTATCGGAGCAAAAAACCAGTAAAAAAATCACGATATGTAGCCAAAAAGACTTCATGCCTGACCTTAAAAAATATACCATAATTT
>CBEWDL010000072.1:0-15858 GCA_965555375.1 uncultured bacterium
GTCCCTACAGCCAGGCGGTTATCGAGTCAGGCACCGGCCTGGTTTTCACATCGGGCCAGATCGCTATCGATCCCTCCACGGGTGAAATCGTAAACGGCGATGTGGTAGATCAGGCCCGGCAGGTATTCGAAAATCTCAAAAATGTGCTCGCGGCCGGCGGGGTGGACTTCGGTCATGTCCTTAAGGCCACCGTATTTCTGAAAGATATGGGCGATTTTGCTAAGGTGAACGAGGTTTACTCCGAATACTTCAAAGGGGATTTCCCGGCCCGCTCTGCGATCGAGGTGGCGCGACTTCCCAAAGACGTTCTGGTAGAAATAGAGATGATCGCCCACGTTTAAGAAGACTTTTACCGAAAAACTCGAAAACTGTTGACAGAGCTGGCGCCGGGTTGTAATAGGCAAAGGTTGAAATTGAGCCAGGTGCGGTGTTCTCGCTGTACCGATTTTTCTAATGTGGATCATGCGGAGGGATTTACACTCATTTTTGCGAAGCTTACAATCGGTTAGATAAAGATGCTCCAGTGGACGACTCTTGAAAGACTGACATCGTTTTTCCGGCATGTCACAATCATAAATGTTATAATGCTAATATCGGCGATCCCCGTTTCCATAAAAGCTTCTCCCGGCGAATGCGCCCTCGATTTTCTCAATATACCGGTGGGCGCATACCGGGCATCAATCGGACAGGCAGGGTATGCAAGTATAAGAGGTACCGAGGCCATTTTCGTCAATCCGGCCCTGATGGGAAATAGAACCGGAGGTTTCGCCTCGTATCAAAAGCTATTCATGGATATGCGCTCCGAAGCCGCGGCGGTTAATTTTTCTCTGGGAGAAAGTTACTCAATGGGTGTTGGTGTTCATATATTCGATCCGGGTGAGATAACAGGATACACCGCAGACAACGTCAAGACCGGAAATATCAATTCGGGCGATATCCTGATGCGCCTGGGCCTATCGCGGGGAGGTAAGCTTTCATATGGCCTTTCGGTCTCATATTACAGCCAGCGGTTGGATAACCAGTCGGGCAAAGGGTTCGGGTTTGGCTTCGGTATCTCCCATGATTTTGCCGTTGCACGATTGGCGCTTACCGCCGATAATATCGGCCCCGATTTCAAAATCGGCAACTCATCATCGCCTTTGCCGTCGATGTATTCGGTTTCGGCCTGGATACCTCTTTATAACTATTTTATAGATATAAATCTCGATCTTTCCTATAAGCGAAACATTGGGTTCGTGCCATCGGCAGGATTGGAGTATTCCCCCATTTCGGGTTTCTCCATACGGGCGGGAAGCAATAATGATACACCGCTTTCGATCGGTCTCGGCTTTGCAACAGATAGGATAGGGATTGACTATTCTTATCTCCCATCAGGCCTTTTCGGCGACCGTCACATCTTCAGCTTGTCATTTTATAAATAATTTTATCAGATAATGTGATAATACTTGACTTATCTTAGATATCATATTATTGTAATGAAAACATGTTCAGATCGGGAGGTTAAATGAACAAACTGTTGCCAATACTGCTGGTCCTGGCGATGACAGGATCTGCCTGGGCGTTGACGGATATATCCGTCGGAGCTTTTGGCGGCCTGAATGCCCCTATCGTCCAGGATGATGCAAGATCGGGCGGAGGCTTCGGATTGAAGGCCAAGATCTCGCCATCGCCCATGTTGGCCGGCGCTGTGTTTTTCGAATCCCGTTCATTCGGCGACCCTGAACTGACAATTCAGGGAGAGACGATGAGTTCCGATGGCGGCAAGGTGACCGCTTTCGGAGCGGAGGCCTTGATAGGCAACACGGGAGGCGGTCCAGGCCCCCATTTCTACTGGGCTATCGGCTTGAGCAGCTACAAATGGACTCGCGATGGTTACGATGACGTCTCCGAAGTCGGCTATCATATGGGACCGGGATTCGAGATTGTATTGCCGGTAAAAATCGGAATCGAGGGCCGTGCCAAATTCGAGATCGTCCCCACCGATGGGGGTGGGTCGCGGAAGAACATATTGATTTTCGTCGGCGCAAACTATCATTTCGGATTAATGTAGGAGGGTTATGATGAAAAAGTATTTTGCATTTGCGATGGCCCTCCTGATGTTAATCTATATCGCCGGATGCGTAGCGTCAGGAACCATCATCTTAAGTTACGATATCGACGAATTCGTATCGTCAAGCACCGGCATGGAGGTCGTCGAGGTCGATCTCACCACAAACAGCGATTACAATGATAACAAAGACAAGATCAAATCGATCGACCAGGTGACAGTTGCCGGTACCCTTACCAATCTCGAGTCAGTAGATAACCAGGCCGAGATCTGGTTGGCCTATACCGGAGAATATGACACTCCGGCGGAGGTTCGGGATAACGCCACCAGGATTTTCGTCTCCCCCGTCATACCCGGCGGTGATGATCTGTTTATCAAATGGGCAGACGGTCTGAGCCATATCGAGAATCTCAGCGCGCTGAAGGACGCCGCTGAAGCCGGCCATTTCTGGCTCTATGGTCTTGCGGCAGATTCGCCGTTTACAGTGCAGTTCAATATCACTCTTGTCATCACCATGACCGCGGGGCTTTAAAGAAAACAAAAATATATCCGTCTTTAAAATTAAGCCTGGTATTCGAAGAGGATACCAGGCTTGTTGTTTGTGTTTGCCCTCAGGATGTCACTGTGGCTTCGATCCTGAGGGATAATGAAACTCATTGGCCGTGGGGGCTAAATATGCTCAGCCCCGTGTTCGCCTCGTCCTTCAACTCGTGATGATCCTTATGTATCAATACGGCACCGACCACCTCGCTCCCAGGCCGGGGCCGAGCAGAAGCGCATTGACCAGAAGCCTCTTAGAGCCGTGAAAAAACGACCGCAGGTTCGGATGGGAGGCGAAAAGGATTACCTGCCCTTTGCCCTTGCCCTCTCTGGTGCAGTAGGCGGTATTGCCCCATCTTTGGCGGGCCTCGGGCCAGACCAGACCGGATAGCCTGATATTTTTCTCATCTCTAAACCGCGCCACGGTTTGTATCGGCGGTTTGGAAAGATAGGCATTCTGCGTATAAACCATCACCGGTAAGCTTTCCCCTAGACCGAACGACAACCACTGGGTAGTATCGATGGCGCAAGATAATATCGGGCCCTGAGGGGAAAACTTGCGAGCGAACTCATCGATTCTCTTCAATTCTTCTTTACCTGGCTTCTTCTTATCTTCTTCTTCAGCCTCTTTCTTGCCCGACTCGATCCCGTGCCAGATTTGAAGGCTGTCGATAACGATTTTGTTCGCCGACTGCTCGCACAGAAGAGCATAATCATATTCGTCGAGTTTCTCCAGCGCTTGACGTTTCAGCCGAACCTGAGACAAACCGACAGTGGTATCGGCGCAAAATACGGCGGCCTGGTCCATGGCTATCAGCGTTCCGCCATCTTCGACCCACCCCTTCAGGTTGGCGATGCCGCCTTCCCCGATTACCGACTTGAGCATCCCCACGTCACCCCAGATCGAGGGCATGATCAGAACGTTATATTTCGAAAGATCCACCCTGCCCATACGGGAAACGTCAATTAGGGCCAATCTCAGGCCTAATTCATAGTCGATCATATGCCACAGCGACCCGTAGTCGGAGAAATCAATCGGCTGTCCCGCAAGGATAGCGACTTTCGGCTCAATCAAGAGCCTGAATCTACTCCCGCCGAGATCGGGGCCCTCTGAAGCCAGGGCCGTGTTTATTCCGATAACGTCGACGCCATACTTTTCGGAATACTCCTGAAGCATCTCGGCCAGACTGTCAGGGTTCTCCTTAACGGTGAATAAGATGCTGCCAGGACCGAAACTATAACCATCTACCGTAACGGGCCTGGTGGCAATCCTCGTTTTCAGTTTCCCGTCAAGAGCATCGGCCAACAAATAAGTGGCTCCGTCGTCGGAGTATTCAACCATGTATCCGAACAGGGGATTTTCATTTGTGATTTTGGCAGATCGTCTCTCAATCTCTGTAACGGGGGAGGAGTTCACTTTTAGTTTGCCATCGGTTACGTAGCTGTCCAATCCGAATGCAAGCGGCAGCGACCAGGCCATAACCTCATACATTCTCGATCCCCAACCCTTCTCAAGATACCGCCTTTCCTTGAAGAGAGTCTCATTCGTCATATGGATATCATAGTCTAAGAGCACCTGAATCAGGTATCTCGATGGTTGCGAAAAATCGATGATGTATGTCCCCGCAGGAAAACGTCGGGCCGAGACTTTGCCATGCTCATTATAAAGCCCGCCGATTTCAAAGCCGGATTCGGCCCTCCTGACTTCTATACCCTGCAGAATCATCGTCTCGATCAGGCGATCCACCCTGAAGCGATTCTGTGACGGATCGATTATAAAAGACGCTCCGATTGAATTCTCTTTATTTTCGACTGCTTGTCGCCTGTGATCGAAATAGTCTTTCAGAAGTTGTTGTCTTCTTTCGGCAGCCGTTTCAAGGTTTGCCATGCTGCTCACCAAGTGATGGTGAACCGACTCCGAATAAGTCAAAATTGCGCCCGTTTTTTGTTTGGCTGCCAGACCGCTGACCCCGGCCTGCTCATACAGAATTCCGATCATCCCCAGGAATATGCCCCACTCCGAGGTATAGCCGGGATACCACTCGTCGGACCAGGCCCGGGTATAGTATCTCCAGCCATAATTATCGAAGGCTTTCGCCTGATCTGCGGCAAAAATATCCCACCATTCACGGATATTCTTAAGCATATACGGATTAAACGGGTCGCGACCCGGCGAGAATAGATATGAATCGAGCGGACCCATCTCGTGGGAATCAATCATCACCTGTGGATGCCATTCCAGACAGACAGCGATTTTCCCCCTGGTTTCCGGATGGACAGCCGTAATCATATCTCTATTTAAGTCTATCAAGTAATGGTTACCCCTGCCCCACGGCCAAACGCCGGTATGTTGCATGCTCTGAACATCATAGCTGGGAATATTGCTTGAAAACTGTTTAATTTGAGCCAGAAAACGCTCCCGGCCATCGGGGTTTTGCAGAGGATCGATTAAAATTACCAGACTTTCCAGCAAATTCTCGGTGGACTCGTCGGTTCCGGCCACAAGCTGGTAAGCGACTGCCAAGGCGGCGTCGGTGGAAGAGAGCTCATCGCCATGGATACTGTAGCCGACCCAGACCACAGCGGGAAGATCATCGAACAACTTGTCAGCTTCGCCTTTGGATTTTAGTTTTCTCGGATCGGAAATAAGCTCATGCCCTTTTTTGATGGATGAAATTCTGGACATGTTTTTTTCCGATGTCGCCAGCACGTAGTAAAGCGTATATCCCTCGTAAGTCTCGCCGTATTCATACAATTGGGCTTTTTCGGAGGATTCGGCCAGAAGCTTCAGGTAGCCGGCCACCTGAGCGTAACCGGCCGGTTTCGATCCCAGGGGAAATCCCAGATAATCCGACGGTCTCGGGATCTCCGGATTATACCGGTCTGTCGGGAAATAGGGCCCTGATGGCGATGATGCGGGATCGAGTCCGGCCAGAACCGGATTAGCGGCGATCAGAATTGTCGCTATCGCGATAACTGAACCAATAACAGCAGACAATGATTTCATGATCATTCCTCCTCAATATCAATAACATTGCCTGCATGATAAGGTTACGACGAGGAATCTTCAACCTCAAAGTTTGGGGCCAGCAAATTGCCAGGATCGCCGGATTTTCGACCTCTCTTTGCTTTATTCTCAAAATAATTTTGTGACTGTGAATTTTTATATTGTCATGATCCACTAAAACGTGTAATAGAGAGTCGTACGTTTAAGGAAATATGAAAGGCGATGGGAGACCGCACTTGAACAAGCCGTTAAGCTGGGAAGAATATTTCATGACGCTGGCCCTGGTGGCCTCGCTCAAATCCAAGGACCACAGCACTCAGGTCGGGGCGGTCATAATAGATAATAAAACGCGAAAACTGGTCAGTTCCGGTTACAACGGTTTTCCCCGGTATATCGATGACGATCAGATCCCGCAAACCAGGCCGGAAAAATATCTCTATGTGGTACATGCCGAGCTCAACGCCATCCTCCATGCGCAACGGGAGCTTGCCAATTGCAGCCTCTACGCCACCGTTTTCCCCTGCTCGGAGTGCATGAAGGCCATCATTCAGACCGGTATAAAGCAGGTCGTCTATCTGAATGATTTAAACGGCCCGGCCTGGGAGGAATCCAAAAAGGCGACACTCACGATGGCTCAGCTGGCCGGCGTCAAGGTCAGCAGATTCGAGACGGATAACGAGATAATAGACTTTCTGCGATCGAAGGTGAAGATCAGGGAAGATTAGGAAATCCCTCAAAACTAACCGCACATCGGCTACTCCTTTTTCCAGTATTTTCTACCGTCCCTGGTCCCACATAGAAGATTTTTCAGGATCAATTCTTAACGCGAAAACGCTGGATCGCCGAAAGAATGATGATCAAAGGACCGATTCGGTGAACCGAATCCGCGGTGTCAGCATCAAGTATGTTTCGGTTCCTCAAAAAAGTTTTCCATCTTATCAGGCTTACAAAACATTATCGGCCCCTGTCGAAAAATAATATTTTTCCGATAGAATAACAATAGAGACTATATGATGGGATCGGCATGCGATTTATACATTCTGCAAGCACAACGATGATTTTCAAGGCCGTGGCTCTGGTTGGCGGCCTCGGCACGTCAGTGATCATCAGTAGAATCCTGGGATCGGAAGGAAGAGGGGTTTACGGAGGTTATTTTTTACTTCCCGTATGTTCATGGACAGGCAACCAGATCGCGCTGAAGTCATTAGGCTGCCTGATCGAGGAAAGGTAAAAAAGTTGTGCTATTTGCTGAATCTTGCAGTCTGGGCGAGGGATTTTTACCTATGAGGGTCCTTTTGATTGGATCTTATCCGCCACCCCTAGGCGGGGTTAGCGTATTTGTGAAAAGATTTAAACGAAAGCTGGAAAAAGAAGGACACCAAGTCGATTTGTTGGATTGGGGAAAGTTTTCGCGCCTACAAAGGTATTTAAGGTTCTTGCTGCTGATGTTTAAGCGGCAAGACGTCATCTATCTAAATTTCTTATCGCCAGGGATTGTCATAGTCCTACTTGTGCTCGGCTTGTCGAAGAGGGCTAGAGTAATGGATCATAGCGGTTGCCAGGTGGGAAAATGGAGCGGCTTCGAGCTTTTCATCTATAGCGCTTTCCTGAGACGATGCGATGAAGTTATTTTTGTTGGCGCCCATCTACATGATTACTATAGAAAAAAGGGAGTCAGGTTGCCTGATAAAACCCGTGTTCAAAATGCATTCATCGCCCCCCCGCTTGATGAGGAAATGGAAATCCTGAATACATATCCAGGGGATATCAGGAAATTCGTAAAGCAGAGACGCCCGCTTCTCGTCGCCAACGCCTTTAAGATAGTCCTTCACAACCGCGTCGACCTCTACGGTCTCGATATGTGTGTTGACTTGGTTGCTAAACTGAAAAACACCTACCCTGATGTCGGACTTTTATTTGCATTGGCCGATATAGAAAACCGTGAATATTTCAAATGTATCAACCAGAGAATCAACAAACTCGGAATATCGGAAAACTTTAAATTCATGACGGACCAGAAAGAGCTATGGCCATTATTTAAAGAGGCCGATCTTCTGGTGAGACCCACATATGTCGACGCGTACGGCATAAGCATCGCTGAGGCGCTGTATTTCGGCTGCCGCGCGGTGGCCAGCGACGTATGTGAAAGGCCGGAGGGAACCGTTTTATTCAAGAATAGAGATCTGGAAGACCTATACAGTAAATGCAGAAGCTTGTTAAGAAACCCAAAGTAATATCTTGTTTAGGAAAGACAAAATTGTTTAATTCTGCAGAAATTATGGTTGGTTACATCTTAAACGTATCCAGCATTCCCATCTATACAGAAAACTCATTGAAAGCTAGGTAAAGCAGGTGACATGCAAATTCTGTAAAAGTGCTAGTGTGAGAATAATTAAGGGGATACAATCACCAATGCTTGACGTGGAATACACGTTATACCATTGTGAAAATTGCAGGAGCCGTTTCTTTGACATAAACGAACATAAAGTGCCATTGGAAGATTTATATGAAAGGCTGGCGGAGGAATATCTAAATAGCAATTCTATTTCAATAAGATTCAGAAAAGAACCGTATTGGGAGTACCAGAAAAACATCCTACTGAAGCTATTAGGCAGAGAAGCTGAATCAATTCTAGATATCGGATGCAGAACGGGGGAATTTCTGATGCATTTTGATGAGAAGATTATTAGAGAAGGTGTTGAGCTCTCAAAAAGTTACTCAGAGATTGCCACAGAAAGAGGGCTTTCTCTTTATAGTGATTACTTGGAGAATGTTCATTTTCGAAGAAAGTACGATTTTGTGACAGCTTTTGCAATTATGGAGCACCTAGCAAGGCCCTTGGAATTCTTGAATAGGCTTCATAACATCCTGAAACCGAATGGATTGCTATTAATAATGATACCTACCTACGAATGTGCGAAGGGAAAAATCCTTACAACTATGAACTATCGCTGGCATATGTATAGACCTCCTGAGCATTTAAATTTCTTCTCTAGGCGGTTTCTAGACAATTACTTAAACGAAAAAGGCATTGAATTAGTCAAGAGATACTATACGGCTGGCGGAATGTTTAATCCATTCCGGAGAGTACGTCTGGCAAATAAAATATTCGGAAAAATTATGTCTTATCATGATAGATCAGTACTTAACAATTTTGCTATCTTCGATCATATGTATAGTATCTATAAAAGGAGCCCAATCAATGAAAATTAGAAAATTACTTTGCCCCCCACTTCCTTTCTTGTGCCCGTTAGGCAGTATCCATCAGAGGTGCTTTGATCTTTCCTGTCTAACCCTATACGCGAAAAGATAGATGCTCACACCAATTCCGATTATTAAATCTCTCAGGGAAAAGGGGTTTTTTCATCTTTTGTCAGCTAATTTTCTTACGCGATTCTTGGGCTTCGGGAGCATACTCATAGTCGCCAAGTTCCTGATGCCTGTCGAACTGGGGGAAATAAAGATATTACAGTCTTACTCGATGTTGTTCATTATCCTGGCTGGATTCGGCATCAACACGGCGGTTCTCAAGATCTGCTCTGAGAACCGCACGCCCGAAGATAGACGGTCAGTATTGCGTTTGGCCCTAGGCCGTTCCGTTATCCCCATTAGTATCGCCTTTATCTTACTGGCTTCGTTGTCCCTGAGCGGGGTACTCACCACATCTACACGCCTTTCTTTCTGGCTGATGGTTTACGCAATTATCATTCCCTTCGCAGTTTTCACCGATATACTGACCGTGTTTCTACAGGCGCAAAAAAGAACGAAGGAAATGGCCAAGGCGCAATCGATCATAAAAGCGCAGTCTGTTATCATCGTTGTCATGTGCACCTGGCAGTGGGGTTTCCAGGGTTTTGTCTTCGCAACCATTTTCGGTTATGCGGTGGGCCTGATTCCGCTCTTATGGCAGGTGAAACTGCGTTTTCTATCGGCGAGATCAACAGGCGCACCGCCCCAATTTTTTAACATAGCCCTATTCAGCGTTTTAGCCAACGGGATGGTTGCGCTAAGCCGATATGCCGATATAGTCCTTTTAGACCATTTTTGCAGCGACAGAGAAGAAATCGGCTATTATTCACTTGCCACCATATTTGTCCTCGGCGCTATAATGGTAACCTCCACGGTGCAGTCAATTGCCACCCCGTATTTCAGCGCGCGTGCTCACGACAGGGCCTGGTTTCGTGAACAACTTATAAAAAATCAAAAGCTTATGGTTGCTGTTAGTCTGGCGGTTGCCGTTGCGGTTTACGGCGCTGCCCAGTTCCTGGTGCATCTGGTATATGGGTCATCCTACGAATCCAGCCTGACCTACCTGGCTGTTCTGCTGATCAGATATGTCCTATGGTCCTCCCACGCAATTATTGGCGTCGCCTTACTTGGTTTGGGGTTGGTGCGTTATAATTTCATAGTGGTTTTGGTGTCTACCCCCATAGGAGTAACGCTGTCTTACATACTGTTGCAGCGTTTCGGAGTGATTGGCGTTGCCTGGGGTCAGGTATCATCCGCTTTGGTAAGCCTTTTGATTATCTTATGCCTATGCCGAAACACCCTGCGGCAAACTTCAATTCCCGTGTGATAAATTGGATCGGTTGTTAGAAGATATGGATACGGTAAAAGTCGCCGCAGGCATTATATCGCCACAATATAACGACGATCCCCCGTTCTATCCCGATACCAGCCACCCTGAACTCCCTTTTGCAGAATGCTCACATCATCCAAACCATCCATATAATCTGTTACGAGACCTGTTGTATCGACTTGGATATGACAGCGAGCATTACGGCACACCGCAATGGAATCCGCTTGGAACTATTATACATCCCGGGCAAACGGTTTTATTGAAGCCTAATTTCGTTTTGAGCTTCAATTCCAGCGGCGATGACCTATTCTCTGTGGTTACCCATCCATCAATCTTAAGAGCCTTGATAGATTATGCCTATATCGCCCTGAAAGGAACGGGCCGAATAATTATCGCCGATACTCCTCAGATGGATTGCAACTGGGATCAGCTAATGGCCGCTTTGCGGCTGGACTCTATTCAATCCTTCTATCATAAGAAATTCGGGTTTGATATCAAGATTTACGATCTGAGGAATTTCGCCTTAAAAGATCCCACTATTCCGGCATACTCGTCCAATAGAGAGTCCCGCCCCGGTGATCCTCTCGGAAGTGTAATTATCGATCTCGGAATGCAAAGTCGGTTTTATGGCCTGCCGGGCGAAAATTATTATGGCGCCGATTACAACAGAAGCGAAACAATGAAACATCATCGCGGGGCAATTCATGAATACTGCGTCTCCAGAACCGTTTTATCGGCCGATATTTTCATTTCGGTCCCGAAGATGAAAGTTCACAAGAAAGTCGGCGTTACTCTGAATCTGAAAGGCCTGGTTGGAATAAATACAAACAAGAATTACCTGATCCATTACCGGCTGGGAACTCCCGGAGGCGGCGGCGACCAGCTACCCGATAACCAACCCAAAGCGGATCGGTTATTCACAAAAGCCCGGCGATGGCTTTACGATCACGCCCTGGCCAGGCAGAATCGCTGGGGAGATCTGGTCTACAAAACCTCGCTGGCGCTCTATCGCAATCTAATCGAACCTGTTCGCGGCATATCTGCGGAAACCTTGATGCGCGATTCCGGAAACTGGTACGGCAACGATTCGGCCTGGCGCATGACCGCCGACCTGGCCAGAATCATAGCTTTCGCTGATTCCGAGGGGAAATTTTTTGATACGCCCCAGAGAAAATTCTTCTGCGTTGTCGATGGTATAATCGGAGGGGAGAATAATGGCCCTCTTTCTCCGACCGCTAAAGCGTGCGGTTGTCTGGTCGCCGGCGAAAACCCGCTGGCTGTCGATCTGGTGACAACCAGGCTGATGGGATTCGATATACGCAAGCTAAGGCAATTCGATTTAACAAACGAAGGCAGTCGATATTTCCCTCCGCCAGGTGATATAGAAATCCTGATGGATGAGAAAAAACTCTCGGCTGAAGAGCTTTTCGATCCCCGGAATAAAAATCCCATGTTCGGTTTCAAGTCACATCCAGGCTGGGCGGGGCATATTGAGGTTCAACCAGGAAAAGCCGACCAGCAATAGGGTTGTTAAGCGAGCCTTTCATAGATAACGTGTAGAAATGGTGCCGGGTCACCTGACCCGGCACCACGGGATACTTTGATTTATCTGCGTCCAGCTCAGCGTATCCTCTTCAAATACCTGAAGAAATCCGAATCCGTAGTCAGTATCAGCCAGGATTCTTTGCCTATAGCCTCAGGGTAGGACTCCAGGGCCTTCAGAAAAGAATAGAATTCGGGGTCATTGTTATAAGCCTCGGCATAAATCCTGGTTGACTGCCCGTCGGCCTTGCCCTGGATCTCCTGCGCCGTCCTGTAGGCCTCGGATGTAATCTTCTGAAGATCCCTTTTCATCTCTCCCAGGATCTTGGAGCGCTCGCCCTGACCCTCGGAACGGTATTGCTCGGCAATCCGCTCTCTCTCGGCGATCATTCTGGAGAAGACCTTCTCCCGCACGCTCTCGACATAATTGATATGCTTCACCCGAACATCGACCAGCTCAATCCCGTACTGGGGAGTCATTTCTGAGGCTTTTTCGAGAATCTCACGAGTGAGTTGCTCCCGACCCATCTCGATCTCCAGCACCTCTCTCTCGATCTCCTCCCCCTCCGATTGCACCAGGAGCTGGTTGGAGTTCCTGACAACCTCGATTAAGAGTTGGTCGGTTACGATGTCTCGCACAGCGGCATCGATGACGTTGTCCAGTCTCGTCTGGGCTCCTAATTCATTCCCCACGGATTGGAAGAATTTCAACGGATCCGCGATCCGCCAGCGAGCGTAGGTGTCAACCAGGATAAATTTCTTATCCTTGGTGGGAATCTGGGTGGCGCGGCCGTCCCATTCTAAGATCCGCTTCTCGAAGGTCGTAGCCTGCTGAACAAACGGGGTCTTGATATGCAGCCCCGGATCTTTCACCACTCGCATCGGCTCTCCGAATTGCGTAATGACCACCTGTTTCCGCTGATCCACGGTATACAGGGCGCTGGAAAGCACGATGAGAATTACAAGGGCAATGGCCCCGCCGACGATCAATTTTATATTTTTCATTGTCCTTGCCCCTTTCTCGAATTGACGCCGCCACCCAATTGCTCTCCCAGAGGTAGAAGCCGGAGAATTCCCTTCTCGTCTTCATCGACTATATATTTTCGCTCCACCTGCGGCAGGACCTTGGCCATGGTCTCCATATATAGCCGCCTCCGTGTAACATCCTTGGCCCGGGCATACTGTTTCCAGAGCTGAACGAATCGCGAGGCGTCCCCCTCGGCCCGGTTGACCCTATCGATGGCGTAACCATCCGCCTCTTTGATCATCCTTTCGGCCTCTCCCCTGGCTTTGGGGATAATGGTATTGTATTCCTTCATGGCCTCGTTGATCATCTGCTCTTTTTCCTGCTTGGATTCGTTGACGGCATTGAACGCCGGCTTGACCTTGTCGGGCGGGGTTACATCCTGAAGCTTCACGGTCACTATCTGGATACCTGCCTGGTAGCCGTCCAGAATCTCCTGCATATTCCGTGCCGCCTCCTCGCCGACCTGGATACGCTCGATGGTCAGGACGCCATCTACGCTTCTATCGCCCACCACCTGACGCATGGCGGCCTCGGAAACGTCATGAATAGTCTCTTCCACATGCTCTACTTTGAAAAGGTATTCCCGGGGGTCTTTCACCTTATACTGGACTATCCAGTCGACCACGACCACGTTGAGGTCTCCGGTCAGCATCAAGGACTCGCCCAGAAAAGCCTGCTTGCTTCGAATGGTACTGATACCGGGCTTGGCCGTTCTGAAGCCAAACTCCTGGGTCAATATGCGCGTCACCGGCACACTGGTAACCGCCTCGATTCCGAATGGGATCTTCATGTGCAACCCGGGCTGGGTGGTTCGAACATACTTTCCAAAACGCTGGATCACGCCCACCGATTCCGTGCCCACGGAATAAAAGGTCGTGGCCAAAAAGGCGATTACCACAATCGCCCCCAGCCCCAGAATAATGAGCCTCCTTTTACTCCGGCCTGGAATCTTTCTTAAAAATTCCTCTATGCTATCACTTTCAAAAGCCATCCCTCGCCTCCTTTAAGATTTTACAACGATTATTATGTTCCTGAAAGGAAGTTAAGGGATAGCTTCCCCGTATACAAGGTTTATTTGCTTGTACGTTGGGAAAAAATCCTGCACGCTTTTGGCTCATTTACCACTCTTAGCCTCAGGGTATCTCTAAGCTCATACACAAATTCTGTCCAATTTGTTTTAAGGTCAAACAGACCCAGTCCTTTTCGCCCCATTTGGTAATAGGTGTTAACAGGCTTGATGATGTTAATGCCGACATTTCCTGCAAACTATTCCTTGACTTGCAAAATTTCATTTTGTAAGTTAGACTGGTTTCTGAATAACCAGACCAGACGTTAATCAGGCAGCAAAGTGTTTTTAACATTTTGAGACCGGAAAAGTGTATGCGAAATGAAGGAAAAAGGAGTATTAAGAGCAGTAATACTCGCAGCGGGTGAAGGAGTAAGACAACGTGCCAATGGTGATAGCAAGCCGTTGGTATCTTTACTGGGGCTTTCGCTCATCGAAAGAGTTATTCTGACAGCCAAAAATACCGGCATTAAACAATTTCATATTGTCGTTGGGTATAAGGCCGATAAAATCAGAAAATTTATCGGGGACGGCCATAAATACGGCGTGACAATAGAATATATTTTTAATGACGAGTGGAAACGGGGCAACGGCGTATCAGTTCTCAAAGCAAAATCGCGTATGCACGGGCGTTTTGCACTTTTAATGGCCGACCATTTATTCGAAGAAAATATCTTACAAAGACTTCAGGAATGCACCATTGGTGAAGATGAATGCATTTTGTGCATCGATAGAAACGGGCGTAATTATCTAAACATCGAAGATGCGACGAAGGTGATCACTGAAAATCGCAGAATCATAGATATCGGCAAACAGCTGAAGCGCTATGATGGAATTGACACCGGCATATTTCTTTGTACTCCTGTTATTTTTGACGCTCTCGAGGAAAGCATTCGGGGTGGTAATGAAAGCCTTTCCGGCGGAATAAAGATTCTCGCCGGCCGTGGCAGAATGAATACCCTTGATGTTTCCAACGAGTTCTGGATCGATGTTGACGACCCGAAGGATTTGAAAAATGCTGAATCCCTTTTTTGTGAACAGCTGAAGAAAAAAACAGACGGTCCTGTATCCAGGTTCATCAACCGGCCGATCTCCATCAGGATTTCTAAATGGTTTCTTAAAACGGGAATGAAACCCAACCAGATTTCGCTGTTGAGCTTCTTTATCGGTATTCTCGGTGGTTTATTTTTCTCTCTGGGAAGCAATATCAATCTGGCTATAGGTGGGCTCCTGGTACAACTTTCATCCATAATTGACGGGTGTGACGGCGAGGTTGCCCGTCTGAAATTCCTGACAACCAACTTCGGCGGGTGGTTCGATGCTGTTCTGGATAGGTATGCCGATGCGCTGATTATTCTGGGAATGATCTACGGGCACTGGACGATGCATAACGATATCATGGTATGGTTGGTTGGCTTTGCCGCGCTTGTTGGCGGCCTTATGAATAGTTACACTGCCCACAAATACGATTCCTTCCTAAAAGGTCAAACCAGGCCCGAGGTAAGGCTTGGCAGAGATATTCGTATGTTCATAATCCTTATTGGCGCACTGTTCAATCAAGTATTCTTGACCTTGTCGGTCCTGGCTGTTTTAACCAATTTCGAATCCATCAGAAGAGTTCTTGTTTTGAGGAATGAACTTGATTGAAAAGGTTGAACTCGAGATAGAAAAAACCATAGAGCAATCCGAGGTCCCTGAGGATCCGATACATTCTAAGAATACAAGAGAATGGGTTTTAAGACTTAAACCGAATGCGGACACAGCCCTTCAAATTGCCGCGCTTGGTCACGACGTAGAAAGAAGCATTAAAGGGAGAAAGGTTCTTCGAAAAAACTTCAGTGACTTCAGTGAGTTCAAAAAGGCCCATTCTTTGAACAGCGCCAGGATATTAGGTGAAATATTATCACAATATAATATCGATAATGCAATTATCAAAGAGGTAAGCGAATTGGTCGAATATCACGAGATCGGCGGCAATCCCAAAGTGGATATCCTGAAAGATGCAGATAGTATCTCTTTCTTCGATGTCAATTTACCGTTTTATTTTCGG
>CBEWDL010000073.1:0-15851 GCA_965555375.1 uncultured bacterium
ATGAACTCGAAAACCGACCTGTCTCTTTCCTTGAACTCGGGTATAACGCGGATGCCGGATATTCCGGTCACCGCCTGCATCCCTCTTTTGAGATCACGGATCTTGACACATCGGGCGCTGCTGCCGTTTACGACGATCACGGCATCCATCCGCTGATTCTTGACCGCGATCCATCGGCTGTTTAACCTGATCTCGGTTCTATGGTTGGTCGTGGAATAAAAATGGTCCGGGGCGCAGGAGTTCCTGGGAGCCGGTTGGGTGGAAACCGGCGAGTCCTCCTTGACCACACATCCGTGCAGGTGAAGCTGCGAGATGATATGCTCCAGGAGCATGGAGGTGGACGCCGAAACCGAGATGGTGGTTCGGGTCGGCTCGGTATTGGTTCGCCCCATCTCGAACGATCTGATCTTGAATTTCCCGCCGGACCTGATGATCAGATCCAGTATAGCCGACATGACGCCGGAATCGACCAGGTGCCCCTCGGCATAGACATCCTGAGTGCAGGTTCTTTTTTTCATGCTATATCCACGTTATCGACATTCCAACCGCCGAATTGAAAGGGCCATAAGGCGGGTTATGATATTGTTTCACCTGCTATGTCATCGCTGCGCGGCCGTAGGTCAAGACTCTCCGAGTCTTGACTCCTAATTGTCAAATCCCGGAGGGATTTGACCTACTTCCTGGCTGAGACTATGATAATCGTAGGGACAGAACAGTGTTCTGTCCCTACAATAAAATCCGAAAAATATATTATTTCATATACAGCAATTTTATAGCGACAGAATTCTTGTTATTCTTTGCTCTGGCGAAATAGATTCCGGATGAGATTTTATTTCCCAGGGCATCCCGGGCGTCCCATTATTTTCCCCTCCTTTGTTTATGTTTCAAGAATCCTGTTTCTTGTTCCCAAATATTGTGAATCCCTATATCACCTCCTCCGAACTCTCAACGCCGTCTCTCTCCTCGTCGCAATCGCAAGCGTGCCAGAGGCGAGCAACAGCAGGGCGAGAATGAGCATCCCCCATTCGGACAAGGTTGGTATCTCTGAAACCTCATCCCGGCGGCTGTAGTATAAGCCAGGCCCGGCCAGGCCACTATCCTGCCGCCAGACCACATGCACGGTCTCATCCACAACGGCCAGGCTGGGATTCAACGACTGTCCCGGATCTTCCTCCACCCGCTGTTCATCCTCCCAAGTCAAACCATTATCGGTGCTCTGCATGTAGAAGATATCCCGCTGAGAATACCGCCAGTCCTCCCAGGCAATATGAATGGAATCACCCTGCCACAAAATATGATTGGCAAAAGCCCCATGGGTGAACGTTATTTGATCCTCCTCTGTCCAACTATCTCCCGAATCAAAGCTATATCTGACAAAAAGATCGCCAGTCCATAAATTAGGCGAGTACTTATAATCCATCCAACAAACTGCAATATTACCGATCGAATTTACTGAGATAGTGGGGAAATTTGAACCATATTCATCATATGTCGAGAACATAGTATTCTCGGACCAGCTCTCCCCGGAATCCGTACTTCTAATATAGTAGATTTCCCATTCGTCATCGTAATTGAATCTACCGGCCCAGACAAAATGAATGGTATCACCCCTGGCAGCCATGTCGATACGCCCTGTCTGCTGTGTCCTGAAGACCTCCATCGGATCGGTCCACGTCTCGCCCCAGTTCGTGCTTTTCGTGAATTCGACGATTATCTCCTGAGACCATCGGTTGTATAAAAGGTAGTTTTGGCCCCGTCCGATAGCAAATGCATGCTTTTGAATTTCGTGATTATCGGAAGGCAGAATGTATGTAATGCTTCCCCAAGCTCCGCCGCCATCTGTTGAGGATCGGAATCCGAGATTATATTGCCCCCCCCCGGTAGATTCTGATGCCAAATAGTGGCTATTGTGTCTCCCGCTGACTGAATTACAGGTGAATTCTCGCCTCCAGCAATCAAGGAGTCCCCCAGGCGAAAAGGCACTGCCCATTGCTCCCCTCCATCAGTGCTTCTTACGTAGTAGGCCCTATCCGCACCGCTTGAGATCCAATAAACCGCATGCAGCGTATCCCCGTTGGCAACTATTCTCGGATTATAGGCAGTACCCTCATCGCTTATCCGCACCGCCGTCGTCCAGCCGGCGTAAGCGGAGGGCGCCCAGAGGGCGATCATAAAAGCAAGGTATGAGCTACAGGCTCTCGAAGCCTTCATTTCAGATGACTCCCGTGAAAGACGTCTATAATCAATTTACCGGATGATGCGGAATTGTCAAGGAAAAGGCTGCCCCGCAAAAGCTATGCAGCGTAACTGCTTTTCATGCCTGGCTGATATGCTCCATGTAGGCCGGAATGGCCCCCTCGTAAATATCCCTCAATTTAGTCACCGGTAAATCGATCAAGGTTGTCTGCTTTGGGGTATCGTTCGCCGGTCGTAAAGGTATCGTGTCGGGCGACCCGGCACTACATGCGATCCTCAGATTTTCCCCGCCGGTGACACCGATCTTTTCGACGGGGATGCCATGCCTGGCCGAAATTTCCCAGATCTTTTCACTTTGATCGGGTCTTGCTGTAAAAATAATGCGGGATTGGGTTTCGCCGAAAAGCAGGCTGTCAGGTCGGATATTGGATTCGATTGCAACTGTTGCGCCAATACCGTTGGCGAAACAGCACTCCGCCAGCGCCACCGCCAGACCGCCGTCGGATATATCCTGCGCCGATTGAACCAGACCAACCCTTATCAGGTTCAAAAGCAGATCGATCGTTTTCTTGTGGACCTCAAGATCTATCCCGGGGATTTTTCCCGTAATCTTATCATGGATCGTCCTGAGATACTCGCTGCCGCCGATCTCGTCTTTTGTTTCGCCTATTAAGTAAATATCGTGGCCGGAATCTTTGAAATGAATAGTCGTAATATGGCTGACATCTTCTATGATCCCCACCATGCCGATCACCGGCGTGGGATAGACCGCCCGCTCCGGATCTTCGTTATAGAAGCTGACATTTCCGCCGGTCACGGGGGTCTCGAACATCCGGCAGGCCTCTCCCATACCGGCCACGCACTCGGCGAACTGGTAATATATCTCCTGATCGTAGGGATTGCCGAAATTGAGGCAGTTGGTGATTGCCGCCGGCTTGCCGCCGGAAGCCGCCACGTTTAAGGCCGCCTCGGCAACCGCTATCTTCGCTCCTTGCCTGGGGTTCAGATAGCAATAACGGCCGTTACAATCGGTGGCCATGGCCAGGGCCTTGTTCGTCTTGCGAATCCTGATGACGCCCGCCGATGATCCCGGGCCGACGGCGGTGGATGTCCTTACCGATGTATCATACTGTTCGTAAACCCATCTCTTGGAGGCTATATTGGGCGAGGCCAGAAGATTCTCGAAAACCTGATTCATGTCATCGGGAACCGGAACCGACGAAAGATCGAATCCCGCATGCTCATCAATATGGGCCGGTTTTTTGTGTTGCCTTACATAAACCGGAGCATCGCCCCCCAATACCAGGGAAACGGCCGGTATGTCCGCCACCTTCTGACCGTTGTTGTGAACAATGAGTTGCCCTCCGGATATAACCCTGCCTATCTCCTCGGCATGAATTCCCCATCTCCTGTAGATAGATTTTACCTCGTCAATGTTTTCAGGCGTGCAAACCACCAGCATCCTCTCCTGTGACTCGGATAACATTATCTCATAGGGGGTCATCAGCTCTTCGCGCACCGGTACTTTGTCGATCTCAAGTTTCATGCCCGATTTTCCTCTGGCCGACATCTCCGACGACGAGCAGGTCAGCCCGGCCGCTCCCATATCTTGAATCCCCACCACCAATTTTTTGCGGATGACCTCGAGGGTGGCCTCCAGCAGCAGTTTTTCGGCGAAGGGATCTCCTATCTGCACGGATGGCCGTCTCGATTCGGATTTTTCCGAAAGCTCCTCCGAGGCGAACGTAGCTCCGTGGATACCATCGCGGCCGGTCGATGATCCCACGATCAGGGCGATATTATCCTCTCCTTTGCTCACGGCTGAAATCAATTCGGAATGCTTGGCGATACCGACCGCCATAGGGTTGACCAGCGGATTACCGGTGTAAGCCTCCTCGAAATAAATCTCCCCGCCTATATCCGGCACGCCGAAACAGTTGCCATAGTCGCCGATTCCCCGGATTACCCCATCGAAAAGATAACGCACCTTCGGATTATCGAGCTGCCCGAATCGCAGAGAATTCAATACCGCCACCGGTCTCGCTCCCATCGTAAAGATATCCCGGAGGATGCCGCCGACTCCGGTCGCCGCTCCCTGATACGGCTCAACCGCCGACGGGTGGTTGTGCGATTCTATCTTGAAAACGACCGCCAGCCCATCGCCGATATCGACGGCGCCGGCATTTTCCTCCCCCGCCCTGGTCAGCAAGGCAGGCCCCTCACGGGGAAGGGTTTTCAACTGCGCTATCGAATTCTTGTAGGAACAATGCTCAGACCACATCACCGAAAAGATACCCAGTTCGGTGAATGTGGGCGTCCGTCCAAGGATGGACAGTATCCGCTGATACTCTTCCTCATTTAAGCCATGTTCCTTCGCCAATCTTAAATTTACTGTCGGTTCCATTAACTTTCCTTATGATTATTCCCGGTCAAATATCTAAATTAAAAAATCCTTTGCTTCTCAATCCAATGCTCTCAGGTGAAATCCGCTCTCATCCAGCATCACGAAACTGAAGTTTTTGAAAAAATCGCCGCAGTTAACATAAACGCCCGATCCCGCCTCCACAATTTCCGGCTTATGAACATGCCCCATTACAACGGCATCATATCCATCATCAATCCTCCGTTTGGCGAATTCAATATAATCGGTCGAATCGCTCATTTCCCGGGCATCGGTGTGCTGGCGCGACGCACTCGATGTCCGCATGGCCAACCGATATGCCATATTGACCGGAAGTTGCGAGTATAGCCAGATACAAAAACGGTTGCGAAAAATCCTTTTGATAAAACGATACCCGCGATCGTCCTTTCTAATACCATCGCCGTGCGTAATAAGTATCTTCCTGCCAAAATGGTGGACATCGAAGATATCCTCGGTCAGCCTGACCCCGGCCTGCCGCCAGAGAAAATCTCTCATCCAGAAATCGTGATTCCCGGGAATGTAGTAGACCTCCACACCGTTTCGGGTCAGATCCAGAAGCGCCGATACCACGCTCAAATATGCCGCAGGGATTGCGTATTTATACTCGAACCAGAAATCGAAAAGATCTCCGACAATATAAAGATGTGAGGCCTCGTTCTTTACTCTCTGGAAAACGGCGAGGAGCCGATCTTCCCGATCCGAGGGGCTTTCTCGTATGTCCAGATGTGCGTCGGAAACAAAGTAAATCTTGTCTTTAGTTCTATTCTCTTGATCCATCCTGACCATTATAATATAATCTTAAACGATGGAGCAAAGAGAATTTGGAAACGTATAAACCAAACGGCTGTTCTTGTGTCAAATATCATCGTAGAAAGGGCTTATGGATAAGTTCATTATAAAAGGCGGCAAGAGATTGTCGGGTAAAGTCGAGATCTCGGGTTCAAAAAACGCCGCCCTGCCTATTATAGTAGCCTCGCTCCTGGGGGAAAGGGGCAAGACGGTATTGACCAACATACCGGATCTCATGGACATAAGAACGATCATCGGAGTCATAAAAGGGCTTGGCGCAAAAGCGGCATATGAACCTGAAGCAGGCAGCCTGGTGGTCGATGCCGCCGATATCAAAAGCCACATTGCGCCTTACGATCTGGTTCGTAAAATGAGAGCATCTTTTCTGGTTATGGGACCGCTTCTGGGTCGCATCGGAAAGGCCAGGGTGTCCCTTCCCGGAGGATGCGTGCTGGGACCGCGCCCGGTCGACCAGCACATTCTGGGATTTAAGCGCCTGGGGGCTTCAGTAACCGAAAGCAAAGGATACATTTCGGCCTCGGCCAAAGCGCTTATCGGAACCGAGATATTCTTCGATAGACCAAGCCATACCGGCACTGAAAATGTCATGATGGCGGCGGTCCTGGCAAAAGGAAAAACCTCCGTAATCAACGCCGCCTGCGATCCCGAAGTCGTCGATCTTGCGGTTTTCCTGAATAAAATGGGAGCTAAAATCGAGGGTGCGGGAACCGCAAGGTTAGAAATCGCAGGCGTCAAGAAGCTTCGCGCAGTAGAGCATCGCATCATGCCCGACCGCCTGGAAGCCGGCACGTTTTTGCTGGCCTTAGGTGCCTGCGGTGGAAGAATCGAGATAGCCAAAACCGACCCGGCAAGCAACGAGATCCTGATCTCGAAGCTCCATGGGGCGGGCATGGATATAGAAGTAAGGAGAGATAGAATCATCGCCTCCCGCAGAGGACGTCCCGGTCCGATCAGAATCACGACTTACCCCTTTCCCGGTTTTCCCACCGACCTGCAGGCGGCCGCCATGGCTTTCGCATCGATCGGGAACGGCACATCGTATATACGCGAAACGGTGTTCACCGAACGGTTTACACATGTCATGGAACTTCAGCGCCTCGGTGCCGATATAAAAATATCGGGAGATGAAGCCATCGTAACCGGCGTAAGGCGACTGAATGGGGCGTCGGTGATGGCCTCGGATATTCGTGCCGGAGCCGGGTTGGTCATAGGCGCCCTCGCAGCCAGCGGAGATTCGGAGGTACTCAGGGTTTACCACATTGATAGAGGTTATCAATCTATTGAGAAAAAATTCGAGCGTCTGGGAGGGAATATCAGCCGGATTTCCTTGTAACATCATTGGAAACGGAACCGGGGCTTGTATAGTCCTGTTCTAACAGGTGACAGAGATCGTGGATGGAGTCAATTGATGATAAGTAAACGGATAATTCTGGCGCTATTAGCGGTGACGGCCTGGCAATCGGCAACCGCTCAAAGCGTCTATTTCGGCCAGAATAAGGTTCAGTATAGAGATTTCGACTGGAATTATATTCAGACTTCCAATTTCGACATATATTTCTACCAGGGCGAAGATACGCTGGCGGTATTCGCCGCCGGGGCGCTAGAAGACGCATACAAGGAAATCAGAGCGGAATTGAATTATACCCTGACCGATCGTGTTCCCATAATCATTTATGCCACGCACAATGAATTCCAGCAGACCAATGTCATTTATGAACTTATACCTGAGGGGGTAGGCGGCTTTACTGAGATCTTTAAGAATCGTATAGTAATTCCCTTCACAGGTTCCTATGAGGATTTTCGTCATGTCCTGCATCATGAATTGACTCATGCAGTCTGGTTCGATTTACTCTACGGCAACGCCCTTAAATCAATATTCTCCCGGGAGGCATTGTTTCAGCCTCCATTGTGGTTTTCCGAGGGCTATGCCGAGTATTCTTCCCGCCATGGATGGGATCTCGAGGCCGACATGTTTGTCCGCGATGCCATCATAGAGGGATATCTACCCCCCTTAGATCTGCTTTACGGATTTCTGGCGTACAAAGGCGGCCAGTCCGTCATAAACTTCATATCTGAAAAATATGGCGAAGAAAAGATATTCGAAATCTTAAGCAAGGGAAAAGTCCAGATCACCATGGACCGGGCGGTCAAAGCTGCTCTTGGGATTTCTATTAAGGATCTTTCGAACGAGTGGCAAAAAGCCTTAAAACGGGTCTACTGGCCGGAAATAGCTGAAAGGAAAGAACCGACCGAATTCGCCGAGCCCCTGACAGACCATACGGAGGACGGGTCCATATACAACCAGAAGCCGGAATGGTCTCCCAAAGGCGACCGGCTGGCCTTTTTCTCCGATAGGTCTAATCCCCGGCACGGCTATTCTGACCGTTTCAATGAAATCTTTATTATTTCCACTATCGATGGCAAGATCATTTCCCGCCTTGTCAAGGCGGAACGCTCCGGCGATCTGGAATCTCTCCACTCTTATGTTTCCGGAATCGCCTGGTCGCCTGACGGGGAGCAAATCGCCTTTGTAAGCAAAAGCGGTGGTCGCGATGTCATTTTTATATTCGATGCCGGGAGAGGTAAACGTAAGATGAAAATCGACCCGGGGCTGGGAGGGATGCGCAACCCCTCATGGTCGCCGGACGGCACCAGGATTGCTTTCCAGAGTATGAAGGAAGGTTTCACCGATCTTTATATTTACGATCTTGAAAGCGCTAATTTGACCCGCCTCAATCACGACAGGTACGACGACAACGATCCATCATGGTCTCCGGACGGGAGATTTCTGGCGTTCGCATCCGACCGCCCGACGGGTGATAAGGAGGAAAACGGCGACGAATTCGTTTACGGCAATTACAATATATTTCTATTTGATTTAGAGAACAACAAAACAGAGGCCGTAACGGATAATCCATATAAGAATAATCAACCTGCATTCTCCCCCGATGGCGAACGCATAGCCTTCGTCTCCGATAGAAATGGTATAGACAATCTATACCTTTATGAGATCAGCTCGGGCAATGAATTCCCCTTAACCAACATAATATCGGGCGCTTTCTCGCCCTCATGGTCGCCCGACGGCGATAAAATCGCATTTTCGGCGTTTAATAATTTTGGATTCGACATCTATATTCTGAAGGATTTGAAAGATGCCGCGCCGGAAACCGGCGAGCTTGCATTGACCCCGTTCATGCAGAAACTGAGGAACGGCGAGGAGAATATTTTCGTTCCTCGAATCGAGATGGTCCCCGCGGACACCACCGTTGGAATCAGCACAACCGAAGATCGATCGCCGGATTTCAGCAGCTATATATTCCGCGCAGGGGAAAGTTTGATAGATGAAACCGAGGATACAGAAAGCGAATCCGACTCGCTCGAGACGGCTGCAGAAACGGCTGACGTCTCTATCGAAGATACTCTCGAATATCTTCTTCCGGATGGACGCTATAAACAAAAAAAATATAAATTGAAATTCTCTCCGGAACTGGTTACGGGAGGATTTTCTTACGACAACTTTTATGGGCTGAGAGGACAATCTTTTCTATCCATATCCGATGTTTTCGGTAACCACCATTTCTATATTTTTACGGATCTGGTGAACACCATCGATCAGTCCAATATTCAGGTCAGCTACGCCTATACAGCCAAGAGAGTCGATTACGCTGCCGGAATCTTCCATTTCAAAAACCTCTATTATGACGATTATTCGAGATTTTACTTCTCCGACAGGGTCTACGGCGCCCAGGGATATGCAAGCTATCCGTTTTCGAGATTCTCGCGTCTCGATCTATATTTGACACAGTTGACCGTGGCCAGGGATAATTTCCTCTTTCAACCCAATAGCACGACTAATATTCTCTCCACGACTCTGGAATATGTAAACGATGCCGTTATATGGGGCATAGTCGGACCGGTAGCCGGCCAGCGATACAAAATAACGTTCGATAATTCACTTAAAGCTGTAAACAGCGGTTTATCGTATACGTCGATACAGTTAGACTTGCGCAAATACTGGCATTTCTGGGGACGCTATAATCTGGCGCTGCGTATAGGCGGAGGAGGATCTCGTGGAGAAGATGCCAAAAAGTTTTATCTGGGAGGCTCATCGAACTGGATCGGACCGAAACGGGCCACCGCTGACATATACGGAGTCGAAGACATATATATAAATGAGATTATCGTCCCCTTGAGGGGATACACGTATTTCGATGAGGTCGGGACCCATTATAGCATAGCTAATCTTGAGTTTCGCTACCCGTTTATAGACTACTTTAGACTTCGTTTCCCCCTGCCTATAACGTTGCAGCAGGTGTCCGGTGCGATCTTCTGGGATATGGGAGCCGCCTGGAATTACAACAAAGAATTCCGCTTCTTCGACGATCAACAGGGGTTCCCTATTCTGGGGAGCCTGAAGGGCGGCTTCGGTGTCGGCGCACGCGCCAACCTCGGCATATTCGTTTTGAGAGTCGATCTCGCCTGGGCCACAAACTTATCCTATGTCGCTCCTAAGCCGGAAACATACTTTTCATTCGGAGCGGAATTCTAAGATAGAAACCTCTTACTATTATTGGTAACCTTTATTAGAAAGCTAAGAAGCTGTTTTTTATTCCTTATCAATCTATGGTGAGCCCTCTAAAAAATCGATATTTAATTGTAATTCCTTGACATATCACAGATTACGCCTCTATCTGGAATTTGAATTGACAATTAATTGTAATGAGTTAGATTAAAATTATAGAAGACGAGAGAGGCTTTTTTGAGAATTCCAACCGCTCTAATAATCGCCGGATTGATCCTCTGGACTAACCCATTGGAAGCTCTGCCCAGTGGGCTGGAAAACATAGAGGCAGATTTCGAAAGTGGGAAACTGACTCTCACAGAAAAGCTTACGCTGAAAGCTTTGATGTTGACCGACCCTGCCTCATTACCTCCTCGCTACCGGATCGACCGCCCTTTGAAAGACGGCACCCTTCTGATCATGGATATCATACAAAACTGGAGTGAAGCGGATGATGAATTCAAGAGACGATTCTCATTTCTGTTATACAGGGTTGACAAGCAGGCCTATTTCGATTCACCTTTCGGTTTCTTCAGAATCCATTACGACACCACCGGAGGCCACGCTGTCTATCAACCCGATGTGGATATCGATCCCGCCGACGGCATCCCGGACTTCGTAAACAGAACCGCCGAATACTTCGACCTGGCCTGGTATTATATATGCGATACGCTGGGATACGATACACCCCCTTTTGACGGCTCCCGGGGGGGCGGCGAGGATCTTTACGATGTTTATATGCACAGGTATGCCGGCGCTTACGGAGTTACTTTCCTGGAGTTCCCATCGGACCAGCGTCCGGGCCGCGACTACGATTATACCAGCTACATATATGTCGATCCGACTTATAACGGGTTCGGGTATGAGGATCGCACCCTGCCCATGAAGGTAACTTCCGCCCACGAGTTCTTCCACGCCGTTCAGTTCGCATACAACGCTCAGGCTGGAGGTTGGTATATGGAGAACTGCGCCACCTGGATGGAAGATATCATCTGGGACGATATAAATGACAATTACGCTTACCTGCCTTACTTCCTCAATTATCCCCATCTGCCCCTGACCCTTGCCAATGGCGCCCACGAATACGGCGGATTCGTCTGGCCCATGTTCCTCTATGAAAATTGGGGCCATGAGTTTATCCTCTCATCCTGGAATTATACTATCGACTATAATGCCGAATTCGCCCTGGAGCTGACCTGTCGCGATTATGGAACCTCGCTCGAAGAGCAGTATATGATATTTTCCCTCTGGAACTACTTAACCGATTATAGAGATGATGGCAACCATTATGAGGAAGGTTCCGATTATACTCTGGCCCGCACCATGCGAACACATACGGATTATCCCGTTAATGATATGACGTCTGTCTCCAGGCCCACCGCCCTGGGCTGCAATTATATACTTTTCACCAATGAAGGTTATGACGGCAATCTTCATATCGCATTCGACGGCGATGATGACAGGATCTGGTATTTGCAGATAATCAAGGCGATCGCCGACGACAGCCACGTATACGACATCTTTGAAATCAACCCTGCCAACGATGGCGAATATATTGTGGAGAATTTCGGCCAGTATCAATGGGTGGCCCTGGTTGCAGACCTCATTCAGGGGGCCTCCGGCGACTACGTATATTCAGCATTTCTGGAACCAACCATAGTAGACCATAGAGAAAATGCCGCCCCATCCGGTTTCGTGCTTGAGGGCAATTATCCCAATCCTTTTAATGGTAGAACCACGATATCGCTGCTTTCTCCCGTCGAAGAGCCGGCCAGCCTTGAGATATTCGATGTTCGGGGGAGAAAGATTGCCGGTCAAGATCTGATCTTATCGCTGGGAACAAACAGGATCCCGGTGAATCTCGGGGAAAGATCGGGTACGGCTGTCGCCAGCGGCGTATACTACTTTAGAATTATATCTCAAAGATACAGTCTCGAAGGCAGAATGCTTTATCTAAAATAGGGAGGATCATGAAACTGCAACTTTTCTGTGTCGCCATTTTATTCATGTTTCTGGCCGTCTCAGCGCCCGGCCAGAATATCAAGACAAAAATGGCACCCGACTTCACCCTGCCCGATATGGACGGCAAGCGAGTGACGCTGTCCGATAATTTCGGCGACGGTCCGATCTACATATCGTTCTGGGCCACCTGGTGCAAACCCTGCATAGAGGAGATGAAAATCCTCGAGAGGCTATACGAGAAATATAGAGATCGGGGTTTCAGAGTATTCGCTATCAATACCGAGGGAGCGAGAGCCAGAGGCAAGATCAAAAGCTTTGTCAAATCCAACAGGCTCTCCTTCGATATTCTCATCGATCGCGACGGCGAGGTATTTCGCCGTAAATACAAGGGGTTCGCCATACCGTTTTCCATTATGACCGATCCGCAAGGTAAGGTCATCTTCTCAGCTGTCGGCTTTAAACCGGGAGACGAAGAGCACATCGAGAAATTAATTCTGCAACATCTTCCGGGGGCAGAAGATGACGCGAAAAAAGGTGGATCGGGGGAGTAAATGGGAAATGGCAAAGTTCTTTTTATAATAGCTTTTATGGCGATCACGGTCGCCTCCGGATTCATTTCCGCTCCCCTCGCCAGGGCCCAGGACGACTATTGGTCTGTTTCTGCGGCCAACTGGATGCAATACTGGCATTACAGGGATACGAAAAAAGATTCCCTTGAAAACCGCTTCATAGTCGACTTCAACTTCGGCGATTTCTATTCAGGCGCCTGGTTGGAGGTTTTCGAACCGGATCGGCCGGACAGGTCCTACGAAAAAATAACCCAGAGATATTTCGGCTGGAATGATGGCGGTCTGACTGTTCATCTCGGTAATTTCTATCAGGTTTTCGGCCGCGGTCTGACGTTGAATGCTTTCTACGATGATGCCATAGATTTTGACAATAACTTAGACGGCGTAAAGGTCTCCGGAATATACGAACATATTGAATTCGATGCGTTCTCGGCAAAAGGGATAAACCACACCGGCGGCGTTGAAGGAGATTTTACCTTAAGGGGCGTGAGCGGAGCTTTAAGTCCGGTTTCACCCGCCAGGCTCGGGTTTTCATACATAAGGTTCAAGCAGAACGATTTTATGATCTTCGACGAATCGGCCAATGTAAACTTAACGTCTTTCTTCTCGGAAATCTACTATGGTCCCTTCGAGATTTACTCCGAATATGCCTCCAGGAGGGGTTACGACGCATTCGGAAACAATACCGATGGCGACGGCACCTACGCCAACGTCTCCATTTCTCAGGGGATAATAAACCTGTTGGCTGAATATAAAAACTATATCAACCTGATATATCCATATCCCCAGGGCGCCTTCAACAACCCGCCTCCGGCGAGTCACCAGGGCAGAACATTGACATCTTTGCAGGGGGCTCGTGGCGAAAGGGGTTATCAACTCGGCGCTCTGATTGCTCCCAGTTTCGATTTGAACTTCGATCTCTCTTTCTCAGAATCATTCGAGCGCGGGGGTTCGAGGAAAAACTACCTATCTGAAAAATTCGCCGGGGTTCGCTGGCAGGCCACGCGGAACATCATATTCAATTATCACTGGGATCGAATCGACCTTACTGGCGAGGATGAGATCGAAAACTATATCAACGGATATTTCTATATCGATCGCGCTAATACCGTCTCTTTTACCGCCTATACCCGCCGCTTCATCAACGAAGGTGATGAACATTACCACGAGGATTATCTAACCCTTGGCTTTACAAGGGGAAATTCGCTACAGTTGAATATCGGCGGTTCTGTCACCAGCAGGAGCTTTCGCTTTGACCCGAAGCGCCTGGCTTTTGTTGAACTAATACTTCGCCTAAAAGGTCATGAACTGATTATTTTCAATGGCGGCGAAAGAGGCGGCCTGATCTGCTCGTCGGGGATATGTCAGCTGCGGCCTACATTCGAGGGAACGAGGGTGATACTCTTTTCGAGATTCTAGATATTGAGGAATCGATTTCCTCTAAATTTATTTGAGAGTTAACGAGGGAAATCAGAAAAAAAGGTTGCGATATTGGTAATAAATACTATATTTTAAGAAAGCTCGTTTTAAACGACCGAAGGAGGTTAAATGATGAAAATGGCTAAGACAACAGTCCTCATTACCGTGGTTGCGCTATTCTGCTTATCGCTCACAGCTGGCGCCACCCAGCGCTTCGTGCTCCTGGAGATGCACACAAACACGGGGTGAGGCGGATGTTATCAGGCTGATCTGGTCCTAGATCAGATGTGTGAGAATTATCCCACTCAATTCGTTGCAATACGCTACCACGCCTGGTGGCCACATTCCTCTGACCCTTATTACCGATACAACATCGCTGAAAATAGAGCGAGAATTGAGTATTATCCTCCTCACCCCGACGGTAATCGGTACACCCCATATGCCTGGATAGACGGTAACATAAGGGGCGCCTACAACTACAACTCCTGGCTTTCTATGGTCATAGGCCGCCATCGCGATCCATCCCCTCTTGAAATCCAGCTGTCCGGTATGTATGGCCAAGACAACAGAGAGGGTATTCTGGTCATAGATATTCTGGCCACCGACAATATCCCCTACGATGAATTGCATATTATGATTGCTTTGACTGAATCGAATATTTACGGGCGTTACAATGGCGATAACGGCACCGCGTACCATAACCAGACCATGAGGGATATGATACCGGGTGCGACCGGTACTATTATCTCTATATCCGAGGGCGAATCGATCCAGTTGATCCAGGAATTCTCATGCCCCGATCCCATCAATGAAAGAAACAGCGAACTGGTTGTTTTCGCTCAGGCTCCCAGCCGGGACGGCCGCGAAGTTCTGCAGGCCGCCAAGATCAGCATCAATGATCTCACTCAGACGGGAATCGAGGATGAAATAGAGACTCCGAAAGATTTCGCTCTTGAGCAGAACTACCCCAACCCGTTCAACGCGGAGACGATGATCGATTTCCATACCGAAAGCGGCGCCGTTTCGCTGGAGATTTACGATCTCACCGGCGCCCTGGTCAGAACTCTTATCGATGGCTCCCTTGAAGCAGGGTATCATTCGGTCGTCTGGGACGGTCTCGATGAAAGCGGCAATGAGGCGGCATCAGGCGTCTATTTCTACCGCCTGAGCGGCTCCGACGGCGAGCATGTCAAGAGGATGACCTTGCTGAAGTAATTTATATCTTAAATATAGAATTCATGCCCTCCCTGAATCGCAGGGAGGGTATTTTTTATGAGGTTTTCTTTATCAGGAAGAAAGCAGCTGATATTATTGAGATAAGAAGGCAACGCTTCTTAATATTGATTCTTCACGCTTTCCCGGGTATACTGGATCAAGCCGCCGGCATCGAGCATCCTCATCAGAAAATCCGGAAAGGGATCGAATTTCAGCTGCCCCTTCTTGCAGCGAATTTCTCCTGTGGCCAGGTCGATCTCGACGGTCTCGCCGTTTTTGATTTTTTCGTAGGCCTCAGGCTGCTCCACCAGCGGCATTCCGGAGTTTATCGCCTCCCTGTAAAAAATACGGCCGAACGAATTCGCCGCCACACAGGCGATACCGGCCTGCTTCAATGCCAGAACCGCCTGTTCCCTTCGCGGTCCGGTCCCGAAATTCTTGCCGGCGACAATTATGTCCCCGTTATTAATTTTCGATGATAGCTCCGGATCACAACCCTCAAGCGCATGCGTCGCTATCTCATCCGGATCGGTTAATGAAAGATATAAGCCGGGATAAATATCATTGATGCTAATATGGTGCCCCAGCCGATGGACGCGGCCCTTAATCAATTTTCTCATTTGACGTACTTTCTGGGGTCGGCGATTGCCCCCTCTAATGCGGTGGCAGCCGCTGTCGCGGGAGATGCCAGATAAAC
>CBEWDL010000074.1:0-15720 GCA_965555375.1 uncultured bacterium
GCCTTTCGGCCCCGCTACAAGACTTACGCTATTTCCCTGTTTCTCATAGATATTTGAACAGCCAACAGAAAAATAGCACCAATTGTAACCAGTGAAAGATCGTTGAATAATACCCATAATTCATGACCTACTATATCGTGTATGTTGATTCCGATTAGAATCAAACCCGTGATGGCAAACATGCGTTGCCCTTTCGATAATTTCGGCATATTCAGCAGCATCAGAATCACGGCCAATTCCAAGAATCCGAAAGCATTATAACTTGTAAACGACAATAGCGGTATCAGCGCGATCAGAAAAGACGATTCCAAAATCATGCTGTCTTCCAGATCTCGCCCCCGGCGAATCAAAAAAATTATAACGATAGAGATCAAGATCAGAATAATCGATTGGAAGACCATCGATAACATGGGTGTCATATCAAGGAATCTTACAGGCGTATACCTTGCCAGAACTGAGAATATGGTGTGATTTCCATCCTGCAGGAGGTCTTGTTTCTGGGAAAGCTCGATTGAAAGCTCGCCAAACCAATTCGAATACTGGCCCGGGAGATTATAGAGACCGACAAAAATGGCGGGCAAAACAGCAAACAAAATCAGAAAAATTAGAAAATAACCTGTCAGCTTGAATCTCCGTTTGATGAGAAAATAAGGCAGCAGGATAAACCCGAACGGCTTTAGGAAGATGCCCGCCGCCCAGATCAAAGAGGGGATGATAGTCTTATTGTTTCGGATAAGAGATATGATCGCCAGATAAGAAACCAGGAGAAGATGATTCGTCTGGCCGAGATGAAGTTCCCTTTCTATATTAACCCCGAGTATCAAAGCCGATATGAAAATGAGATTGTTGATTCGCGCCGGAGATTCATTCCTGAACCTTGGCTCAACCAGCGAAAACGCCAGGTAAAACCCGACGCAGATTACCGAGGATAAAAACACCCAGTAGAGTACTCTGGATAAAGCCAGGGAAATTATCCCGAATGGAATAAAGAATACAGCAGCTGTTGGCGAATATTTGTATTTGTAAAAACCGTCAATCTCTCCCTGGTAGAGGTTTTCGCCCTGGATTATCCTGCCGGCGGCTTTGTGGTATACCTGAAAATCACTGAGCCAGAACCTGTCGTTCTTGATTTCAAGAAGCATGTAGATCATCAAGATTAGAAATAAGATTATCAATGAAGCATACCAGCGGGATTTATACCGGTTTTTTATCCAATTAAGCATCTTGCTTCTTGCATTATGTATTTGACAAATGATAATCTCGGAACATCACCGGTAACATTGACAAATATATTATTCTCTTCTGACGCATGGAGTCAACAACCAATTACGGCTAAGCCGTCAATGCTCAGGGAGTTTTGGCCTAAAAACCTTGAAATCAAAGACGGTATCTGCAACTACGATTGCTGGGGATAAAGAAAAAAGGGCTGTCGCCAGACAGCCCCTATTCCTATTTATTGAAGGAGTATTAGCCAAAGTTCTATTCTGCTATCGGCACCCCGTCAATCTTGACCTTGGACTTCAGAGAGGGCACGACCTGCGGACTCACCTCACCATTCGGCATCAACCAGAGTGAACCGGGACAATCGGCGCAGCCCGATACCGTGCCCGAACCCCTGTAGGCGCTTATCTCGGTGACGATGTCATCAAGCTCCAGGGCGACACAATTTCCATTGGGGTCGCCCTCCGGAATGAACTCTATCCCATGAGGGGGGCAAGGACAGGTATAAATGGGCGCTATGGTGCCCCTGTACATGCCGACTATGGCAAGGATATCCACGAGTTCCAGGGGGACGGTGTTGTGATCGCAGTCGCCCGGAATATATTCGCAACCCTCTATCGTAAACAATAGACCACCGTATTCCTGATCGGGCACAATCTGGCCTCCAGGGGGATCCTCAAATGACCAACGGGTTTCCTCTCCGGTTTCGGGATACCAGCCCATCGAAAATGGATAATACGTCTCCTCGATAGGGACACCTGTATTGGTGGTCATCAAGAACGATCCGTAATAATCCCATTCTCCCTGAGTATCGAGAGGATCTCCTACAGGTGGACTAAACACAATGTAATTGGCGCGCTGCATTTCACAGGTGTGCTCTTCCGGGATCGGGAAATCGTCTTCAGGGTTATGGGTAAACGGCCCGTCGACCCAGACCTCCTCCCAGTTTGGCATGTCGTATCCGGGATCAAGCGCGACTCCATTGCGCGCGGCGATGATCGCATCCTCGGACATCAGACCATGCTGCACCCCATAAACCGGCGCCGGGTTTTCGGGATCGCTCTTAACCCAGATATCGATCTCGATATCCTGGTCGTTAAGCACCGTTAATACTCCGGCATTGTCTCCCTGCCGCGGCCCGAAGATAACTTTATTGATCAGAGGCGGAAAGTCCAGGCCGGCGTAATCTTGCTCGGGCTCCACCTCGCCTCCGGGAGGATTCTCAAAGGCCCAGCTTGTCCCCTGTCCGCTATGCGGGTACCAACCCACTGAAAACGGATAATACGTTTCGCCACCCGGGACGCCGGTATTTACCGTTATCAAGAATGCACCGTAATAAACCCATTCTCCCTGCGTATCGAGAGGGTCGCCCGGTGGCGGATTGAATATCATGTATAAGGCAACCTGCATCTCACCGGTATGTCCTTCGGGAATCGGATAATTATCATCCGGGTTATGAAAAAATGGCCCGTCGACAAAAACATTCTCCCAGTTCGGCTCGTCGAACAAAGGATTAAGCTCGACGCCATTGCGTTCGGCAATGATTGCATCCTCGGATATCAGACCGTGGCTTATCCCCACGATGGGGGCTGGATTATCGGGGTCGGTACGTACCCACATCTCGAGCTCTATTTCGTCCCCGCCGCCGACCGTTAGAACTCCGGCGTCATCGCCCTCCAACGGCCCGAAGACGATCCTGTTGGATTGCGCCGATGCTAAGTTTATGGAGACAATTACAATCAGGGTCGATAGCAGTAATTCTTTCATATCCTCCTCCTTACCGAAGCCGGATTTAAGGCTAAAATCGCGATTGGTGTCGACAGGGATAGTCTTCTAATATTTCCATCCCTGCCCTGTATTATTAAAGAAGACATTCTTTCTTGACCTGTGTAATCCCAGACCTGAACCGGCAGGATTGCTGTATCATTAGCTTCCATAAAGTTATTCTACTATTAGATCCTCACCAATTTCAATCTCTGAATTTAGAAAGGCACGACCAACGGTTTTTCGTCACCGTCAGGCGCAAACCTGAACCAACCGGGACAATCAGGGCAGCCGGATGCCGTGATCGAGCCTCTAAAAACGCCTATCTCGGTCACGACGTCATTGAGCTCAAAGGGAACACAGTTGCCGTTGGGGTCGGCCGTGGCAGCGAACTGATCGCCCGGAGGATAAACATCGCAATTGCAGATATAGGCCGGCGGCATATTGCCCTGATAGTTGGCGATCATGAGGACAACATCATAAAGCTCCGCCGCAACGCCGTTGTGGTTACAGTCGCCGGGAATATAGACGCAGTCGCCTCCTCCTCTAAGAAACGAGACATCGTGGTCGTCCCAGTTTGCCGTCGCGAGATCAAGATCACCATCATTATCAAGATCGATTGAAAATACAGAGTAAGGCGTTGTACCGGTCGGATAGTCTGAGTGCGGCGCGAATGTGCCGTCGCCATCGTTTAAGAGAACCGAGACGCTGTTGTAAGACGCATTTGCGGTTGCGAGATCGAGGTCGCCATCAGCATCGAAATCGGCTGCGAATACCGAGGCCGGCGCGGTATTAACCGGATAGGCAGATTGAGACGCGAATGTGCCATCGCCGTTGTTCATTAGAACCGATATATTGTGAGACGAACCATTCGCGGCTGCCAGATCAAGGTCGCCATCGGCATCAAGATCGGCGGCAATGACAGAGCGAGGGAATGCGCCTACCGGATAATCCGTATGGGAGGGGAACGTGGCATTACCAAAGTTCAATAAAACCGAGACGGTGTTGCTGCCGAAATTTGCAGTCGCCAGATCCATGTCACCATCACCGTCAAGGTCGGCGGCGAATACTGAGATCGGAGCACCGCCGGCCGGATAGGCAGATTGCGGAGCGAAAGTGCCATCGCCGTTGTTCAATAAAATCGAGACATTATTGGAGGTCGCATTTGTGGCGGTGAGATCGATATCGCCATCGCCATCAAAATCAGCCCCAAAAACAGGCCAGGGATTATTCATAACCGGATATGTAGATTGCGGGGCGAAGGTTCCATTGCCGTGATTCCGGAGAACCGAAATGTTATTGGAGGATATATTTGCGGTCGTGAGGTCAATGTCGCCGTCGCCGTCAAGGTCAGCAGCAAAAACAGTCCAGGGATTATTTCCAACCAGATAGACCGAACGGGGGGCAAAATTGCCGGCGCCGTCGTTTAAGAGAACCGAGATATTGTCGGATGTTCCATCCGCGGTTATCAGGTCAAAGTCGCCATCGCCATCAAGATCGGCGGAAAAGACAGACGATGGATTATTGCCAACCGGATGGACCGAACGGGGGATGAAGTAACCTGAACCATCTTCAACTATTAACGTGAAAGACCAGGCATAGCTCTTATCGAGAGGAATACCGCCGGAGGATTGTATACCGGTGGTAAGCACAACGCTAACCACTTCCCCTGTCTCGAAATCCTCTAAGGGATCAAAGGTTGCAGTTTTGGTAGGACTGTCGTATGCAATTGCACCCTGATGCAGCCCTGTGGATCTGGCATTAACCACAAAAGTAGAGCTATTGATGGTCGCTTCATCCATATCGATATCAAAGGTCACCGATATGTCTGTGTCAAACGGCGCATTAAGTTCATTTTGGGACGGAGTAATCGAGACGATCTGGGGTGCCTGAGCGAAACTCACGGCCGTCAAGCAGAGCGACGCGAAGAAAACAGGATAGACCTTTTTCATTTGTTCCTCCCTACAGTTGGAGCGCAAAATATTATTGAAATTTGAATGCAGCGTAACGAAGGCGCTTCTTCATTTATGATGTTTTCCCACTTATATAAATTTGAGATTTTCTCTTTGCGCCAAAACATCATTAGAAAGCCCGGCTTGCGCCAAGATGCCAAGGAGTAACGAGCAGATCGGCATGCAAAGCCGACGCCACTCTTCCCCGGTGAAGAACCGTAACAAGGATGCTGGAACAATCGCTGCAACCTTGTATTATGGTTTAAGATAGATATTTAAGCCGATTATGTCAAGTAAAATAATGAACTATTCGTTTGATTAACGGGCACTGCTGCAACGGGTTAATCAGATTATACGAAAAATAAACCGTCTGCATCCGGCCCCCTTTCCACCGCGACAACCTCTTTTCGCCCGTGATCGAAAGGGATTACGAATTTCTACAGACGTTTATCGCCGGGGGATTAGGATTAGCAGTTCCGTCAGGTCGTCCCGACAAGGCTGTGACATGACGGTGATTTTTTGCGGTCAGGTTACGTCGTTACAGATTCGGAAGGACTTCATCAAGACCTGACCGACCCCAGAAATTTTTTATGCAGGCCAAAATCTCAAGCTAAAGCCCGGGTTTGGTTCCATTATTGCTGAGCAAGCGGATTCCCAAAATCAAAAAGGCGGTTGGAATGATTCCAACCGCCCGGAGAAGTCCTCATTTCTTTTTCTTATGAAGATGGCAGTATTTCGCTGGAAGCGCCACCTTACGTTTGCATCTCTTGCCTTCTGATGTCTTGCCCCCGCAACGAACTTTTTTCTTAGCTGGCATTACAACCCTCCTATTGGTTTATGCGATCTCTTAATTTCTTAACCCAAATCCTGGCTCCTGTCAATAAGAGATTAGAAAAAAAGATTCATATTTGTCTGTAATCCCATCCAAAGCCTCGCTGTGGTTCAAACGGATCGGGCGACGCGTATGGGATGGTGCTATACTCTCGATGCGAATGCAGGCGAAACCGCACAGAGCCAAAAGATACATCTACGGAACTCCAAGAGCGGCAGCGGCCTTCTCAACGTCTGAAGCATCCACCCAGATAAAAGAGCCAAATGCTGCACCGACTGCAATTGCGTCAATAGAATGAATGTTGATACCGACCTTCATAAGGCGTTCCAAACATTCAATTAATGCTCCGGTGCGATCCTGGCCGCTGATAAAAAAGCCCGTCCCTTCTTCCGCAAGCAGCCCGGCATCTTTCCATGCCTCTCTCAATACTTCCGTATCCTTCGCAATCACGAACAATTGCCCCTTACCGTCCTTAGCTCCAAATCCCCATAATCCTGAAAGGCTGATGTTTTTATCTCTGAAACCAAGCATGATCTTAAGAAGATTACCTGGCTCATCCTCAATATTCGCCACGAAATAGGGTAGCTTGTAAACAGTTGCCATACGCTCTTTCTCCTCTGACATAATCACCCATATTAAATCCCATTTACATATTCTCGATCCACGCTCGCTTTAACCTGTCCCGATGTGCCAGGCCCACTCGTTGCCCTGGGACGCCACGCAGAGTATTATAAATAATTCCTCCCGATTTAGCAAGCAGGCATCATTATACGGACATGGTTTTGCACTCGGAAATATTTCATGACCCCACAACAAAAAGCCACCGAGCGGGATCGAACCGCTGACCTGCTGATTACGAATCAGCTGCTCTACCGGCTGAGCTACGGTGGCCCGTATTAAGTCTTCAGTATATTATCGGACGATTAAAAATCAAGCCAAATGTTGGAAGATCGCCACCCCATATGGGGAAGCAATCTCTATTTCAAAAGCACCATTCTTCTCGTTTCTGCAAACTCCCCAGCAGTTATCCTATAGAAGTAGACTCCCGACGATCTATTCCCCGCATCCCAGATAACCTGATAAGTGCCTGCTTCCTCTTCTTCATCCACCAGCATTTCCACTTTGCGCCCTAACAGATCATATATCTCGATGGTGACATGCCCCGCTTGCGGCAGGCCGTATTCGATGGTGGTGGAGGAGTTGAAGGGGTTGGGGTAGTTGGAAAGAAGGAATGGTTCGTCAGGCAAAACCGATTCGTCTTCGATGCCGGTTCGTTGCAGGCCATAAATGAATAATATATTCTCATCTACAGACAATATTTCATCGTTGCCGTCGGCATCGATATCAGTAATTTGGGAAATAAGATAGTTAAAATCCGATAATACGGCGGCTAATGAACCGTCGGAACCGCTGTAAAATTTATATCCGTTAACATTATAGCCATAGCTACAGACAACTTGAGGATTGTCAAACTGGGATTCGGCTGTATAGTTAAAAAGAACTCTAAATGGATGATCAGGACCGCCTGCCTCCCATAACGTATCAGCACTGATGGAAGTGACCAGAAATAGCGAATCCCTGTTGCCATAACATATTTCCCTGCCAGAGTGACTATAGTTGATATCGCCGATAGTAAATCCTCGCCAGTCCTGGTCGTTGGGATCGATAAGAGAAGCGGAATATTCAAGTGTGTCAGCTGAGAACAGCCTGATAATTGACCATTCCCAGATGGTGGGTATATCTTCACAAACTAACGTCGCCCTCGTTAAACTGTGAAGAAAAGAGCTCTGATCGACATTCGCGATCTCATGGAATGACAGGTATCCGCTGCTGTCTTCATAAACGGTGAAAAGGTCACTGCCGTCGAATGCTACTATGTTCCCGCTATGATAGTAGTAGTAAATAAAGAGATAGTTGGATATAGCGTCGATCCGGGTCGAGAGAAATATGATGGGCCGCAAGCCGTTTGAACCAGAGATTTCAGCTATCACAAGTTTCGCCACTGTCTCTGTATATTCTATCCACCACCATCCGGGAGGCTCCGGTATAAGCTCTTCTATCGGCAACGAACTTGAAATTAATCCTCCGGGCTCAAATGACGGACCATTGTAGATGTGAATTCTTATAGAATCATGTGGACGTGGATATTCGACATACTCGCTAGTTAATAGAGCAACATCAAGCTGTTCGTCATTATTTCTATCTCCGGTTGTAAAGCATTTTAAGTTATAGTCCATATCCGGACTGGACCATATTATAGATTGGTTGGCGACATCGAAGAGCCAGATATGGATACTATCCTTTGCGGCAACATCCAGCAGACCATCATTATCAATATCCTCAAAAAGCAGATCCTGCGGATTGACCAGCCCGGGGCTGGTCCAGATCTCCTCGTAGGTTATGCCGTTGTATATATGAATATTGGTGGCGGTGGTCAGGATGATCTCCTTCAGGCTGTCGCCGTCCAGATCTTCAACATACAGATTGGTGATCTCCGCCGGCGCCTCGATCTGGCCGATCTCCACCAGTTGAAGCGTATCCACCTGGCAAAATGCAGGCGATGCCAGCAGCAACAATCCCGCTATACCGAATATCAGCCCTCGCATAAGAACCCCCTTATGTTTTCAACTCCTTTTATAATAAATCTACCGGCCAACCAACAGGCTGTCAAGGAAAATCGGGGTCCTCATGGTTGTTCACCAAGAACAAAAAAGCATGCCACACGCTCGGTGGCCATAAGCGGTTAAGTATGGACAGGCGGCGCCAGAAGAAAGGGAGATTGCCACGTCGTCCTGCGGACTCCTCGCAATGACTGTTTTATTGAGGTCATTGCGAGCCGAAGGCGAAGCAATCTCAATGTTTCGCAGTTGACAGTTCAGACACGGCCTCCGGGTTTTAATCGCATCATGACACTATTCTGTCAAGACCCAGAGGGTCTTGACCTACAACAACTACAGATTCTTACCAGTAAAAACTAAGGAGTATGGCGGCGAAAGTCTTATACTCCGATATCTTGATCGTGTAGCCATAGGCATTGGATTTTACCTTGGTGTATCGTATCCCCCCCTCGCAGCCGAGGCTGAATGCGGGGGCGAAATAGTATTCCGCTCCCAGCGAAACCCTGATCCCCTGGTCGTTGGTCAGGTCTTTGTAATACTGCCTGTCGGCCGACGACATCACCGAACTGTCGGCATCGACCTTGCCGAAACTCCTGAAATAGTGAATCCCGATATAGGGCATCATGTTCATAGCCTCCGCCTTCTTTATCGGGAAAAGTCGGTAGCGGTATCCGATACTGACCGTAATACGCCGGGAATAAAGCAGGGTGTCTCCCCGCTCTTGTTTATAACGGTCGTAATCGAGGCCGAGCAGAAAATCGTGGCTTTTCTCTCTTCCCCCGAAAAACACCCCCAACCGTCCCCTCGAATCCTGCCGCTCAATGGCCGGGAGAATCGGCTCGTTTAGATTGGAATACCGGATGCCGAAAATGAATGCCGAGGCATCAGCAGCCAACAGCGTCACACATAAAATCGGCAATATGAATTTTAGATATCTCAAATTACACCCCGTTTCTGAAGAAATCCAATCACGCACGGTCGACACGCCTTGCTATTTGGCGCTCCCACCGGCAGCATCGCCATAATGTCAATCCAGGCAGATTCTACCGCCAAAGTTTCATAATTGTCAAGGCCATTGCGATCTTATATTGATTTAAACCCTGACCGGCTCCGGGGCTTCGCCGATATTGCCGAGAATCTGATTCATTTGCCGGAAACCATCGAGCCCGCTGAACGTGGCTTTGGCCGCCGCATAACGATTGGCTTTGACAGCGGACTGGAGAATATCACCCGATACGATATAATGATATATCATGGCCGCCGCCAGCGTATCCCCGCAACCGGTCGTATCAACCACTGCAGGGACATCCAGCGAGGGAATATGAAAGGTTCGATCGCCGGATTGCATCGATAGCAGGACACCATCTTTACCCATTGTGATGAGCGCGGTCTTCGGGCCCGCCTCGTGTAATGTTCTGCAATCGGCGGCGACCTTTTTTGTATTCTTGAGTTCGCTCCCCACAATGGTCGTAAGCTCGGCTTGGTTCATCTGCACAATATCAACATATGATAAGTATTCACGCCAGTCGGGATGTTTCCTGTAATGTCTTTTGCCGTCTCGATTATGGCCGAGGGCGAGGCTGTGAAAATCGCAATATATGATCCCGCCGAAGCGTCCTCGAAAGCGTTTCAGCTCATCTAACGCAACATCATCTCCGGAGATGAAATTTAGAAGCAGAGCATCAATGTCATCCGCAACCCTCTCAAGCGAAAGCGGCGGCGGTCTGCGGGAATTCCATTCGTTTCGGTTGCCCTGGTTATCATATACAAGCTGGTTAACGACATTCGGCAGCGATGTCATCTTGATTGCAGACTTATCAAAAACCTCATAGAAACCAAAAGTCTCAGAGACCAGGTCTTTTATATCGAATCCGATTTCGCAAACCGGGAGGAGCCTGCCTTGAGCCATCAAACCGGTCAGGGCGGCGATGTTATACGAAATCCCTCCCGGCGCTGACGTGATCCGGCCGTCGGGGAATGTTATCTCATCGTAAACCAGATGGCCCACGACCGCTATTCGAGGAAAATCTGGAATCCCGGTTTTCATACCGGATCAAATATAGCAGGATGTATTCGTTCTTGTTAAGAAAAAAGGGCGCCGGAATGCGGCGCCCGTATTACTCAAAACGATCAGATTCGGCTACTGCGAATCGCTTAAGAACCAGCTCAGCATCTGATCGGCAACCTGAGAGGCCTGATCATATTGAATGAAAAACAGCGGGAAGGAGAAATAAGACGTCTTAAACGTGTTAGTTTCATGCCTTATTGCAACCGGGAAGCCATGGAACGTTCCCGGCGAATCAGGGTCTATGGCCTCAAATACAAAGAGAGTCTGAGCTTCAATCCTTTTCGACAGATATTCTACACGAGGCAGAGCGTAATTGAAATCACCCGGTGAATGAAGGCCCTGAATCTTCAGCGTATCAACGTTTAGATATGGGAAATCGGTTACTATCTGCCTGGCCCCTTCGAATTCCGCAAAAGTCAACGAAGACGGAGGGAAATATGCAAACGAGAGCCCCATGTAGGTATATGGCAGGGGATGATCCTCATCATCCAGGCCGTAATCTACCCGCCCTGTCTGATTGGGAACATTACTGAAACTGAATCGGCCGGTAACCCACAGTTTTCCGCCAACGTCGAGGTAAAGCGAAAGTTCATCTTCGACACCGATGATATTCCCGTTCCAGTCAATATCATCGACTATTACCATTCTATAATTGTAGAGCATCGAATGGGTGAGAGTCTGCTCATCAGTCCAGCCCCATTGATCCTCGGTAAAGCCCGCATCGGCAAGGATATTCTCATAAAAAGTTCTAACTGAATCTTCCCAGCCCATGGGAAGGTTTCCGACGAGAGGCAGATACCGCGTTCGATTAACGACGAGGATATCCTTGGTCTCACCAGGATGCTTTATCCAGTTAGGCTCGTAAACTTCAAAAAATCCCAATGCGGGAATAGAGGCCACCTGGGCATCGTCGAAATTCTTTACATAAAGAATGTACCAACCTGTTTCGAGATCGCCGATAGCGGCACTCGTAAAGGTTACCGTGTCGACTCCTGTCTCAGGGTCTACGAGCACCCGGTATTGTCCCAGCGTATCAGATGAATCCGGCATGCTGGAGAACGGCCCATAGCATCTCACGTGCCATATGAAATCCGGCGGGAACTCGTAGTCAAGCGAATCATGGCCCTCCCAGGAAACATTTATGCCATGCCAGAATTCGTTGGTATCGGGAAGGCACCACTGCGGCTCTTCGGGCACCGTAACGGCGCAGGTTGGAGGATGGTTGTTCCGGGAAAGGAACAGGTAGATGATCTCTGAATAGATATCGCTGTCGTCCAGGCACTTTAAGAAAACGAACTGATCGACAAATTCCGAGGTATCTTCCGAGGCATAGAGGGGTATCACCGCCGATGTTACGTTGCCGATAGATATCCATTCGATTGATTCCGGGAAATCGGAAACGATCTGGTTGATGCCGCCGTAGGCATCAACGTCCTCTTCGAGCAAAACCACATATTGATAATCAATAACCTGGCCGTCTCCATCCGTGCTGAACCATTGCAGGAAGGGGTTTGACGAATGCGCCAGGGAATCCTGCGGCACATAGGCCCAGTATATGGTCGGAGGCTGGTTGTCGATAGGAGTTCCTTCAAGCTTATGAGGATCGCAACCCGGGAGGACAGTCACTGCAAGGAGAGCGGCGGCCAAAACAAGCATCAATATTACATTCTGTTTTCTCATCGTCCAGTAATCCTCCCCTTAAAACCTGAATCCAAATGTGAAACGGTTTGCTGAATCAAGCCATCCCATATCCTGATATGCGTAATCGAGCGTCAAGTTGTATCCGGAAATGGGCAGTTTCGCTCCGGCGCCGAATGTCATGCCGCCGCCGAAATCGTTCTCATCGTAATAATCATAGTTGAATTTCTTGCCCATCCTCAAAGCGAACATATCGTTAAACCAGTATTCGAGACCGAAATTGTATTTTTCCAAGTTGTCGTTAGGATGCGAGGCCTGGGCGGCGAACGTCAGCCTTGAATTGGCAGCGTCAATCACATCTATGGAAGTGCCGAATCTGAAGTCTATGGGCAAGGGATAGGTTTCGGAAATGAACTTCATATCCGGGCCGAAATTCGCAAGGACCATACAGATTTTGAAGTTGCGGAAACCGGTGTCATAATAAAGGCCAATGTCGGAGGACCAACCGGTCGCCTTAAATGTCTCAAGGCGCTGGGTTAAGTACTTCAATGTAATTCCAAGCGAAAATCGATCGGTCAGGCCCGCTCCATACGAAAGTCCGAGCGCAAAATCAGAGGCTTTGAAAAACTCTCCGGTCCCGTGCGGATAACCATAAGTGGTCACCGGCATTTCATCCATTCCCAACACATAAACTGAAACGCCAAAGGTTCCGGCGAATTGAGGAGCCGGGATAACGACTCCAGCGAATTCGTAATTTATATCCGCCGGATATTCCACATGAGTGAAGATAACCTCTTTCTGGGTCAGAGTGGCCAGAGCACCGGGATTGTAATACAGGGCCGAAGCATCGTCCGCTACCCCTAAGAAGGCCTCCCCCATGCCGATTGCTCGAGCTGACACCCCGATCTCCAGGAACTGAGCCCCGGCAGTACCGACTTTCGACTGTCCGAAACTGATGGTCGGGATCATCAGCAGAACCACCAGGGGCACAAGCAGTACAATTTTCTTCATTAAAAGCCTCCTCTTAGTCTATTTTATTATCGCGATTTTTCCCAGTTCGTGATGCCCGTTATCGGCATCGACCGAATATATATAGATCCCCGAAACAACTGCCTGCGTGTTCCGGCTGATCAAATCCCAATAAACAACTCCGCTCGGATTCGTCGATGGATCATAGTCTATCCGCCTGACCAAATCCCCGTCCAACGTAAATATCCTGATCACACACTTGCCCGGCAAATCCGAAAACCATATCCGACGATCAAACTGCGTAAAACCCGACCTGTCCGGATCCTCATACCCCTGTCCCACATAATCAACGTCTATCCGATACGGATTCGGATACACCGTCACCTTATCCGATTCCTCCCCCTTCGTGATCGCATATACATACTTCGCATTGATCGTCTGCGATGACTCCAACGGCGATAACTGCGTCACCGGATTACCATAATCATACGCCGTCACTGCAAAATACATCCCCACCGACTCCGATAAACCACTAACCGTAAACGAATACATCGTGTCACCCAGCGACAACGACTCCAGATCATTGTTCCAACTATGGGGAACCCAATGCTCACTGGTATCCGGATCAAAACCCTCCGGAAAATCCTCCAACCGACGAGGCGGCTGCTTCCATAACTTCCATACCGGAGGCGTCACCGTACTGTCCAAATACGTCGAATCATAGTCCATAATATCAAAATCGCCCAATAATGCATACTCGTCCAAACGACCCGTCCGGGACATGTATATCCGATAACCCTCGAAATCAACCTGGTTCGAAAAAATGTCCGGCTCGCTCTCCGTAAGAGAACCATCCCAGATCAAGGTCACCACGCCCGGCGAGGTCTCCGCAGTCAGCCTCGGCGACGACGGCGGCGGCGGACCCTTAAAATCAGGAACACCATCACCCCTGAACCAGAACGTATCACCCTCCGGCGTTACCGTAAAATGCTCCCCCTCGACCCACCAACCGGGACCACCAACATCATCGGTGGTGTCGGTATCAACTCCGGGATTGTCGTAAACCCATTCCGCCCACTGCGAATTCGTCCTGAAATCCTGAAAATCCAAATTGTTGTAAAAAGTGGTGATCGAACCCTCATCATTTGTGTGGCCGTCAAGATAGGTTTCGAAATTCGCCGGATCTAAGTGCAAATCCTCACCGCAGATATAGGCGGTGGTCAGCTTCAATGTATCACCGGGATCAATCTCCGCAAAGGGTCCAAATGAGAACAGATAACGGGTATCGAAACCATTCGCCAGATCATCGGCCTCCGGTGATGGCGGCATCCATCCTTCATCAGCCCAGCGAGATAGAGCGCACCAGATCTGATCATAGTCGAACTCCCCATTCGACATCACCTGGTATTTGGCCTTGTCGCCTCCCGGCGTGCCATTACCGCCACCAGGGAAAGGACCACGATAATTTTCCTGTGTCTGCGGACCCCAGTCGTAGGCTGCATTTATATTGGAGATCCACCAGTTAAATCCGAATTGCAAATCCTGCGTTGGGGCTCGCACAACCCTCACCCCCGAAAGACCCCTGGGAGAAGCGTAATCGAATTGATGAGCCTGGACATCTCCATCATTATCGGCGATATAGGCGGTGTTGATAGTCGTCCTATTCCCGCTAGGATCGATGTAAACGCTGTCGAAACCGCAGATATCATCCTGGGCACCGGGGGAGCCCAGAGAATTATGCCCAACATCGGCATCGATATAAAGGCCGATCCAGACATTTTTTAAGACATTGTCTTGATTCAAATTAACGACATCGAAATCGAATAACACGAAATCTTCCGCGTATTCGTAGCTCCATGAATAGCTCTTCTGGTTTATCTCCAGACCGAGAGGAAGATGCGCCCGCTGATCATTCGGGTCGGGTGAAACGTAAGATTGGTTCGTGTGAGTATCGGTATAGACGGCAATGTAATCCAATTCCGAGATAGCGTCGGTAGAATCCCCATAAGGATAAACATCCGGCGGCCGGATAGACCTGACCTCGATGGCGCCGTTAGGTGGAAGATCGGGAAAAAGTTCAAATAGTCCTCCCCACCATCCGTCATTGCCTATTGAAACGAGAGTATCCAGAGCCGGATTGCCGAAGTCATCGACGGTGTCGACCTCGGCGCCAACCCAGAGCGCCCCCTGAAAGAGATATTCCAGGTTGGACGCGGCGGGAAACATGCATCCAGGAGCGAGAAGATATCGGCCCGTAGTTTCCTCGATATCTCCATCCTGACTGCCGAAAAACCCGTAATTGGTGATCGACAGCCAGAGATTGCCGACATCGTGGACTCGAAGCTGGGTATTTGGCAATGCCGCCGGCTTCGCCGGAGGGGATGGCTGCCCCGAATCATCTGTCGATCTAAAACGGGCTTCAGCTGGCTGCAATAAGATGAACATTAGGATTAGCCACGCTGCGACATGAGAAATCAGCCTCTTATTATTTTTCACAAAGCCCTCCGCCTGCCAAAAATTTCTATTTGATTATTGCTATTTTTCCCAGTTCATGATGCCCGTTATCGGCATCGACCGAATATATGTAGATCCCCGAAACCACCGCCTGCGTGTTCCGGCTGATCAAATCCCAATAAACAACTCCGCTCGGATTCGTCG
>CBEWDL010000075.1:0-15717 GCA_965555375.1 uncultured bacterium
ATTGAAATCCCTTTGGTCTCAAAAGATTCAAACTGCTTCTGTAATGACTCATTCAGTGCTTCCCAGCCAACCCACCGTTCGGCCGCATCAGTACCGAAAGTCACCATGTCAGGATCATGAGCCATGATTCGCGAAAATAACTCCAAATTTTCGGTCTCGACCACTTGAATCCACTGATCAAGCACCGACTGGACCTGCGCTTTTTCGGCTTCGATGTCAACTCCTGGGGCGCAGCCATAAATCGCTAAGCAGGCCGCAGCAATTAAGATCAAGAATAGCTTCTTCATAGTTGTTTCCTCCTGTCCGGCAATAATTGAGTTAATTTGATTTCAAGTTAACGATGGGGGCCAACTGTGGCCATAAAAAATGCATCGAGATTTCTCTGGATCAGTAAACGAAATACTTATATTATTGGTCATCATCCTTCAGAATATCCTCAGCCAGGGAAAGGGCAACGCCGGAGAGCATAACCTCGACTCCAAACCTCGTGAAATCATCGGAAATCAATCCCCGGTTGACATTGGTGTAAAGCGAACAGGCGGCCTCTCTTTCAACCACCAGGCCGGATATTTTGCCAGCCGATTCCGATACAAAGGTCACCTCTCCCAATTCCTCGGAGATGACGTAACCGGTGCAGTTATGAAGCTGAAGATGGCAATTATGGGTGTACACTACCACGAGCGCCCCCCTGGCTTCCTCGGCCAGCGCAACCTCCGGATATATCTCTAAGGATAGCTGCCTTTTCTCATCCGGTCTTACCAGCTTCAACCTGTAGTGATCCTTGAGATCGCTCACCTCCGGGTGGCCGAGACAGCCAGCGATTTTTGCGATATCCTCTCTTGAGAGGACAATCTTAGCCATCTTTTTTCTCTGGTTTTTCCCTTTCTTCTTTCTTCGGCTTTTCGATTTTGCGGCCGGAGCTTTCATCGACATCCAATTCGGTCTGCACGTCGCGCACAGACTTTTTAAACTCCCTGATCCCCTTACCCAGGCCCTGGGCGATTTCGGGGATTCGTTTGGCCCCGAAAAGAACCAGGACTATTACGAGTATGATGATAAGCTCGCCGCCCCCCGGCATTGAAATTAAGATTATGTCGTTCATGTCGCCACCTTTACTTCTATATGTACCACCACTTAAAGTATATTATAACTAAAATAACCATCAATACGGAAACAAAATTTATTTTTATCAATAATCCAAAGGCCAGTGAAATGCTGTAAAGATTGATATAAATGGGCTCCTGGATCTCGTTTACGGTGATTCCCCGCTTGCCAAGTCCTATCTCCAGGTTCTTCTGGAAAAGCGTCTTGACGGCGCCGTCAGGCAGGTAATCCCCGATAAGCTGTCCCAAGAATCCGCCCAGGACGGTTGCCAGCACGAGAGAGACGATTAAAAAAGTGAGTTCTCTATCTTTCATTCGAACCTCGCTTACCGTTAGTTGAGCATAGGGATTTCAAAATGCCCAGGCCATCTTCAGAGCCGAGAATCGCCTCGCAGGCTCTTTCGGGGTGAGGCATCAGCCCGGCAACGTTGCCGCGATCATTAATAATCCCGGCGATACCATTCAGCGATCCGTTGGGATTGGCCCCGGAGGTGACAACACCGTCCTCATCGACGTAACGGAATATCACCCTGCCGCTGGATTCCAGTTCCGAAAGCGTGGCCGGATCGGCGAAATAGCTACCCTCGCCATGTGCCACCGGCATCCTCAGGCGGTCCCCAACGTTCAACCCTGACGTAAAAGCGGTATCGTTATTTTCGATCCTCAGGATAACTTCACAGCAGACGAAACGGAGACTGGAATTCCTGATCATGGCTCCCGGCAGGAGTCCGGATTCGAGTAGAATCTGAAACCCATTGCAGATCCCCAGAACCAGGCCTCCGCCTTCGGCAAAATCAACCACTTTTTTCATTATGGGTGAAAAACGGGCAATGGAACCCGACCTAAGATAATCCCCATAAGAAAAACCGCCCGGCAGGATGATGGCCTGACATCCCTGCAAATCGTCGGTGCCATGCCATAGATATACCACATCGACGGCATCGATCAATTTGAGAGCCCGGTACGCGTCATAATCGCAATTGGAGCCGGGGAAGATGACCACACCGACCTTCATCGGGCGATCTCGATCTCATAGCCTTCTATGATCGGGTTGGCTAAGAGCTTAGATGCCGCTTTATCTGCGATTACTCGCGCTTCGGCCTCCGACTCAGCGTTAATTTCCAGTTTGAAGATCTTGCCAGTACTGACTTTCACGACGGAATCAAAACCAAGATCCGAGAGGGCTTGCCCGATCGTCTGTCCCTGCGGATCCAGAACGCCATTTTTCAACGAGACCTTCACGTTAGCCAGAAATTTCATTGCCCATCCTCATCGTCATTTTCTTTTCCGCTTCTTCTGAAAATTGCGGGTGGGTAAAGGAAACTTGCTTTCCCACCTCCCGTGAAAATCATATAAGTCATTTTTGATAACCCATAAACAATGTATGCCATAACAAGAGGAAATATGATTAGCGATGCGTTTATCATCAGGCCAACCGCCACTAAAAGCAAAAACAGGACTTTTACTCGATCCTTGGGTTTTGAAAAATCAAATTTCGGCATTGTTTCATATTCGATTGTGGAAACCATAAGGGCGGCTGAAGCGATTACCAGGATGATGAAGAATTTCTCAAATCTGATCTGACCCCATACCTCATTACAAAACAAAATATACGAAACGATCGCTATGGCGGCAGAGGGTATTGGAAGACCCACAAAATTGGTTTTCTCCTCCAGCGATGCCGAGAGGCTGAAGCGGGCCAGCCTGAAGCTTCCCGCCATAATATAAACGAAAGCCAGTATCCAGGCCCAGTTGGCCTGTGAAATAAGCGAAAAACTTATGATCATAACCCCGGGAGCTACGCCAAACGATACTATATCGGCCAGCGAATCCATTTCCACTCCAAGCCTTGATGTCGACCGGGAAAAGCGAGCTACCATGCCGTCGAGGAAATCCAAAAAAGCCGCCAGGATTATCAGCCAGACCACCTCGCTCAGATTGTGGGCACGTTCAGGGCCGATCAGATGTTTGGAGCCGCCGGCTATTACGATAGCTCCGAATCCACAGGCCAGATTGCCCATGGTGAACATTCCGGGCAGGATACCCCTGATTCCGTTCATGGCAGCCTTCCCAGAATAGTCTCTCCGCCGATAACTTTTTGCTTTAGACGAACATCCAATCGTGAACCTTCGGGCATCACCAGATCCACCCGGCTGCCGAAACGGATTATGCCAACCCTCTCCCCGGCTCTCACCGACTGACCTTCTTCAGGTTTAAATATGGTCCTCCGGGCGATGGCGCCGGTAACCTGATGCATCTTTATGTTTCCCGATGTCGTTTCGATCTCTATCTCATTGCGTTGATTGGCCCGCTGAGCTTCATCCTTATATGCTGCCAGGAATTTGCCCTGATGAAAATTCACTGATTTTATCTTTCCCGATACAGGAGAACGCGTTACGTGAACGTCGAATATGGAAAGAAAAATCGACAGCGACGCTAAACCGGGCGTATCATCGTATTTGACGATTCGTCCGTCTGCCGGTGCCAGAATCAGTTTTTCACCTTCGGGCACCCGTCGCTCCGGGTCCCGGAAGAAAAGCATAATAACAAGAGCCAGAAAGAAAAATACGGTGGAAACATAGACGAACGGAAATATCAGGAATTTATAGAAGAGAACAAAAAATCCCCCCGCAAGTATCAAAAATGGCAATGGGAATAAAATTCCTTCCTTAGTCATTTCGCTGTTGCCCTGTCTATGACCTTACCGGCCCTGCGAGTATAGTAGGAAATATCAAAAAGGGTGTCAATCTCTTTCGGGTTCAAATACTTGCTGACACTGGAGGATGACTTCAGCAGAGTCTTAAAACTTGCTCCCTTATCCCAGCTTTTCATGGACAGGTTCTGAACCAGTTTATAAGCTTCCTCGCGACTGGGCATCTTTTCTGTTAAAGCAAGTAATACTCTTTGCGAGAAGACCAACCCGCGAGTCAATTCAATATTCTTTTTCATCCTTTCGGTGTTGATTTTCAGATTTGAAAGTATATGGTAGAGTTTATCAAGCATATAATGCAGAAGAATCGTGGAATCTGGTATTATGATCCGCTCTACCGACGAATGAGTGATGTCCCGCTCGTGCCATAAGGCCATATTTTCCATGGCGGCCATAGAATTTGCTCTCAATACCCGCGCCAGGCCGGCGAGCCTCTCACAGGTGATGGGGTTTCTCTTATGGGGCATGGCGGATGATCCCTTCTGCCCCTTCATAAAACCTTCTTCCAGTTCGAGAATCTCGGTTCGCTGAAGGTTGCGGATCTCGGTGGCGATTTTCTCAACGGTGCCGCCGATTATCGCCAGAACACAGAGAAAATATGCATGTCTATCCCTTTGAACCACCTGCGTGGAGACCTTCGCCGGCTTTAACCCGAGCTTTTTGCAAACCGCCTCCTCTAATTCAGGATCGGTATTGGCGAAATTACCAACCGCACCCGATATCTTGCCTGTCGCCACGTCCTTGATAGTGGAATCAAGTCTTTTTAGGTTCCGTGCCGTTTCAGTGTACCAGAGGGCAAGTTTAAGGCCGAACACCGTCGGTTCCGCATGGACGCCATGTGTCCGTCCGATACAGACGGCACTTTTATACCTGGGCGCTTCTTTCCTTAGAAAATCCGCAATCAATTTCAGTTTCTTCCTGATCAAAAGGCCGGCCTGCTTCATCTGCCGGCCCAGCGAAGTATCGAGGATATCCGAGGATGTCAAACCGACATGGATATATTTCGACTCATATCCGACATTTTCGGCGACGTTTGTGAGAAAGGCGATAACGTCGTGATCCACCTCTGCCTCTATAGCGGTTATTCGGTCGATATCGAAACTCGCCTTCCGCTTGATAGCCGAGACGGCCCCCGATGGGATCTCACCCCGCTCGGCCCTGGCCTCGCAGACGGCTATCTCTACTTTCAACCAGGAGGCGAATTTATTCTCATCAGACCAGAGATCGGCCATCTCAGGCATGGTGTAGCGGCTGATCATAGCTTTTTTACCTTCTCCCAATCAGCCAGGAATTTTTTTAGCCCTACGTCGGTAAGCGGATGGTTTAACAGCTTATCGATCACGGCAAAAGGCATGGTAATAATATCAGCCCCGATAAGAGCCGCCTCCACCACATGCATGGCGTGGCGAACCGATGCCACCAGCACCTCGGTCTCGAATCCGTAGTTATCGTAGATGGTTACGATTTGCTCGACCAGATCCATACCGGAGGTCGAGATATCATCCAGCCGTCCTATGAACGGGGAGATATAGGTAGCGCCGGCTTTGGCGGCAATTAAGGCCTGAGTGGGCGAAAAGCAAAGCGTTGCGTTAACCTTAATTCCGTCGGCAGTCAATTTCCTGATGACCGTAACGCCGCTGCGAATTATCGGGACCTTAATCACGATATTATCGGCGATCTTTGCCAGGTCTTTTGCTTCTTTGATCATACCATCAGCGCTCGTTGCGGTTACCTCCGCCGATACCGGCCCATCTACGATACTGCAGATCTCCTTCAGGACATCCAGGTATGGTTTGTTCTCCCTGGACAGCAGCGACGGATTGGTCGTGACACCGTCAAGTATACCCATCTCCTGGGCAGTCCGTATTTCGTCCGTGTTCCCAGTGTCGATAAAGAACTTCATATCTCAATCCCCTTGTATCGCACGCCGACCAGGTATAGACCGCTGGCGGGCGCTATGTATTTTGTTTTTTCATTAACTTCGGATCTCAATATCTTGTTAAAACGCAAAAGCTCCATCTTTCCATCGGCTACAGCCACCATGGTTCCTATAAGCAATCTGACCATGTTGTGCAAAAATCGGTCGGCGGTGATATCGAATCGCAAATACCCTGCGTAACGTGACCAGTTCGAGCTTATGATTTTGCAGTCGTTACTGGATCTCCTTGATTTAATCTTGCAAAAATTATCAAACTGAGTCGATTTTCTCACCAACACAGCCATCCGTTTCAACAAAGGCAGGTCGAGCCGTCTTCCGAGTATCCACGAGAAATCCTTATTCAGGGCCGATAGTTTCTCCGATATCAAGTAACGATAGCTTCTGTTTAAAGCATCGCGGCGGCAATTAAAATCCAGCGGGACTTCACGGCAGCCGGTTATGACAATATCATCGGGGAGCATCCTGTTTAACTTATGCATGATTCCATTTGCGCTTATACAATTCGATGTGCGGAAATTGGCGTATTGAGCCAGGGCGTGCACACCTGAGTCGGTCCGTCCCGAACCGATCGGTTTGATATCCTCTCTTAAGAACTTCTGTAAGTTTTCTTTCAAAACGCCCTGTACTGTCCTTCCCCTGGCTTGAATTTGCCATCCTGCAAAATCAGTCCCGCGGTATTCCATCCGCAAAAGGATATTCCGCAATTTCAATACCGCCATCCCACACCGAGAATCATCATCGAAATCAAGATTACAAATATGCTGGAAACCGAAAACCGCACCGGCGGGAAAGCAGCCTTCGCATATCTGGTAGCATATCCCTTGACGCTCAGCGCCATCGATACGGATTCCGCCCTCTTGAAAGCATTGACAAAAACCGTCCCCACCAGTTGAACCGCCAGCCGGGCCCGTTTTAGCATTCCCCCTTCAAAACCGACCCCTCTGGTTCTGAAAGCAAGCAGAGTCATTTTGCCCTCTCTGGAGAGATCGGGGAGAAAACGCAAAGCCAGAGAAAACGAAAGAGTAGAAGACGATATTAACCTCCCCATGGAGCCGAGATGACGGGCCGCTCGCTCCAGCGGCCTGGTCAGCTCGAACGGATCGACCGTCAGAAGAATTATGTATGCGGCATAGGCGAATGCCACCAGCTTGGCGCCATAGAACAGGCCGGCCCCGGCTCCTTCGAGTGTCGCGGTCAAAAACAGAATCGAAAAGAGCCGTCTGCCGGAATGCGAAAACAGATGCAGAACAAATACGAATGCAAAGAGCAATAAAACCAGCCGCGCCACCCGAAAAACGGATCTGGGATCATTTCCCCAGACGAGCAGCGCGGCAACCGCCGCCAGTATCATTATCAGAATAGCCAGGGAGTCGCTGGCCATAACCGACGCCGCAGCCACCGATATGGCGAAAATGAATCTCGACATTGATCCGGCTTTCAAAACCCTTTCCCTCCAGACAGCATGAGCCTATTCCTCCAGGTTGTTAACTTAACATATTTTTACCGGATATTCAAGCATGCCGATTATCGTGATCTCCGACGCAATGCCGCTTGCCGTAAGATGGTGAAGAGAGTATTTTACCGTCCATGTCTCACGACGATCCGAATTATAAGAGAAATTTCACTTTCGGCGTTCTAAACGGCACTTTCTTCATGGCCGCCCTGGCATTCCTGGCCGGCTCGACCGTATTGCCGGTCTTCATATCACAGCTCACTGACTCCCTGGTCCTGATAGGGTTGTTTTCACATCTGGAATGGTTCGGCTGGCTGTTTCCACAGCTCTTTGCGGCCGTCTTCTTAGCTCATAGAGAAAGGGTGCTATCTTTCTATAATGGCCTCTCAGCGATCCGGCTGCTACTATTCGGCGTCACCATTGCATCCATCTTTGTGTTCAAAGACAATTACGCAGCGATCCTTATCGCTTTCGGCGTTTCATTTACCATCTTCGCGTTCTCCTCCGGCATGGCTGGAGTGGCCTTTACCGAGGTGGCCGGCAAGATCATCCCCCTGAACAAACGGGGAAGCTTCTTCGGCCTGCGGATGTTCTCCGGGGGGCTGTTGGCCGCCCTCGGAGGATTTCTGGTGAAAAAGATTATCGCCACCTATCCATTTCCGTATGATTTCGGCTATGTTTGCATGGTGGCCTGGGTCCTGATGCTTCTGGGTCTGGCCGCATTTGCGTTGATAAAGGAACCGAAGGTTAAAGAGCAAATGGCAAAGGCATCCCCGTCGGTTCAGCTTAAATCAGCCCTCAGCATCTTCAAAAATGATGATAATTTCAGGAAGCTTATTTTCTCCCGTATCTGGATCAACACGGCCCTGATGGCCATACCGTTCTATGTAGTTTTCTCATTAGAAAAATTGAACGCGCCTGTATGGATGGCCGGGATTTACCTGACTGCCCAGATGATCGGGTATCTGGCGTCGAACCTGCTCTGGGGCTGGCTTTCGAACCGCATCTCGAACAAGATGGTGATCGTCCTGGCGGCGCTTTCCAGAACCTTTCCTCCCATAATAGCGTTTCTTTGCATTTACTATCCTGTAAGCCCGATTATGTTTGCGCCTGTTTTTGTTTTCATAGGGATGGCTGAATCCGGAATTGATATGGGATATATGACCTATCTATTGGAAATATCTCCCGAAAAGGGCAGGGTCCTTTCAATCGGGCTTTTTCATACCCTGATTGCTCCCACTGTGCTATTCTCCGGCATTGGCGGCTGGCTCAGTCAGCTTCTGTCACTCAAATGGCTATTCGGTGTAGTTTTTATAACGACCCTAATATCCCTGATAATATCAGCAAGGCTTCGGGAGCCCAGGCTCAGATCTTTCTGACGAATATTTCGCGGGCGATTGAATCATCGATTGCTATCTCGGTCGAACCCAGCCTCAGCAGATATGACGGTCTTTTCTGGTGCAGAATGAATTTGCCTCCGGGAACCACTCCCAGATTCACCAACCGGCTGAGCCTCTGATGGTGGGGAGTTGTAATAAATACGATTTTAGCTTCCTGACCGACCGGCAGCTCATGCAACGGAATGACAATTGGCGCCACCTGACGTCGGGAGCCCTTACAACATTCGCCGGGAGGGATCCTCTTGCCGTGCGGACAGGTAGGTGGGTGACCGAGTATGGTGCAAACCGATTCGGTAACAGCTGGATCCAGCACGTGCTCGAACGAGCAGCTTGTGGAGTCTAAAGCGGAATCTTTAAGCTCGAGTATCTCAGAGAAGAGCCTTTCCGCCAGACGATGCCGCCTTACAATCTGCTCGGCGAAGACCATGCCGGCCGAGGTGAGATCTGCAGCGCCGTCCCGGAAGATAATCATCCCCCGTTGGCGAAGAGAGTTTAGCTCCTCTTCAGAGGGCGGTGCCGGCAGATTCAAGGCAGGGATTTCAATTGGCAATCTACCCTCTTCCCAGGCCTTATAAAGCGCCTCCAAAAATTCATGGATCGTATGTTCTTTATGAATCTCCAGAACTGCTCCTCCGTTTGAATGTTTTTGACAATAATTCAAGCAATGAAGATGATCTGATCCACCCATACTGGCAATTGGGGCAGCAGATTTTATCGCAATTGGAATTTAGCGGGCAACCTCTGCAGACCGTCATAGAATCCGGATCGAACCGGTAGCCACAGAGCGGACAGGTTACCACCATATTCCCACCCCCCGCAGCACTACGTTCAAAAGCCCACCGACTAAGATTGCGAACGGTAAGATGAATGCCACCATACCCAGAGCAGTCTTGAGGCCGCGTTCCTTGATGATAATAAAGAAACTGGCGATACACGGCACGAACAGGGTAATCGTCGTCATGGCAACGATAGCGCCGATCGGATCGAGAAGGCCATCATCAAACAGCATCTTAAAGCCGGCCACGCCATAGTCGCGGCGCAAGAAGCCAAGAATGAATGCCTCGGCAGACCGTTCCGGCAGGCCAAGTATGCCGACCGCTATAGGCGACATTAGCTTTTTTATAATCCCCAGAAGGTTTATTCTATCCAGAATAAATAGAATCAGCGTGCCCAGAACAAACAGCGGAACAGCCTCTTTGAGATACCATTCCAGCCGCATCAGCGTTTTTACGACGATGTTTTTTATCCCTGGCAGCCTCAACGGCGGTATCTCCAGGATAAAATCTGTGGACCTGCCCGGTATTACTTTCGATGACAGATACCCAACTAAGAAGAGCACCCCACCAATAACAGATAGCCAGATCAAAACAGCCCAGCCGGAAATTGCCCCCAGTATTCCCAGGGTTACTCCAAGCTGCGCCGAGCAGGGTATTGCCAGGGCGAGGAGGAAGGTAACCAGTATTTTTTCCTTCTTCGTATTCAATATTCTGGTCGTTAACACCGCCATAGTGCCGCATCCCAAACCGAGAATCATAGGCAGCACAGCTCGTCCGTTAAGGCCTATTTTTTTGAAAATCCTGTCAAGCATGAAAGCCAGCCGCGGCAGGTAACCTGAATCTTCCAATGCGCCGAAAGCCAGAAAGAAAGTGGTCACAATCGGCAGAATCAACGCCAGGGCATAGGTTATGGCCATGCTTATGATCCCATATTCACCGACGAATAAATCATTAATGAACTGCGACGGCACCAGCGCAAAGAGCCCGGCAAAGAATGGATTGAATATGCCACCAAAAACATTATCCTCCAGAAAGCCAACCAGGGTCTGCGCCCCGAAGACCCCAACGAAATAATAGAACCCGATCAAAACCAGGATCAACGTGGGTATCCCGTAAACCGGGTGCTGCGATAGCTCTCCAATCTTTCTCTGGAACCTGCTTCCCGTTGAAACTCGAATGGTCAGTATGCTATCGACTATTCGTTTAGCCTTGTTATTTCTGGTTTTTGCAATAACAAATCCCAACGGTTCGGCCAGTGTTGATTGAAGCCTGGATTTGATTTGGCCGATTTCATCTAAGTTTTCTGAAGAGACTTCTTTTCTAACCAGATCCGGCAAACCATCATCGCCGCTCAAATAGCTGAGGGATAATCCCCGGGAAATACTGTTGTTGCTTCCAAGAACTTCACTGATTCGGGACACGGCGCCTTCGATAGCAGGATCAAAAGCGATTGGAAGTCTTGGTACCGCGGCTTTAGAAAGGACTCGTTTCAGCTCTTCTGTTCCTCGTCTCTCGGTCGCAATTGTGGCTACGACCGGAACCCCTATGGTCTCTGAAAGGCGAGCCGAATCGATTTTCATGCCTGCGCCCCACGCTTCATCAATCATATTCAGCGCGACCACAACCTCCTTTCCGAGCTCGGCCAGCTGCGAAAGAAGCACCAGACCCCTTTGCAGATTCTTAGAATCTATCACGCAGATTATAGATGAGTCCGGGTGACCCAGAATCAAATCCCGTGTAACCTTTTCGTCCTCCGATACAGGTGAGAGCGCATCGGCCCCGGGGGAATCGAAGATTCGCCGTTTAATCCCGCCAATCCTGGTCCAACCTAACAGGTAATCAACAGTGGTTCCGGGATAATTGGAGACCTCGACGTATCGTCCGGAAAGGGCCCCGAACAGGGCCGACTTTCCGACGTTAGGATTGCCGACCAGTATCACCGGCGGGGCTGAAATGGATTTTTCCGTCTGCTCAATCATCCTTAATCGCCCGCACCGGGTTCTGACCAAGCAAAATCATGATTTTGACAATCATTCTCAAACAAAAGCCAAAAAATTTTTATTTGCAGCATTTGCATAGACCATAGATCTCGAATCGATGTCCTTCGGCCTCGAAGCCTGATCTGAAAGTAATCTGCTTTATAGATTTCTGCATGGCGCCGATATTGAACTCCTCCGTTTTCCCGCAATTGGTGCAGATCAAATGACCATGCTGACCCTTATCGAATCCTCGCTCAAAGCGGGCCCGGCCATCCCCGAAATTGACCTCTTTGGCAATTCCGCATTCGGTAAAGAGTCTCAAGGTGCGATACACGGTGGAAAACCCTATCCGCGGGTTTTGCTTTCTGATCATGCTGTGCAGATCGTCCGCCGAGATATGTTTGGCTGTGGAGAGAAAAGTATCCAGAATAGCCGCCCGCTGGGCTGTTTGTTTCAACCCTTTCTGCCTGAGATAATTGGCCAGGATCTTTTTTTCCTTTTTCATGATTTTCCTTCTATCCTGAATTCTCTGAATATACTCCACTTAATATATCGGAGATTGAGAGCCTTTCTTTCTCCAACCTACGATTGCCTGCTGCTAAACCCGATTCTGTCTGAAAAAACCTTCCTGTTCCATCACCCTCTTATCCCGGATGAACTGATTCTGAAACTCATAATCAATGCTAATCATATCGGAAGCGATTGTCAAGATTTTTCCGTGTTTCTTTTTACAAGCGTCGTGCATAACAGATTAATCGAAATCATCACCCGGAAATCCCACCAAAGAATCAATCCAGGGTCCGATAATTCGGCGCCTCCTTAATTATTTTGACATCATGGGGATGGCTTTCCCGCAAACCGGCCCCCGTGATCTGCACGAACTTGGCCTTCTTTTTGAACGTTGGTATATCATTTGTCCCGCAGATACCCATCCCGGCCCTCAGGCCGCCCATAAGTTGATAAACTGAATCAGCCAGAGGACCTTTATAAGGCACCCTGCCCACAACTCCTTCCGGGACCATCTTGCCCGATTCGGTCTCCTGGAAATATCTATCGGCACTTCCCCTTTTCATGGATTCAATCGAACCCATGCCGCGATATACCTTATACGAGCGTCCCTCAAAAAGTATAGCTTCGCCCGGAGATTCATCCGTTCCGGCGAGAAGCGAACCGATCATGACGGAATCGGCGCCGGCCGCCAATGCCTTGGCCACATCGCCTGAATATTTGATTCCCCCGTCGGCGATAAGCGGAATATCGCTCTTTTCGCACGCCCTGGCACTTTCCATGATCGCCGTGATCTGGGGCATCCCGGCGCCCGTAACCACCCGAGTTGTACAGATGGAGCCCGGCCCCACGCCGACTTTCACGGCATCGACACCGGCGGCAATCAGATCGGATGCGCCCTCGAAACTGGCCACGTTACCCCCTATCAGTTCGCACCCGGGAAATTCCTTTTTCAGCCGCTCAATCGCTTTTATGACGCCCTCCGAATGACCATGAGATGAATCGATCGTAATTATATCGGCACCCGCTTTAATTAGCTCCGTTGCCCTCTCAATCATATCTCCGGTGACTCCAACCGCGGCCCCGACCCTCAGCCGACCCCGCTCGTCTTTGCAGGCATTGGGGTATTGGATACGTTTCATGATATCCTTAACGGTGATCAAGCCCTTGAGATTCCGCTCAGAATCCACAACGAGGAGTTTTTCAATGCGATGTTTATGCAGAAGTTCCTTAGCCTGTTCAAGATCCGTCCCCTCCGGCACGGTGATAAGGTTCTCCTTTGTCATTACCTCATCTATCCTGACCGTCGGATCGCGATGAAAGCGCAGATCGCGATTGGTGAGAATGCCGACAAGTTTTCCATTCCTGGTTATAGGGATTCCCGAGATCGAGAATTTCTTCATCGTTTCCAGCGCCGCCCCGATTGAATCGTCAGGAGATAGAGTGATCGGATCTACGATCATGCCTGACTCCGAACGCTTGACTTTATCCACCTCAGACGCCTGTTCCTCGATGGAAAGGTTTTTGTGAACCATCCCTATTCCACCCTGGCGAGCCATGGCGATGGCCATGGCGAACTCGGTCACGGTGTCCATGGCTGAGGAAACCAGCGGGATATTCAGAGCAATTGAATTCGTCAATCTGGTTTTAAGATCTATCTGGTTCGGCAAAATCGATGATTTTGCGGGCACCAGAAGAACATCATCAAAAGTCATAGCCGGCTTCATCGTATCCATCATAATACCCCCACTCTGTTATAAAAAATTAACCGCCAAAAGAAGGCGGATGTTTCCCTATTACCAGCGGGCGATAAGAATCTATCAAATAGCGCTCTCATCGGTCCAGATTAGAATCCTCCCGCAGCTATCACAGGCGAAAATCCGATCGCCGCGTCGAATCTCCTGTATTCGCTGCGGTGGAATCTGTCTGAAACAGCCGCTACATGCTTTCTTGCGAATCGGCACAACCACCATACCGCCCTTGCCCTTTCGAACTCTTTCGTAAGTGCCGATAACCTGTCTATTTATATCCTTTACGATATTTCCGCGCAGCGCCATCTTCTCGTCGATCTTGGCCTCGAGAGTCGATGCCTGCGCTTTAAGCATGCTGAGTTGCTCGGTATTGGAGGCCTGGACCTCCTGCAGGCGCCCCTTCATTTCGGTTAGTTTCTCCTGATATTCATCGATTTGAGCCATCAGGGTGAGCACCTGCTCTTCTTTGTTGGAGATCTCCCGTCTTTTCGAATCAATCTCGGCGGTTAGAGCGTCATATTCCTTGTTCGTCTTTATGATTCTCATCTGTTTTTGAAATCTCTCCAGTTCCTGTTTGTCTGTTTCAATCTCCAACTCCAGCAATTTCTGCTCTTTTTCGCCTTCCAGCAAAGCGGCTCCGTCATCTTCAATAGCATTTTCCAGGCCGGTTAGCTCCTTTTCGAGGTTTTGAATCATCTCCGGCAGGTAGATCTTGGAACGTTCCAATTCACCGAGTTGATCATCTATCTCCTGAAGGTCCAAAAGCAACGATAGATCTTTCTGCAATTCCTCCTCCAGTCAGGAATTAAAAAATGCGCCAGAATCCGGCGCATGCGTCATTTTTCTTTTAGTTTTCGAACTGCAACCGATCATCGAAAGCAGCCCGCGGAATTCAGGCAATTTGGCTTCCCTGATCCGATTTTCTAACTTGCCATCAATCATATTTTCAAATGGTGGGCAATACTGGATTTGAACCAGTGACCTTTCGGATGTGAACCGAACGCTCTAACCAACTGAGCTAATCGCCCACGACAACCGATCTCCAAATGGGCCCAGCAGGACTCGAACCTGCGACCCACTGATTATGAGTCAGTTGCTCTAACCAGCTGAGCTATGGGCCCAACCATCATAGCTTCTAAGAATATTCCAATAATATTATCATGTCAAGCTATTTTGCTTCATGACTATTTTAAAAAAAGGTCTCGGCCGATATGAGGCCGATTTTAAGCTAATTCTGAAGAGCGACCAGTTTTCGCTTAAGCAGCGTGCGCCCGCGGGATAGACGCGATCTAACCGTGCCCAGGGGACAGCCCAGATGCGTGGCTATATCCTGATACGGTAACCCTCTTAGATCGGCCAGGATGACCATCACCCGATATTCCCCCGGCAGAGAATTGATTGCTTTCTTGACATGGTCGCTGACATAGTATTCCAGAAGCTTATCGTCATCCACCGAATGAACGTCATGAACCTGCGCATCGGCGTTGGATTCATCCGGGTAAATATCCTGATTAAACTCCTGGTGGATCGGTTTTCTTTTCGTTTTGTGGTAATGATTGATAAAGGTGTTGGTCATGATGCGTATAAGCCAGGCCAGGCAGTTGGTGCCCCGACGGAACATATCGAAATTTCGGTAGGCGCGCAGGTAGGTCTCCTGCACGAGATCCTCGGAGGAAACTGAGTCTTTGGTGAGTCCCCTGGCTAATCCATAGAGATAATCGAGGTGGACCACCGCCAGGGTCTCGAACTCCGTCTTCAATCGTTCTCTGGAAAACTGCACCATTTTAGCAGGCTCCCTGTAAGAATTTCGTAGCGCCCTAAAGCTCTACCATAGCCATAAGCCGAACTCGATCAAACGATTCGTTTCCTGCTTTTCCGCTGTGATGACCAGATCTTCCGTTTTTGCAATCCCCGATTTTTGTGCGGAGCCACACTTTCAGCGTGGCTCCGTCCCAAACCAACTGAGGGGAGAGAAGCAAACTACGTTTTCCTCATTGGCAACAATTATGCCAACAAAAGATAATTGTAACTTATTATAAATCATAGAGTTGCAATCCACGTATAGATCCGGAAGGGTTATTTGTGTTAAATATCATAAC
>CBEWDL010000076.1:0-15605 GCA_965555375.1 uncultured bacterium
CGCCGCTTCATACGGAGAAAGAAGGTGTTTATGTCTGCGGTTGTGCCGCCGGTATTAACGATATTTCCGATTCGGTTGCTCAGGGTTCGGGTGCGGCGGCGGAGGCGGAGAGGTTTGCCGCTAAAGTCCGGATAGAAGAAAAGCCAATAGAAATAAAAGAATTGGATATCTCCGGACCTCCCCGGGTCGGGGTTTTTCTCTGCCATTGCGGAATCAATATCGCCGGAGTCCTCGATATCGAGTCTCTGGAGAAATATGCCGGAGGAATCCCCGATGTAGCCTATGTCGAGGACAATCTGTTTTTGTGCTCCGATGAAGGTCAGCGCCTGATGCAGGAGAAGGTTAAAGAACACCATCTCAACCGCGTCGTGGCGGCAGCCTGCACGCCTCGCACCCACGAGCCGATCTTCCGGGATAGTTGCCAGCAGATCGGCTTAAATCCGTATCTTTTTGAGATGATAAATGTCCGCGACCAGTGCTCCTGGGTGCACAGCGATGTCCCGGAAATCGCCACCCGGAAAGCCAGAGACTTGATAAGGATGGGGGTAGCCAAGGCAAGGAATCTCCAGCCATTGCATAAAAAAACTATCCCCATCAACCAGAGCGTGCTGGTTATCGGCGGCGGTGTGGCGGGTATGCGCGCGGCTCTGGATCTCGAGGCTCAGGGATTTAAGGTTTACCTTATTGAAAAAGATGGTCGTCTTGGCGGTGTCTTGAACAACCTGACCAGGGTTTACCCGGCCGATCTTCAGGCGGTCGAGCTGGCCCGCACGATGGTGGAAAAAATAAACGGCAGCCGGGTGGAGGTCATGGCTTCCACCGAAATAAACTCCATTCCGGGATTCGTCGGTAATTTCGATGTCTCCACTACAAGCGGTAATTTCAGGGTTGGAACAATAATTATAGCTACGGGTGCAGACCTGTATAAGCCCAACGGGGAATTCGGCTACGGGAGATTTGAAAATGTTATTACAAACCAGGAACTCGAAAATATTTTGCACGATACAAAGGGTAAGATTCAGATAAAGGGGGAGTCACCGGACTCGGTGGCCTTTGTCCAGTGTGTCGGCTCCCGCGATCCTGAGAAAAACGCCGCCTGCTCCCGCTTTTGCTGTCCTACGACCATCAAACAGGCCATCCGCCTGCGGGAAAGCGGCATAAATGTGACGGTTCTGCATCGCGATATGCGCACCGTGGGCGCCAGAGCCGAAGAGCATTATCGTCGCGCCAGGGCACTGGGTGTGAAGTTTATACGTTACACCCCGGAAAGACTCCCACTGGTATCGGGCAACGGTAACCGTGCCGAGAATGTCGAGCTCCTCGAGTTGGCTTTGAATCGACAACTGGAGATCCCGGCAGACTATGTCGTGCTGGCTGCCGGTATGGTGCCCAATAAGGCCAGCACCGATAAGATTCATGAAATTCTCAAGGTGCCGCTAGGCGCAGATGGCTTTTTTATGGAGCGCCACGCCAAACTCGGCCCGGTGGAGACCACCACCGAAGGAGTCTTCCTGGCCGGTTGCGTCAGTGGCCCCAAGGATATCGCTGATTCGATCGCGCAGGGCTCAGCCGCTGCGGCCAAAGTAGCCTCGTTTATCGCCCGCGATACGGTGTCGCTCGAGCCGACCACGTGTGTTGTGGAACCAGCGTTATGCCGGGCATGCGGCCGCTGTGTAGAGATTTGCGAATACCATGCACCGTCCCTGGTAGAAAGCATCCCGGGGCTTATGGTTGCAGAAATCAATCAGGCTTTGTGTAAGGGTTGCGGCACCTGTGCCAGTTGGTGTCCCACCGGTGCTATATCGGCTCAGCATTTTACAGATGGTCAAATCAACTCAATGCTGGAAGCATTGTTCGCGGGTGAGGTATAAGCCATGGCCGGTAAGGCAACCAAGACAAAGAAGAAGAAAGCTCCAAAAAAGTTCGTTCCTAACATCGTCGCCTTTGCCTGCAACTGGTGCAGTTATGCGGGGGCAGACACGGCGGGTGTCAGCCGTATACAGCATTCCCCTAATTTCAGGATCATTCGGACGTTATGTTCGGGGCGTGTCACACCCGGATTTGTCTTGAAAGCCCTCAAACTGGGAGCGGATGGGGTCCTGGTCTCAGGATGTCATTTCGGCGATTGCCACTATATTTTCGGTAATTATAAGGCCGTGGAACAGTTCGAAAAAACCAAAGCTCTGGTGAAAACCCTGGGTCTCGACGAGAAGCGGGTTCGCCTGGAGTGGGTCTCTGCGGCGGAGGGGCCGCGCTGGGCGGAGGTCATAAATGAGTTTGTTGAACAGATTACAGAGTTAGGGCCAAGTCCACTGAATCACAAAAAGAAGGCGAAGAAATAGGCGATCATGCAAGCGATTATCGAAGAACTTAAGAAAAGCCGCGCCACCTTCTGTCTCGAATGCGGCAAATGCACGGCGGTATGCCCCATTTCTTATTCCAACAACAGCTATTCGCCCCGGCGGCTGGTGGCTGAGGGTCTTTTCTACGGGTTCGATGAGCTGGTTGACAATCGTCTTCTGTGGTCCTGCCTTACCTGCCAGCTTTGCTCGGAACGTTGCCCGGTCGATGTTAGATATTCGGAATATATGCGTGATATGAGGGCTACGGCATACAGGTTGGGCAAATCGGGCGACCGATCCCATGGCGGCGCCCTCCATTATATCATGGAACTGGCTACCTCGCCGAAGCTGAAGCAGAATCGCACCGGCTGGATTAGCTCGGCAAACCAGTCTGATAAGGGATTGAAGGTTAAAAAGAAGGGAGATATTCTTTATTTCGTCGGCTGTCTGCCATATTATCAGGATTTCTTCGCCAAGGATTTCGATTTTTCGCCGATTTCCATCGCGCAGGATACGGTAAGAATTCTGAACTACATCGGAATAGAACCGGTCGTCATGGATAACGAGCGATGTTGCGGCCACGATCTGTACTGGCTTGGCCAGCTGGGGCAATTCGATGAGTTGAGTAGCCTGAATTTAAAAGAGATAGAGAAAACCGGCGCCAAAACGGTGGTTACCGCCTGCCCGGAATGCGCACTAACATTAAAAAAACTCTATCCCGAAAGATCCGGTGAAGTTTCCTTTGAGGTTAAGCATATCAGCGAAGTGGTGGCGGATAATATTGATAAATTAGAATTTGATCATCTCGAGATGGAACTCACCTTCCAGGATCCTTGCCGTCTGGGAAGATATATGGGAATCTACGATCAGCCGCGGCAGACCATTTCAGCTATACCGGGGATCAAGTTTCGGGAGATGACGCACAATAAAAATGCTGCCATCTGCTGCGGCACCACCAACTGGATGAATTGCGACGCCACCTCAAAGCAGATCCAGTATCGCAGGCTGAGCGAGGCTAAATCAACCGGCGCGGGCACGCTGGTCACCGCCTGCCCGAAATGCCAGATCCATTTTCGGTGTTCCGAATGCGGCGAGGATTCGCAGAAAGTGGATATCAAGCTGACCGATTATGTGAATTTAGTGGCTAAAGCTCTTAAGCGTTGACGCCTTTGGAATAAATTTGCCTCAGACATTCGGGGAGATAGAAATGGCGAGTGAATCGAAGAAACCTGGAGAGTTGCGCATCGGTGTATTCGTTTGCGAATGCGGCCTCAATATCGCCGGTACCGTGGATTGTGCCGCGGTCAGCAAGTATGCTGAGACCTTAGACGATGTTGTGGCCGTCGTTCAAAACAAATATACCTGTGCCGATCCGGGGCAGAACGAGATCAAAAAAGCGATCGTGGAGCATAAGCTCAACCGGGTCGTGGTGGCATCCTGCACGCCCAAGATCCATGAGCCGACGTTCAGAGAATGCGTGGCCGATGCCGGATTGAATCCATATCTGTTCGAGATGGTTAATATCCGGGAGCAATGTAGCTGGGTTCACCAGAGCGAGAAGGAGGCGGCCACCGAAAAGGCGAAAGATCTCGTCCGCAGCGGGGTTGCCAGAGCCCGCGTGCTGGAGCCACAGGTTGAGACGGAGGTTCCGGTAACGAAAGCGGCGCTGGTGATCGGAGGCGGCGTGGCGGGTATCCAGGCGGCTCTGGATCTGGCCGATGGCGGGCATAAAGTCTACCTGGTTGAAAAAGAGCCGACCATCGGCGGGATCATGGCGGCTCTGGACAAGACCTACCCGACAATGGATTGCTCCATATGAATACTCGGGCCGAAAATGATGGATGTCGGTCGACATCCCAACGTCGAAATGATGACCTTCAGCGAGGTCGAATCGGTCGCCGGGTTCGTGGGCAATTTCAACGTGACAGTTCGCAAGAAGGCTCGCTATGTGAACCCTGATGAATGCACCTCCTGTGCGGAATGCGCCAATGTCTGCCCGGTGGCGGTGCCTGATGAATACCAGCAAGGGTTCTCATCGCGCAAAGCGATCTACATGCCATTTCCCCAGGCAGTGCCATCATCATATATCCTGAATATGGACGACTGCCTCGGCAATAACCCCATTGCCTGCGGTAAATGCGCTGAGGTCTGCGAGAAAAAATGTATCAATTACGATGACCAGGACAAACTGGTGAATATCGAGGTAGGGGTCGTGATCGTGGCCACCGGTATGGATGTTTACGATCCAACTGAATACGATGAATATGGCTATACGCGCTACGAGAACGTCATCACCAGCCTGGAGTTTGAACGGTTGATTTGCGCCGGCGGTCCCACGGAGGGTCACTTTATCCGTCCCACCGATCGCAAAATCCCACAATCGATAGGGTTTATACAGTGTGTCGGTTCACGTTCGCGCGATGGCCGGGGCAACCCCTATTGCAGCAATATCTGCTGCATGAATACGGTCAAGGATACCCTTTTGCTCTCAGACCACTATCCCGGAATCGAGGCCAGGGTCTTCTATATGGATATCCGTTCTTTCGGCAAGGGCTTCGAGGATCTCTATATGCGCAGCAGGGAGGAGGGAGTTAAATATATCAGAGGCATTCCCGGGGACGTTGTCGAAGATCCCGAAACCAGTAATTTAATCCTGACCGTTGAGAACACCACCACCGGCAAGCTCGAAAAGCACGAGCTCGAGATGCTGGTTCTTTCCCAGGGAGTTATCCCGCGGCAGGACGGCGACAAGATCAAGAAGCTTATGACTCTCTCGACCACCTCTGATGGCTTTATCATGGAATCTCACCCGAAGCTGAAACCCGTGGATGCGCCGACCAGAGGCGTCTATATCGCAGGCTGCGTCGAATCGCCCAAGGACGTTAAAGACAGTGTCACTCAGGCCAGCGCCGCCGCGGCCAGGGCGAGCATTCTGCTGAATGCGGGCAAGACTAAGGTGGAGGCGATCACCTCGCAGATCGATGGCGAAAAGTGCAACTATTGTGGCCTTTGCGCCAGGGTCTGTCCTTATAATGCTATTCTCTCGTCGGACAAAAAAGCGAAGAAGCTGCCGGTCGTTATTCAGGCCGCCTGCGCCGGGTGCGGCGCTTGCGCCGCTGAGTGTCCGCAGGATGCCATCATCATGAGACATTTCACCGATGAGCAGATCATGGCCCAGACCGAGGCTATCCTGGCCGTCGAGCCTCACAAACACCTTCTGACTTTCGCCTGCAACTGGTGCAGCTACGCCGGCGGCGATATGGCCGGTACATCGAGGTTGCAATACCCAACGACCTGCAGATTGATAAGGACCATGTGTTCTGGAAGAGTCGATGAGAAATTCGTGCTTCATGCGTTCAAGCTGGGAGCGCCCATGGTGTTGGTCTCCGGCTGTCATTTTGCCGATTGCCATTATATCAACGCCGTGCACTGGACCCAGAAGCGGATGGATAAACTCTGGAATAAACTGGACAAGCTGGGTATCCGGACCGACCGGCTGCAGCTCGAATGGATATCCGCTGCCGAGGGGCAGAAATTCGCCAGGGTGATGCGCGAACTGGAAGATATGGTTAAGGCCGTCACAAAAGAGGAGATCGAATACACCATGAGAGTCCTCAAAGAGGATGAGGAAAAAGAGAAAAAGAAGAAAAAGACGGTGGAGACAGGCGCGGAGGTGAGTGTCTGATGGCGGCCAGAGAGACTAAGTTCAAATGCCTTCACTGCGGGCATGAATATATGGGCAGCTACGATCCCAACAATGTCACCGAGCGGTCATGTCCACAGTGCCGCTCGAATAGCGTGCGCCGGCTGCCAACACAAAAACAGAAAAAGTAAGACCTTAGAATCTTGGTGCTGTCAACTCTCCGCAGTCGACAGCTTCATTACTGCTTGAAAGTGTCGATCTCGGAGGGTCGACACCACGGTCATTTTTTATTTATCTTTGAGTCAGGCGGTTACAGATTGAAATTCGTCATCAAAACTGTTATTCTGCGTTTTCAATGAGGAAATTGTGATTCGAGAGATGAGTAGAACAAGAACTGACAATAGGGCTCGTAAATGGGAAAATTAACGTTTTACGGGGCCACCGGCACGACGACCGGTTCGAGATTTCTTCTAGAACTGCACGGCAGAAAGATTCTGGTTGATTGCGGGATGTTTCAGGGGCGCAAAGCGAATCGATTGAAAAACTGGGATGAGTTTCCTGTGAAACCATCGGAAATCGATAGGATTCTCCTGACCCATGCGCATATCGATCATACCGGATATCTGCCGCGCCTGTGCAAAGAGGGATTTTCGGGCTCCATACATTGCACCGATGCGACCCACGATCTTTGTGAGATCCTCTTGAAAGACAGCGCTAAAATCCAGGAAGAAGACGCCTATTGGGCGAATAAAAAGGGTTATTCCAAACATAAGCCGGCACAACCTCTGTATACCGTAAAAGACGCCGAAAAATCTCTATCGTTTTTTGCACCTTTGCATTACGGCGAGGATTTTTACATTGACGATACAGCACGACTTAAATTCAAAGACGCCGGTCATATTCTTGGTTCCGCCTTAGTCGATATCAAAACAGGCGATAACAAACGGAGCAAAAAGATTCTTTTCAGCGGGGATATCGGCAGACCCGACAAGCAACTTCTGAGAGATCCCGTCCAGGTTTTCAGTGTTGATTATCTAATCCTGGAATCCACCTATGGGGATCGGCTGCATGATGAGGTTTCGCAGGTCGATGAGCTCGCAAGAGTAATCCAGGAAAGTGTGAAAAGGGGCGGTGTTCTGGTGATTCCGTCGTTTGCCGTGGGACGAACCCAGACGCTTCTATATTTGATCAGGGAGCTGGAAGAACAGGGAAGAATTCCTTCGCTGCCGGTTTTTGTAGATTCTCCTATGGCTATAGATGTCACCGACATTTTCAGAAAGAGGATTTCGGATTTTGATATAACCAGCAGGGTTCTGACCTTGAAAGGGGTGGGGATATTTCGTCCCCGGCAACTTCGTCTCTGCGATACGAGGGAACAGTCCAAAGCCATAAATAACAGGGAAAGCCAGGCTATAATTATCTCCTCCAGCGGTATGGTCACCGGAGGCAGGATTCTTCACCATATGGTGCAGCGTCTGCCGCAACGAGAGAATACGATATTGTTTATCGGCTATCAGGCTTCCGGCACGCGGGGGCGGATGATCCTCGAAGGCCAGCCGTCGGTGAAGATTCATGGTCGTCAGATTCCGATCAATGCCAGGGTGGAGAAGATCTCGGGATTCTCGGGCCATGCCGACTATAATGAAATACTGGCCTGGTTAATGGGTTTCGACAGGCCCCCGGAGAAGACATTTATCGTCCACGGCGAGCCGGAGGCATCGACATCGCTAGCGGAGAGGATTCGAGATAAGTTGGGGTGGGACGTTGTTATACCGGGGTTCGGCGAGAGTTTTGAGATAGGAATTTAAGGAGTATCGGCTGATCTCAACGATCTCTGCCGTATATTACAACGCTAAGATTCGAATGCTTCCCTACCACCATACCTGACGGCCATCTTCGATTATGAATATGCGCTCCTCCTTATCCGAATCGACAGCCACCAGCCAGTAAAGGCATCCGGCGGGTGTACCGTCGAAAACCAAAGGCTTATCACTGGCAATAGATTTACCCAGCGCCTGCCAGCCGTCATCCCAGTAGAACAGCTCATACTCCACTCCGGCGGTCAGGAAAGTCTTTAAGATGCCGTCTGTTGAGATCTCCTGTTTGCGGCGGGTAGTGGAGGTCAGTTGAACCGGTATTTTATTTAGATCATCGGGCTCTAATTCCTCGACAATACCGTCGATGTTGAGAATGAATGGCGATCCGAACGGCATGATTTCCTCGTTGATATATAGCGCCGGCATGAAGGCGATGTCTTTGCCCATATCGGTGAAGGTCGCCGAGCCGCTCTCGATTCTGCCCCAGTGAATCGGCTTCCATTCGCCGGAGTTGAACACGCAGAGATAGGCGATATCGACCGAATCAGGAACTTCTTGCTTGAATTCCATCGTAACATCACAGACATCGGTATAATCGGCGGTAACATCGATATAACTCTTGCCGGAGAGCCAGCGGGGAATCTTCTCCTGTTTTTTCTCCTGAAAAACGAGATTGTCTCTTTGTTTGCCAAAGGTCTTACGATAGACCTTGGCCAGTTTATTGGCCAGGCGATACTTTCCCGGGTTGCTCTCGGCTCCCATAAACGGAATTACTCGGCCGTCGGGTGTGACGATGGCGTTCCAGGCATGGTTATTCCCGGCATTGGCCCAGTAGGGCGTAAAATCGCTGGTGACTGCCAGACCGTTGGCCCGCATAGCGTAGATGGCCAGATTGGTCATATCCTCGCATCGTCCCAGCTTGTTCTCGAGCATCTCCGACAGTCCCTGATCCGTGGGATGGTAATAGAAGCGTGGATCAAACTTGAACCATGATTTGATATCATCGTTGATCAGCGCCGCCGCCTCGATCGGATCGGACGGATCGGTCATTTTGACGGCGATATCTTTATACTTCTCCAGAAAGGTCTCGCGCCAGCTCTCCAGGGGTTCGTTGCTGCCCCGATACGGCAGGATATATTCACAGAATTGGTCGAATGAAAAATCTTTTGACCATGATTTCTGACTCCAGGCCGAGAACGCGTGGTCTATCTGGTCGATTAAAAATTCCGAGGTAATGACATCTAAGTCATAGGTCAATTCGTTTTTTTCAAAATCCAACTCGCCATGCTGATCTTCCAGTTCATCGGTTGCCGCCCTCAAAGCCTTGAAGTCCTGATAATCGAGAACATTGAAATCCAGCTTGATGCCTGCCGAATCGACGAGGTCGTAGGTCACGTAGCCGTGGCCTTCCATATTGGATATCAGATAATATGCAGCCTCCAACTTAAGCGAGTCAATGTCTCCCGCATAGTAAGCTAATAGCTTTTCCAGTTCCGCCCGGTTATCCTCGGCGGATTCCAGGGCTTGGGTCACATCGGCGGGGCGGGAATGATCGGTGGAACAGGAGCATGCGAGCAAAGCAAATAAAAGCAAAAGGGCGAAAGCGATACTCTTCTTATTCACAGTCTCCTCCTCCGAATCAGGATTCCGCTTTTATCGGTCATCCGGCAAGCTAATCCATCATCTTCTATCTAACAAGGCTTTCTTTGACCCTCATGTTATCGCTCGGGGATTTTCGGATAATCCGATTCACCTGACCGTGATAGCGATAATAATAGAAACGGCAGGGCAAACGAGAAATAGGAAATATCAAATCTGTCGCCCAGGACCGATTCTGTCAGGCCAAAGTTGATTATCGAAATAACGAACGCGACAAGCACGACACCAAAGAGCGTCACCGAAATTGCGGTATAGATACCCCTGGGCGATCTAATACTCAGGCCGCATATAACCGAGGCAATGACCGATAGAAAAAAGACCCAGCCCGGAATATAAGACAGTTGAATTGCAAACGGCCCGGATTCGATAAAATGACCCGCATTCCAGATAAGAAAAGGCGCCAGAGTGAGAATGAAGCCAGCTAACATAGAGAAAATAAAAAGGCCATATTTGAATCGACGTCTTCTAATCATAAATAAAAAGAAGATAATATAGACGAGAAATACCACTCCCCTGGTCGACAGTAATAGTCCTCCGGCTACCCCGAACAATATGGGGAAAATATACCCTCTATTACGGCCATGTAATTGAAAGAATACCAGATACAGCATAACTATGACCATGTTGCTGAACAGGTCGCTGCGGACGACGATTTCAAACAGGAATATCGGCGCCGTTATCAACAGCAGGACGGTTCGAAACCTGAAGAGATCGTTCTTGCTGCTCTCGATGTGAACAATAAACGCAAACACTAAGAAGCCGAATATCTGGAAAAATCCGAGGTCGCCGAGAATATAAAAGGGAATTGCCAGTATAAAAAGGAATGGGAAACCGGAAGGATTGATATCGGAGGCATAGGGGAATTCACCGCTCAGCAATCTTGTTATCCATTCATACATGGCCGGGTATCTTCCGACGGCGATCTTCTCAGGATCGAACTGAAACATGATTATGGTTAGAGCGCATGCAGAAAAGGCGACTACCGAGAGGTAGATTCTATTCTGAACGCTGGCCGATAGATTTGTCCTGTAGTCTTTTAATGTTAGATACAAGACTATGGATATGATTACAATATAGATCAGGGATAATATCAGCGGGTACTGGATGCGGTCAGAGGCATATTTCCATACGAACAGGACGTTTATGAATATGTATATGCAGGCCAGTGAGATATTGCCGAATGAAATTCTACACTCTGGGACGCTTGAATCTTTCACCATCTCCGACCTGATATGCCTCATTCGCTGTCGTCTGGTGCGGGATTAGTTCATGATGCGTAATGACCGTCAATAGCCGGTCGTGCACTCGGTTTCATCGAATGCAATTAATTTATAAATCTTGAAAAAGCCAGCGATATTTCTTAAGCTTGATTTCGGGATTTGCAGGATGCTTTAAGGCCGCACATCCGGGGAAGATACTTTTATATCGGCGGGCAAATGGTGAATTGAGCAAGAAAATGGATCGTGATAGATTGGGGCGTTTTGAATCATAGAAGGGCGAGGCAACCATGAAAGCGATAAATCCGGCTACAGATGAATTAATCAAGGAATATGAGGAACACTCACCGGACGAGGCAAATCAGATCATAGAATCCGTTCAGAACGATTTTCTAACCTGGCGGACAACATCGTTTTCGGATCGTGCCAGATTGATGCATAAAGCGTCACGTATCCTGCGGCAGAAAAAGGAGGAGTATGCCCGTGTCATGACGCTGGAGATGGGAAAGATAATCGGAGAATCCCGTGCCGAGATCGAGAAATGCGCCTGGGTCTGCGAGTATTATACCGAAAATGCTGAAAAATTCCTGCAGGATGAGATCATAGAGACCGACGCCAGCAGAAGCTTCGTGACTTTCGAGCCATTGGGCATCATCCTGGCGGTAATGCCGTGGAATTTCCCGTTCTGGCAGGTCTTTCGTTTTGCAGCGCCAGCTCTTATGGCTGGCAACGCGGCGATCCTGAAGCACGCGTCAAACGTGCCCGGATCGGCTCTGGCGATAGAGGAGGTTTTCAGAGAGGCCGGATTCCCGCAAAACATTTTCCGGACATTATTGATTCCCGCAGCACAGGTAGGGGATGTAATAAAAAACAAGAACATAAGAGCGGTCACGCTTACGGGAAGCGAACCGGCGGGGAGCCAGGTGGCCTCCATAGCCGGTCGTGAGCTGAAAAAAACGGTCCTGGAGCTTGGAGGATCGGATCCGTATATCGTCCTGGAGGATGCCGATATCGTATCGTGTGCAAATACGGCCGCCAGGGCCAGGATGATAAATGCCGGCCAGAGTTGTATCGCCGCCAAGCGGTTTATTGTGGTCGAGCCGATGGTGAAATCGTTTGAAGAGTATCAGGTTGATATCATGAACTCCCTTGCAATCGGCGATCCTCTTTCAGAGGACACGCAGCTTGGCCCGCTGGCCCGCACCGATTTGCTGGAGGAATTGGATGGTCAGGTGCAGCATTCGATAAAAGCAGGTGCCAGGCTTCTCTGCGGCGGCAAAAGGGCCGACCGAACCGGAGCGTTTTATCTGCCTACGGTATTGACCGATGTGAAAAAGGGAATGCCCGTCTACGAAGAGGAGACGTTCGGCCCCGTTTCCGCAATCATACCGGTTAAGGATACAGAAGAGGCAATTGCGGTCGCCAACGATTCGGAGTTCGGGCTGGGGGGATCTGTATGGTCGCGCGATATCGAGAAAGCCGAGTCTGTGGCGCGCAGGATAGAATCCGGCGCAGTATTTATCAACGGTATGACCAAATCCGATCCCCGTCTGCCGTTCGGCGGCGTGAAAAGATCCGGCTACGGACGGGAGCTGTCCCATTATGGTATCAAGGAATTTGTCAATATAAAGACGATCTGGATCGCCTGACGGTTTATCTTTCCCTCCATTCTGTCATCCCCCGGCATGGAACTTTCAGCCGGTATGCCGTTGCTCTGCGACTCGTATGTGTGGAAGAGCCTCAGGCTACCCACCCGCAGAAACGACGAAGCGCAGATTACATGTTTCAAAATGCAACTTTCTTAAAGCTAATAGCTGGAAATGACGATACGAATTTACAGATAGGTAAGATTAACTCGGCTCGCGAAAAAGGCGAAAGCGTCAGGTGCGGCTATCTTAATAACTTGTATGATCCCACCCCCAAAAAATAGGCCACCCTTCGAATTGCGGTTAGCTCAAGCGCGATATCTGATATTTTTTTGCGGCCGGTCGTATAACCGGATTTCGAAACAACACCGGTAATTGAAGGGCTCCCGGATGGAATGCGACAGTAAAGGTAAAAGCAGGATGGATATATGATCGCAGCCATTGCCATTCGCATATCGACGTTAACGCAGACGAAATGAGAAAGAGATGTAGTCTTACCGCCAATTAGAATAGCGGGCATTCAAGATGATGAGAATGGGATCTCCAAACCGAATGGAAAAATACAAAATAGCGATTGTGGCTGTCCTCTTTGCCGGTGCGTTTCTCATCATGTATTATTTCCATTTCGTGCTCAAAACTGAGATTATCTATACGCATTTTTTCTATATTCCAACCATCCTGGCCTCCCTATGGTGGAAAAGAAAAGGTCTGGCCGTGGCCGCAATCTCAGGGGTGTTGCTGTTATCCGGCCACGCTTTCCTGGACCCTGCCGCTCCGAGTCCGCCGGAGTGTCTTCGAGTCTTGATACTTCTGATAACCGCATCTGTAGTTGCCATGTTAAGCGAACGAAATGCCAGGACGGAGCGGAAAACAGCTGAGACGCGCGATTTCCTCGAAAAGCTAATCCACAATGCCAACTGTCCGATTATCATCTGGGATCCCCGGCTGAGAATTACCCGCTTCAACAGGGCTTTTGAATATCTAACCGGCCTTAAGACCGATGATGTTATCGGCCAAAAGCTGAGTATGCTGTTCCCCGAGGATAGCCGGAAGCAGTCGTTGCTCAGGGTAATTCAGGCTTCCAGTGGCGAATTCTGGCAGAGCGTGGAGATCCCCATAATTCGGAACGACGGAGAAAAAAGGCTGGTTCTCTGGAATTCGGCCAACATATATGCCGAGGACGGTACGACTCTTCTGGCAACTATTGCCCAGGGCGTCGATATCACCGAGCGCAAGCGGGCCGAGGAGGCACTCAAAGAAAGCGAAGAGCACTATAAGGCCATATGGGAAAACTCTCCTATCGGCATTTGCCTCACTGACAGGGATGGCATCTACCATTATGTAAACCCCACGTATTGCAAGATTTATGGCTATTCCAAAGACCAGCTTATTGGTCGGCCTTTTTACGAGGTATTAATGCACCCGGGCGATCCAGAGGATCGTCGGAAACGTTATAATGAACGCTTTGAAAATGGGAAGCCGATATCCTTAGGCGAAACGCGATTCCTGAATAGCGACGGCGAGTTAATCTGGATTCAATACACTGGCAGCTTTATCATGCAAGATGGTATTCCTGAGTATCTGGTCTCGATGAATGTCGATATTACCGAAAAGAAGAAGGCGGAGGAAAAGATTCGCCAGCAAAATGAAATGTTGAAAAATACCATCGAGTCCCTTACCCATCCGTTTTACGTCATTGATGCCAGCGATTATACGGTTGTATTGACGAATTCCGCGGCCTGCTCGGCAGCAATTACAAAGGATTCGACTTGCTATGCCCTGACTCATAGAATGGATAAACCCTGCGACTCCCCAGATCACACCTGCCCACTCAAAATAGTGAAAGAAACAAGAGAACCGGTATCCTGCGAGCACATCCATTATAACAAAAATGGCGATAAGCGAATTGTGGAAATCAGGGGGTATCCGATTTTTGACGGCGAGGGAAATGTCGTACAGATGATTGAATATTCTCTGGATATCACCGAGCGCAAGCGGGCCGAGGAGGCGTTGCGGGAGAGTGAAGAGCGTTTTCGAACTCTCGTGGAAAACCAGGGAGAAGGTGTGGGAATAGTCGATCCGGAGGAGCGTTTCGTATTTGCCAACCCTGCAGCTCATGACATATTTGGGGTCGAGCGCGGCCAGCTTCTGGGTAGAAGTTTGGAAGAGTTTTTAGATCCCGAGCAATTTGAGATAGCAAGAAAGCAAACCGCCATGCGACATAGGGGTATCAGGAGTGCATACGAGCTTGAGTTTAATCGAGGGGATGGAGAAAAACGTCTGATGCTTGTAACTGTAACTTCGCTGTTCGAAAAAGATGGAAAATTCAAGGGGGCTCTTGGCGTGTTCAGGGATATGACGGATATGCGAAAGATGGAAGAAGAGCTTTTAAGATCCGAAAAGCTCGAATCACTCGGCCTGCTCGCCGGCGGCATCGCGCATGATTTCAATAATACCTTAACTGCCATACTGGGGAATATTTCCATGGTGAAGGCGTTTCTCGATAAACAGGATGAGATATATTCGGGCTTGGAAGATGTTGAAAAGGCAGCATTGCAGGCGCAGGCGTTGACATACCAACTGCTCACCTTCTCCAAAGGAGGAGCGCCGGTCATGCAAACCGCTTCCATTGTGGAATTAGCCAAGAAAACAGCCGGTTTCACGCTCAGCGGCTCCAATGTCAGATGCGAATATTCGATATCGGATGACATCTGGGGGGCGAGATTCGACGCCGGCCAGATCGGCCAGGTCATCCAGAATCTGATTATTAATGCGGATCAGGCCATGCCGGAAGGTGGTATCCTGAAGCTGGACATCGTGAATATATATGTTAAGCCCGAACATTCTCTTCCCCTGGAAGAGGGTAAATATGTCAGGATTACGATTCGGGATCAGGGCACCGGCATCCCCGAAAAGCATCTTGATAAGATATTCGACCCGTTTTTTACGACCAAATTAAAGGGCAATGGCCTGGGGCTGGCGACCGCCTATTCTATAATCAAGAAACACAACGGATATATCAATGTCGAATCGCAAATCGAAGAAGGTACCACCTTCTATATTTACCTTCCCGCTTCCGATGAAAAACTACAATTGCGGGAATCGGCCCATGACAAGCCATTATCTGGAACCGGCAAGATTCTGGTGGTCGATGACGAAGAGTTTATCAGGGATATGCTCAACAAGATGCTGACCAGAAGCGGCTATACGGTAAGATGTACGGCTGATGGCTGGCAGGCGATTGAGATGTATAAGAATGAAAAGGAGCAGGGAGAGCCTTT